>NZ_JACFSE010000001.1:0-364953 GCF_016100545.1 Gilliamella sp. W8128
GCCGCGGGAGATTGTAAAGAGGGTTGGCGCCAACCCTCTTAACTCGGACGTAATCACCGTATAGAAACAACCGCAAAACAACAAAACGTCCGAAACACAAACAACCAAAAATTTTGAGGAGAGGGGTTTTTGAAACCCCAAAATCACTTTAATCACTTATATTCGATTGTTTATTTCTGATTTTCTGCTGGATTACCAGAATAAGGAAAGATACTATCTTTTAAACTGAATGAAAAATCCTTCGTACTGATCTCGCCAATGATTTTGTTGCTATCATAAAGGGCTAATAAAAATTCAGCCATTTGATCGGCAGAATGATATTTAGCAAAACTTTTATCATAATCATATTCATCAACATTATTGGCTTTTTTGCCAAATTCCGTTTGTGTTGCCGCTGGAGCAAGTACTTTTGCTCTTAATTGGGCCTTAGCTTGTATTAGTTCTTGAGCAAGCCCTTCAGTGAAAGCATTAACATAAAATTTTGTTGCGCAATAGGTAACAGCATTTGGCACAATGGTATAGCCGCCGCGAGATGATATATTAATCAACTGAGTATTTGCTTGATCTTTATATTTACGTACATAAAGTGTTGATAGAATGGTTAATGCTTCAATATTTAAATGCAGCATGGATTCGATTTTTGTTAAATCTTGATCGTTTACACTGCCATAATGACCAAAACCGGCATTATTAATCCAAGTTTCGATAAAATAATTCTCTAATTGATTGAATAAATGATAATTAGACTGTGTATTGGTTAAATCACAAACTTTTATAATAACTTCAACTTTGGAATTTAGTTTTGCTATTTGTTGTTTTAATGATTCTAAATTTTCTTTTCTTCGAGCAATTACTATCAGATTTTTGTTTCTTTTGGCAAATGCGATTGCCGTTGCATAACCTATTCCCGAGCTAGCACCAGTGATAACGGTATATCTTTTGTTTTCCATTTTTAATCCCTTTGTTACTTAGATTGGTACCAAACTTTTAATAAGTTGATATCACTAAAATATTTAACTGACATAAAAATCGTTAGGCAAACTTAATCAACAAAATTTTGTTTAATGATGATTATAGACTGATTAAATTTCCTTATTTAATTAAAGATCTATATTATATTGATTGATAAAATGACAATAAATAATATCAAAATTGATTTATTAACAACTGAGGATTGCTAATATGGATTTAGTTAAATGTATGGAAGCATTTGTTATAACCGTAAAAACTGGCTCTTTTGCTGCAACGTCTATTTCGTTAAATACCTCCCCACAGATGATTGCTAAATATATTCTTTTTTTAGAAAATTATTTGGGTCTGAAATTACTTAATCGAACGACAAGATCACAACATTTAACAGAGTTTGGTAAACAGTATTATGAACGATGTTTGTTTATTCTCAGTGAAATTAAAAGTACAAAAACATTAGCGCAGCAATTTAGTCAAGAGCCCAAGGGAAGATTAAGGATTAGTGCCCCAATTAGTTATGGTCAATTTAATTTGATTCCTGTGATAAGTCGCTTTATGAAATGTTATCCGAAAGTGAATATTGATATGCAATTAAGTGATCGTTATGTCGATTTAGTTAAAGATGATTTTGATGTGGTGTTTCGAATTGGCTCGTTAAATGATTCAAGTTTAATTGCTCGTAAACTAAGTGACTTACAGCTGATTTTTGCTGCTTCACCAAGCTATTTAGCTCAAAATGGCGTACCAGCAATACCTGACGATTTGAAGAAGCATCAATGCTTAATTTATCAATATGTCAATCCGACCAAAAAGGATAATTTGTGGCCATTTACTATCAATGGTAAGTTAACTAATATCGCTATTTCAGGTGCATTTCAAAGTAATAATACTACTGCATTGGCTGCAGCCGCTATTGAGGGATTAGGCGTCACAATGTTACCCGAGTCAGTACTGAATGAGTCGATTAAACAGAGTAAATTAATTCCTATTTTGCAAGATTTTTTGCCTCCGCCCAGAGAAGCTCATCTTTTGTATACAGCAGATAAGCAAAGATTACCTAAACTTAATACTTTTATTGAGTTTATGGTTAATGCTATGTCTTGATATATTTTGCAATACACTTGGTAATAGAGTTAAATTAGAAAAATTAATCACCCAAAATAGAAAAAGCGATCTGATGATCGCTTTTTTATGTTTAATCAAACTATATAGTCGATTATTTTATCGTTGCAATGGTACTAACTTCTTTACCTAACATGTTGTTTAAGTAAACTAAATCACTTGCAGTTAAAGTACCAACAGCATATTTCAACTGTAATAAGCTAGTTAAATAGTTGTATTTAGCATCGGATAGATTGCGTTTTGAACTATAAAGTTGTGTGGTAGCATTAAGTACATCAACAATAGTACGCGTACCTACTTGATAACCAGAAGATGTGGCTTCTAATGAACTTTGTGCAGAAACCACCGCTTGTTGATAAGCTTTAATCGCACTAATTGATGATGAAATATTGTTATAAGATGAGCGAACTTGGTTAATCACACTACGATTTGTACTTTCAAGTTTTTCACTAAAACTGACAAAATTATGTTGTGCTTGTTGCACTTGTGATACGGTCGCCCCACCAGAGAAAAGCGGTAAACTTACACTCACACCAACTCTATTATCCCCTGAATATTTTTTGCCAGCGGTATGACGTTGATAATTGGTGTTACCATAGCTATCAGATTTATTTAAGTTAGTGGAGGCATCAAGACTTGCCGTAGGCATAAAACCTGATTGTGCCATTTTTATTTGATCACGAGCAATCTCTTGATTTAACTTCATAGTTAGTAAGTTAAGATTGGCGGTTTCAGATTGTTTTAACAGTGTGTTAATTTGTGTTGGTGCTTGAGTTTTAAAGGTTTTAGTATCAACACTGGCTAGCTTAGAATAAAAGCGACCACTTACTTGACGCAATGATTCAATAGCGTTATTTAAATCATTTAAGGCATTAACTTGTTGCGCTACCGTTAAATCGTAATTTGCTTGTGCGTTTTGTACATCGGTAATAGCTACTAAACCGACTTGATGTTGTTGACGAGTTTGTTCTAATTGACGACCAATTGCTTTTTTCTGAGCATCGATAAAGCTTAATGCATCAAGGCATTTAAGTACATTGAAGTAAGCAACAGAAGTGTTTAAAATCAATGTTTGGCCTTGGTATTGATAAGAAATATCTGCAATAGTTGCTTGTTTTTTCGTGATATCTAAAGCTTTCCAATTAGAAAAATTGAAGATACTTTGCGAGACAGCGACTTGATACAAGCTACCGCTTTTAGTCTTAATTCCGCTATTGTCTCGACGTCCATGGGCTACTCCATAAGAAGCACTTAAGCCTACTTGTGGCAATAAGCTTGCACGAGAACCTGAAATTGCTGAATAAGCTTTATCTTTTTCAGCCAATGAACTGCGTAAATCTGGATTGGTTTCTTTTGCTTGTTCATAAACTTGAACTAAGTTTTCAGCAAATACAGATTGACTTAATGCTAAGCCAATTAAAAAGGTTAAAGTTTTTTTCATCAATCTTTCTCTTTAAAAGCAATAAAATAGAATAATATTTTTCAATTGCATAATTTTAACAGATAATTAGCATATAGAAAGTGCCCATATTAGTTATTCGCACTTTTTATTAAAATTTAGCTTAAAATCGAGAACTTAATATGAAATATAAACCTACTCCAGTAATTTTTAACAAAAAAGATGTGTTTAATTTGACTAAACGAATTTTATATAAAGGTTTTTTCTCGTTGTTTGAATATCGTTTTCAATATCGTAAATTTGATGGTTCAGTGAGTGAAATGGTTTCGCGTGAAATTTTAGAACGTGGTCATGCGGTGGTACTTTTAGCTTATGATGATAAACGAGATGAAGTCGTCCTTATTGAACAAATTCGTATTGCAGCGATTGATACCCAAGCTAGTCCATGGATATTAGAGTTGATTGCCGGCATGATGGATCATGAGAATGAGTCGACAGAAGAAGTTGCAAGACGAGAAGCTATGGAAGAAGCGGGTATAGTCATTGGACAATGTAAGCCGATCATAAGTTATTTAGCCTCACCAGGTGGCTTAACTGAGCAGTTGCATATTTTAGTTGGTCAAGTTGATTCTTCGACCGCAAAAGGTGTACACGGTTTGGCTGAAGAGAACGAAGATATTAAGGTTCATGTGGTGAGTCGTGAACAAGCGTATAAATGGGTTGAAGAAGGGGTAATAAATAATGCCGCCTCAATTATTGCGCTACAGTGGTTACAACTTAATCATCTGACATTAAAGAATGAGTGGAAATAAACAGTTTTTTGTTAAACTAAGCAATTATTACTTTCCTAAAAATAGAATTTATTTTACAATTTAAGTTAACATCATGATTTAAAAATAAAAATTGTGATGTTGATCACAATATCAATTCTATTGCTGACATGATTTCATATAATAAATGATAGAGGTAGATTTTGGAGTCACTTTTAAAGCTTCAAATACGTAATAAGCATTGTGCAAAAATACTGCATATTACCGATACGCATCTGTTTGCTGATGATAATGGCGCATTGCTAGGCGTTAAGTCAAATGCCAGTTTTTTATCAGTTATTGCTGAAATTGAGCGCAGCAATAAGAAGTTTGATTTGATTGTTGCAACGGGTGATTTTGTCCAAGATGGTGCTAAGAAATCTTATGCACGCTTTGCTGAGCAAATTCAAAAATTTGCTACACCATGTGTTTGGTTAGCGGGTAATCATGATAACTATAGTTATATGCAAGAGGTATTTTCGAATTATCAACTTGCTGAAAATAAAAGTATATTACTCGGTGATAACTGGCTAATTGTGTTATTAAATAGTCAAGTGGTGGGTAAGGCTTATGGAATGTTGCCTGAATCTGAATTGCAGTTTTTACAAAATACTTTAACTGCTCATGCCGATAAAAATGCTCTAGTATTTTTACATCATCATCCGATTCCTTCGGGTTGTGATTGGCTGGATGAACATATTTTAAAAAATAGTTATAAACTTGAAGAAATTATCAAACGTTTCCCTAATATAAAAGGAGTAGGTTGGGGACATATTCACCAACAACAAGATCATATTTGGCATAATTGCCATGCATTTTCGACGCCTTCTACATGTTTTCAATTTAAACCTAATTGTTATGATTTTCAGTTATCTAATGCAGATGCACCTGGGTGGCGAGAAATTATTCTTAATCAAGATGGAGTGATTGAATCTAACGTTTTTCGTATTGCGGATAATCAATTTTTACCTGATATATCACA
The DNA here is from genome assembly GCF_016100545.1 of Gilliamella sp. W8128. Lineage (NCBI taxonomy): Bacteria > Pseudomonadati > Pseudomonadota > Gammaproteobacteria > Orbales > Orbaceae > Gilliamella > Gilliamella sp. W8128. The sequence continues at coordinate 5,282 of NZ_JACFSE010000001.1, forward strand.
AAAAGGTTATTAGGGTATTTTTTGTACGTTAATTTTTTCAAATTGATTAGAGTAAAGGGGCAAAAAAGTAAAATAATCGTTCAATAACCCGCTGCCAGATCGGTCGCTTTTTCCATTTTTGGATATTAATTTCTTCTGACTGTGATAAATATTGTTTTAGTAGCTGTGATAGTGATTTGGCAAATTGAGCGTCATCAATTACAGTAGTAATTTCAAAATTCAACCATAAACTGCGCATATCTAAATTAACCGTTCCAACTAGACTAAGTTGATTATCAATTAGAACACTTTTTGTATGTAATAAATTATCATTAAATTGATAAAGTTTAACGCCACTACTTAATAATTCCGAAAAGAAAGCTCGACTGGCCCATTTTACCATTAATGAGTCGTTCTTTTTCGGCGTAATGATGATGACCTCAACACCACGTTGGGCGGCGGTGCATATTGCATGTAAAATATCATCACTAGGTACTAAATAAGGTGTAGTAAAAATAATTTGTTCTTGAGCAGAATAAATTGCTGTCAATAACACTTGATGGATCATGTTTTCGGTATAACCAGGGCCAGAAGGAATAAGTTGCATAATATGTTTCTTTTCTTCTGGTGGTTCGGCAAAATCAGTGATTTGTGGAAGGGCTAAATATTTACCTGTTTCAAGTTCCCAATCACTAGCGTATATAGCCCCCATTAAGGTGGTAACCGGTCCATTCATTCTAATCATGATATCAACCCATTCTCCAACATGCTTATTTTGTTTGAAGAATCTAGGGTCAACAATATTCATACTTCCGGTATAGGAGATATAGTTATCTATGATGGCTACCTTACGGTGTTGACGCAAATCAAGTCGTCTAAACATAAATCTTAATAGATTAACTTGTAACGCCTCTATAATGATAATACCTGCAGCACGCATTCTTTGGCAGGCTTTCGATCTAATAAAGTGTCTACTTCCTGCTGAATCAATCATTAATCGACAGGTAACGCCTCTTTGTGTGGCTTGTATTAGTGCTTGTTCAACATCATCCGCTTTACCGCCTTCATTCCAGATATAAAATACCATTTCTATGTTGGAGTTGGCATTATTGATATCGTCAATAAGACGATTAAAAATCGTGTCGGTATCACTTAATAATTCAATATGATTACCTTTTATACCATCAAGTCCTGTTTGATGTTTACAAAGTTGAAAAATAGGCTTGCTGACTTGGCTAACTTTAGCGGTAAAAATATCTGGGAAAGCGCTTAATTGATTAATAAATTTGGTGATAGTTGGGCGCATTTTTTGCGCGCGCTTAGCTCGCTGTTGCCCTAAGTGGGTCTCGCCTAAGGCGAAGTAAAGAATAATGCCAATAATAGGTAATATATAAATGACCAACATCCATGCAATCACGTAAGTAGTTGGTCTTCTTTTGAAGACAATACGTAGCGTGGTCGACACAATAAGCAACCAGTAAACGAGAATAATTAATGTACTTATTAATGCATGGAATGATGTAAATTGCATATTTATCAGCTATAAGTTAAGTTTAATTTGCTAATAGGATCTTTAGTACAATCATAATGTTGAAATATTTCTGGCAAAGGTTTTGGATTATTGTGTTTATCTACAGAAACATAGGTAAAAGTAGCATCAGTGATACGAAAACGCTGCGTAGCAATTTCTGAATCGGTTACTTTTTTAATCCAAACTTCAATCTCGATGGTAATCGAGGTAGTGCCAGTTTTTATACAATGAGCATAACAACATACTACGTCGCCAACCATTGCCGGTTTGTGAAAAGTAATACTACTGGCATTAACTGTCACGACTCTTCTTTTGGCAATTTCTTTAGCTAAAATACCACCAGCTAAGTCCATTTGCGACATGATCCATCCACCAAAAATATGGCCATGTGGATTAGTGTCTGCCGGCATAGCTAAGGTTCGTAATACTAATTGTCCTTTAGGGTTGTTATCATTTTGTGTCATGTTGTTAATACTCCTACCAGTATAATCTTATCTATTTTCAGTAGTCTTACTCATATTTCGGTAAATATAAATTCCCGATATTAAAGACATTATTAATGATGCTGCCGGTAAAATAAATACTTTAAAAATCCAGAAGAAGTCATCTGTTGCATAATATGTTGCAATTAAACTGAAAGTCCCACAAGCGATAAAAAATACAATCCACATCAGATTTAACTTATTCCAGACTGTTATATCAAGCTGTATCTCTTTAGCTAATATTTTTTGTATTAGATTTTTCTTGAAAATAAACTGACTAACAGATAAAGCAGTAGCAAATAAAAAGTTAATAATAGTCACTTTCCATTTGATGATATTAGGTTCACGAGTTAACAATGTCACGCCACCAAAAATCATTACCATCAGATAAGATATCAGCTCAACTTTATCAATTTTTTTATACATAACAAGAATAATTAAAAAGGATATTGTTGAGGCAATCATTAATGCTTGGACGCCGACAAAAATATCGTAAATTGTTAAAAATATAAAAAATACGATAAGTGGGATAAAATTTAAAAGCTGCTTCATGTGATTATTAACCTGACAGATAAAAGTATGTATTATTCTTAATAAGTAAAAAAAGCCTATAAAATAGGCTTATTTTTTAGTATGAAGTTCCGGATGAGCTTTACAGTTACCAGCCTTACAATGTCCGTAAAGGTATAAGCTATGAAAAGTGAGGGTAACGCCATATTGTTCTGCGATTTCTTTTTGACGTTGATTAATTATTTCGTCTCGAAATTCAAACACTTCGCCACAATCTAAACAAATTAAATGATCGTGGTGTTTTTGTGAGGCAAGTTCAAAAACAGCTCTGCCACCTTCAAAATTATGACGAGTTACAATTCCGGCATCGTCAAATTGATTCAATACTCGATAAACCGTTGCAAGGCCAATTTCTTCGCCCATATCAAGTAGTTTTTTATAAAGATCTTCTACAGTAATATGTTGGCATGAAGGGTCTCGTAATAATTCTAAAATTTTTAATCGTGGTAAGGTAACCTTTAAGCCGGCACTTTTTAGTGCTGCATTATTATCTTTATCATGATTCGTCATATTACATTCCAGTTGAGTTGTTTAATAAAACATATTATAAAAATATGTACGGAAAATAAAATAAATCACTTTGATAGATCAAATATTCATTTCGGTTTTTACTTGTTTTACCCAATTATTAATGCGTTCTTCGGTTAATTCTGGTTGACGATCTTCATCAATGGCTAAACCAACAAAATGATTATCATCAACTAAACTTTTCGATGCTTCAAAGCTGTATCCTTCTGTTGACCAATGACCAACAATTTTAGCCCCTTTAGGTTCGATAATATCGCGAATTGTTCCCATTGCATCACAAAAATATTCAGCGTAATCTTCTTGATCACCACAGCCAAAAATTGCTACAGTTTTACCATTAAAATTAATTTGTTCTAAATTAGGGAAAAAATCGTCCCAATCAGCTTGAGATTCACCGTAATACCAAGTTGGGATACCAAAAAACAAGCAATCATATTTTTCGATATGTTCTTTAGTTGTTTTTGCAATATCGAAAAGATCTGCTTTATCTGTACCTAAAATTTGTTGGATTTGTTTAGCTACATTCTCTGTATTACCGGTGTCACTACCAAAAAAGATTCCAACTTGTGTCATATTTTTACCTTTACTGTTTTTACAATATCAATATATTTTTTGAGTATATCATTGTCGGTAGGTATCAGCAATAATTCTCAATTACTATAAACATAAGTAATTATTTACTACACAATTTTTACATCTTGCATTAAAATTAGCCACTATTTTTGGCAATCAGAGCTTTGGGATTTATTTATGAACCTGCATGAGTATCAATCAAAAAACCTATTTAAACAGTATAATTTGCCAGTGCCAGAAGGTTATGTATGTAACTCTATCGATGAAATACAAGATACATTGGCTGAAATTTCCTTGCAAACACCGACTAGCGCTTGGGTGGCAAAATGCCAAGTACATGCAGGGGGACGAGGCAAATCTGGCGGGGTCATTTGTACTAAGGATTTTAATGAAATAAAGCGTTTTGCTGAAAAATGGTTAGGTCAGTATTTAGTAACTTATCAAACAACATCCAAAGGCCAACCTGTTAATCAGATTTTAATTGAGAAGGCTTCAAATATAGCTAAAGAGCTTTATTTAGGTGCAGTAATTGATCGTAGTAGCAAACGTATTGTGGTGATGGCGTCGACTGAAGGTGGCGTTGAAATTGAAAAAGTTGCTGAAACTTCACCACATTTAATTCATAAAATATCGCTAGATCCATTAACTGGGCCATGTGGCTATCAAGGTCGTGAGCTTGCTTTCAAACTCGGTCTTACTGGTAAACTCGTCAATCAATTTGCCAAATTATTTGTCAATTTTGCTAATCTTTTTATTGAAAAAGATGTCTCTTTAGCAGAAGTAAATCCGCTAGTTATTACCGATGTACAAGAATTAATTTGTTTAGATGCTAAAGTGGTTTTAGATGATAATGCCATGTTCAGACATCCTGATCTAGCAATATTAAGAGATTCAACCCAAGAAGACGAACGTGAATCAATTGCAGCTAAACAAGGTATTAGCTATGTTTCACTGGAAGGTAATATTGGTTGTATGGTTAATGGTGCCGGCCTTGCGATGGCAACAATGGATATGATCAAACTTTATGGTGGTGAGCCAGCGAACTTTTTAGATGTAGGTGGTGGTACAACCAAAGAGCGCGTAGCGGAAGCATTCAAATTAATTTTATCAGACAAAAATGTCAAAGCTATTTTAGTCAATATTTTTGGTGGTATTGTTCGTTGTGATCTTATTGCTAATGGTATTATTGATGCCATTAAAGAGATTGGTTTGACAGTGCCTGTTGTTGTTCGTCTTGAGGGTAATAATGCTGAGCTAGCAAGAGAGATTTTGGCTAAAAGCGAATTGAATGTTATTACAGCAAAAGGTTTAGTCGATGCAGCCCAACAAATTGTTGCTGTTGCACAATAATAGTATGGGTGGAGAATAATTACTATGTCAATTTTGATTAATAAAGAAACAAAAGTGATTTGTCAGGGATTCACTGGTAGTCAGGGGACTTTCCATTGTGAGCAAGCAATTGCTTATGGAACAAAAGTCGTCGGAGGTGTAACACCCGGTAAAGGCGGTACCACGCATTTAGGTTTACCTGTATTTAATACGGTTAAAGAAGCTGTAGCAGCAACAGGTGCAACAGCAACAGTAATTTATGTTCCTGCTGCATTTGGTAAAGACTCGATTTTAGAGGCAATTGATGCAGGTATCAAACTGATAGTATGTATTACAGAAGGTATTCCAACTCTGGATATGCTTATCGTTAAACAAAAATTAGTCGAACATGATGTTGTTATGATAGGACCTAATTGTCCTGGAATTATTGTTCCTGATGAGTGTAAAATAGGTATTATGCCTGGACATATTCATTTGGCAGGAAAAGTAGGTATTGTTTCTCGTTCTGGTACTTTGACTTATGAAGCAGTCAAACAGACTACCGATATCGGATTAGGCCAATCAGTGTGTGTTGGAATTGGCGGTGATGCTATTCCGGGTAGTGATTTTATCTCCATTCTAAAATTACTTCAGCAAGATCCTAAGACTGAAGCTATTGTTATGATAGGTGAAATTGGTGGTAGTGCTGAAGAAGAAGCCGCTAATTACATCAAACAAAATGTCACCAAACCTGTTATTGCTTATATTGCTGGTGTTTCGGCACCTGCAGGTAAACGTATGGGCCATGCAGGGGCAATTATTTCTGGAAACAAAGGAACTGCTGCCGATAAAACCAAAGCACTACAGGCAGCTGGAATCATTGTTGTGAATAGTTTAGCGGAAATCGGTGAAACGGTAAAAATGCACCTTTAATTTTATTTAATTTCATTTTTTTGACATTCATCAATTTTTATTCTTAAAATAATATTGTAAAATACAATAAATAACGACAAAAAATTTGTGGGTATTTAAGGATAAAGGGAGCACGTTATGTTTGATATTGTAGAATTATCAAGACTTCAGTTTGCACTCACCGCAATGTATCATTTTATTTTTGTTCCATTAACGCTAGGTATGGCGTTTATGCTTGCAATTATGGAAACAGTATATGTGGTTAGTGGCAAGCAAGTTTGGAAAGATATGACTAAATTCTGGGGTAAACTATTCGGTATTAATTTCGCCGTTGGTGTTGCTACCGGTTTAACCATGGAGTTCCAATTTGGGACTAACTGGTCTTATTACTCGCATTATGTAGGTGATATATTTGGTGCACCTCTTGCGATTGAAGGACTAATGGCATTTTTCTTGGAATCAACTATGGTTGGTTTATTCTTTTTTGGCTGGGATAGACTAAGTCGTGGTAAACATCTAATGGTTACTTGGTGTGTAGCCTTTGGTTCCAATTTCTCTGCACTTTGGATTTTAGTTGCCAATGGTTGGATGCAATTTCCTATCGGTTCTGACTTTAACCCGATTACCTCTCGCATGGAAATGGCCAGTTTCTTTGAATTAATTACTAATACTGTAGCTCAATACAAGTTTGTTCACACTGTTGCTGCAGGGTATTTGACTGGTTCAATCTTTGTTTTAAGTATTAGTTCCTATTATCTATTAAAAAAACGAGATTTGCCTTTTGCTAAACGTTCTTTTGCTGTAGCAGCTGTGTTTGGTTTTATTATGTCAATTGTTGTTGCAATTATGGGCGATGAAGCCGGTCATGAGTTGACAACTGTACAACCAGTAAAACTAGCGGCAATTGAAGGTGAATGGGAAACTCAACCAGCGCCAGCATCATTTAATGTTATAGCGTTCCCGTCGCAAGATAAGAAAGAAAATGTATTCGCTTTGGAAATCCCTTACATAATGGGAATCATGACAACTCGTTCATTCGATACCCAAGTTACTGGTTTAAGAGATATTTTAACTAACAATGAATCTCGAATTCGTAATGGTATTTTAGCTTATACTAATTTGGAAAAAATTCAGAAAGGTGATCAGGACCCAGCTGTTTTAAAAGCCTTTGAAGACAATAAAGTGGACTTAGGTTACGGTTATTTAGTTAAACGCTATACCGATCGTGATAACTTAACAATTCCTGAAGCGACTGAACAACATATTAAAGCGGCAACTGAAGATTCAATCCCTACTGTATGGCCACTGTTCTGGGCATTTAGAGGTATGGTTGGTTTGGGCTTATTAATGATTTTAGGCACTGGGCTTGCTTTATGGACAACCTATAAAGGTCGAATTGGTGAAAAACGATGGTTATATCGTTTACTACTGTTATCTTTACCATTCCCATGGCTTGCATGTGAATGCGGTTGGTTTGTTGCCGAATATGGTCGTCAACCTTGGGCAATTCAAGATATTTTACCAACAGGTGTAGCTAATTCATCATTAACTCCAGGTGAAGTATTATTTACCATGGTTCTTATTTGTGGACTTTATACTTTGTTCTTGGTTGCTGAATTGTTCTTAATGTTTAAATTTGCACGATTAGGGCCAAGTTCATTAGGTACTGGCAGCTACCATTATGAAAAAACACAATCAATATCGGAATAAGGCATAGGGAGTAAATACAATGATTGATTACGAAATTGTACGCGTCATCTGGTGGGTGTTGATTAGTGTTGTTTTAATCGCTTTTGTTATCACAGATGGCTTCGATATGGGTGTCGGAATTTTATTACCTTTTATTGGTAAAACCGATACTGAACGCCGAATCATGATAAATGCAATCGCACCACACTGGGATGGTAACCAAGTTTGGTTAATTACTGGTGGTGCAGGTATTTTCGCTGCATGGCCTACGGCTTATGCGGTATCTTTTTCCGGTTTTTATATTGCGATGGTTTTAGTGCTCTGTGCGCTATTTTTTAGACCAATTGGTTTTGATTACCGTAGTAAACTGGAAAATACTAAATGGCGTAATATGTGGGACCTCGCGATCTTTTTTGGTAGTTTTGTGCCTGCTCTTGTTTTTGGTGTTGCTTTTGGAAACTTATTAGAAGGTGTACCATTTAGATTTGATATTAGTAAACGTGCTTTTTATGATGGTTCATTCTTTGAATTACTAAACCCATTTGCAATATTAGCCGGTATTGTGAGTTTGATGTTAATCGTTGCTCATGGTGGCGCTTGGTTGCAAATGAAAACTTCTGGTGAACTTTATTTAAGAGCAAGAAAAGCAACACAAATAGCAAGCTTGGTAATGTTAATTGCTTTTGTATTAGCTGGCGTTTGGGTTGCATTTGGCATTCATGGTTATGAAATTACAAGTGCTATAGATCATAATGGAGTATCGAATCCATTAGCTAAAACTGTATCAACAGATTCTACATGGTTAAATAATTACATGAATTATCCTATTTTATGGGCGGTTCCAGCATTAGGCGTATTATTACCATTATTAACTATTTTCTTTTCTAGTGTGAATAAAAATGGATTGGTGTTTTTATCTTCTTCACTAACTATTGCTTGTGTATTACTTACCTATGGAATTGCAACATTCCCATTCATTATGCCATCAAGCATTATGCCAAACGCTAGTTTGACTATTTGGGATGCAACTTCTAGTCAGTTAACACTTAATATTATGTTTGGTGTTGTGGTAATCTTTTTACCAATTGTTCTTTTCTACACTATCTGGTCTTACATTAAAATGTTTGGACGTTTAGACAAAAACCATATAGAAAATAATAAACATTCACTTTATTAAGGATTAATTATGTATTACGTTTTATGGTTCATTGGATTAATTGCTGCATGTATGTTAGCTGTTGTTACTGGACTTTGGGTTGAAAACTCTAGTAATGAAAAAGAAACTAATAATAAATAAAATATTAAAAAACTAATATAAAGGTGGCAAATAGTCACCTTTTTACTTATTTATAAGTCTGAACAAATTTATAAGTCTGAATAAAATATAAATAATTCACAAATGATAATTGTTTTCATTTAACTATTTTTATATCATAGTGCAGCGAATTTCATATTCAGATATAATGTGGTTAATTTTTTAGTCTAAATTAGATCTAACAATATGAAACAATTCAATTGGAATGCAAGAGTCTATTATGAAGACACAGATGCTGGTGGGGTAGTTTATCACGCTCGGTATCTTGCTTTTTTTGAACGAGCTAGAACAGAAATGCTAAGGCAACTTGATATTAGTCAACAAAAGTTACTGCAAGAAGGTATTGCTTTTGTTGTTAAAAAGATGGATATTAGCTACGACTTCCCAGCACGTTTAGATGATATGTTAACTATCAGCACTAAGATTGAGCAAATTCGTAAGGCGTCTATTATTTTTAAACAGACAATTTTAAACCAGAATAAGCAAATTATCAGCAGCGCTGATGTGGTGATTGCTTGTGTCAATATGACTAAAATGAAGCCTTGTGCGCTTCCTAAGTCATTATTTTTGGAGTTAATTTAAGTGAATATTATTGATCTATTTTTACAAGCAGGACTTTTGGTACAAGGCGTTATGCTATTGTTACTTATATTTTCTGTTATGTCTTGGGCTTTTATTTTTCAACGTAGTAGCATTTTAGGCAAAGCTAAAAAACAAGTTGAACAATTTGACAATAGTTTTTGGGCCGCTGATGACTTAAATGTGCTCTTTGATAAAGCAAAATTCAATAAAGAAGAGATCTGTGGTACAGAACATATTTTCTATTCGGGATTTAAAGAGTTTTCTCGTTTATACCAAATTAATCCAAATATGCCAGAAGCAGCGTTAGATGGTGCGTCTCGTTCAATGCGTTTAGCGATGAATCGTGAATTAGATAATTTAGAATTGCATATTCCTTTTTTAGGTACTGTAGGGTCAATTAGTCCGTATATTGGTTTATTTGGTACGGTTTGGGGAATTATGCATGCCTTTATTTCACTTGGAGAGGTTAAGCAAGCAACATTGCAAATGGTTGCTCCGGGTATTGCTGAAGCGTTAATTGCGACTGCTATTGGTTTATTTGCCGCGATTCCTGCTGTTTTAGCTTATAACCGATTATCCTTACGTGTGAGTCGAATGGAACAAAGCTATTTGAACTTTATTGATGAGTTTTCATCAATTTTACAACGTCAAGCAGTAGCTGTTAGGAAATAATTATGAGCAGACGTTCACGTTATTCAACAAAATCAGAGATCAATATTGTACCTTTGTTAGATGTATTATTGGTATTAGTATTGATTTTTATGGCTACAGCCCCAATAATAAGCCAAAGTGTTGAAGTTGATCTTCCAGAAGCGACAGAATCAAAAACTGTATCTCCTTCTGATAATAAACCTATAATTATCGAAGTATCTGGAATAGGGGAGTATGCAATTATTATAGATCAGAATCGACAATCGAATATTCCTCAAGAGCAAATTGTTGCAGAAGTTAAGCAGCAAATGTCACTTAATGATAAAGCTGTTTTTTTAGTTGGTGGTGCGAAACAGGTTCCTTATGAAGAGATTATAAAGGCTTTAAATTTACTTCAATCAGCAGGTGTCAAATCTGTTGGTCTGATGACTCAACCAATTTAACTTAACAATTATTAAAAATAAAAATGTCAGCAATGTCTAATAAGTTAAACTCAAAATTAAGTTTACCGGTTATCATTTCCATTCTTTTACATGGCATATTAATTATTGCCTTGGGATATAAGTTTGTCAGTGATACTGGTGAAAACTACGGTAGTATCAATGGTAATTCGATTGATGCTATTATGATTGATCCATCGGTTATGACCGAACAATATCAAAGACAATTGCAGACACAAGTTAATCAACAAAAAGCAGATCAAAAGACCCAAGAACTGCTAGATAAGCAAATAAAAGAACTAGCTGAAAAAGCAGAAGCAGAAAAAGCCGCGGCTGAGAAAGCTGCAGCAGAAAAAGCCGCAGCAGAAAAAGCTGCTGCCGAGAAAGCGGAAGCAGAAAAAGCCGCTGCCGAGAAAGCTGCTGCTGAGAAAGCTGCTGCTGAAAAAGCTGCAGCAGAAAAAGCAGCTGCTGAGAAGGCTGCGGCAGAAAAAGCCGCCGCTGAGAAGGCCGCAGCGGAAAAAGCTGCAGCAGAAAAAGCCGCCGCTGAAAAGGCTGCAGCAGAAAAAGCCGCCGCTGAGAAAGCTGCAGCAGAAAAAGCCGCCGCTGAGAAAGCTGCAGCAGAAAAAGCCGCCGCTGAAAAGGCTACAGCAGAAAAAGCTGCTGCTGAGAAAGCTGCAGCAGAAAAAGCCGCTGCTGAGAAAGCTGCAGCAGAAAAAGCTGCTGCTGAGAAAGCTGCAGCAGAAAAAAAAGCTAAACAGAAGGCAGAGCAAGCTAAAAAAGATAAAGCCCTCAACGATCTTTTGGGTGGGCTTACCTCAGGAACACCAAGTTCTGGAGGAGTTGCCAGTCGTAAAGGTGTATCTGATGGTGAGCTAGATAAATATAAATCGTTAGTACAAAATGCAATAAGTAATAAATTTATTAACCCACCAAATGTTTATCGTGGCAAAACTTGTGAACTACAAATTCAGATAGCACCAGATGGACTATTACTTAATGTTACCTCAAAAGGTGGTGATGCTGATCTATGTAGAGAAGCGCTTGCTGCAACTAAATTAGCGGTTATACCAAAACCAGCAAGTAGTTTGTATAATGAAGTAAAAACCATGAATATTGAATTCCAACCAAAGTAAATAATTTGATAGTTCTTTGATTTTTAAAATTTATTTATGTTATGTCATTTATTAATGAATAAATATTCCGCATCTTGATAATCTGATATTGAAAATTTACTAATCACCCCAATATATTTCCTATTCATTCCGAATTAAGTTTTTATGTAAAAGAAGGAGCAGAATATGACAACAATTGTCAGTGTCCGTCGTGAAGGTCAAGTTGTTATTGGTGGCGATGGGCAAGTCACATTAGGTGAACGCATTATCATGAAAGGTAATGCGCGAAAAGTTCGCCGATTATATAACAATAAGGTGATAGCTGGATTTGCTGGCGGTACAGCAGATGCTTTCACACTATTTGAATTATTTGAACGAAAATTAGAAATGCACCAAGGGCATTTAACTAAAGCAGCGGTTGAATTAGCCAAAGATTGGCGAACCGATAGAATGTTGCGTAAATTAGAAGCATTACTTGCCGTTGCTGATGAAAGCGCATCATTGATTATCACCGGTACTGGTGACGTAATTCAACCAGAAGATGATTTGATAGCGATTGGATCCGGTGGACCTTATGCTCAAGCAGCTGCAAGAGCTTTATTAGATAATACCTCATTATCTGCACACGATATTGTGCAAAAATCGCTATCAATAGCGGGTGATATTTGTGTTTACACGAATAACTTCCAAACTATTGAAGAGCTTAATTACTAATTAATCTGATTTAAGAGAAAAACTACTATGTCTGAAATGACTCCTCGCGAAATTGTAAGCGAATTAAACCAACATATCATTGGACAAGATAAAGCAAAACGTTCTGTTGCTATTGCTTTACGTAATCGCTGGCGTCGTATGCAACTTGATGAAGCATTACGTCATGAAGTTACGCCAAAAAATATTCTTATGATTGGCCCTACAGGGGTGGGTAAAACTGAAATTGCTAGACGATTAGCTAAATTAGCTCATGCACCTTTTATTAAAGTAGAAGCGACCAAATTTACTGAAGTTGGTTACGTTGGTAAAGAAGTTGACTCGATTATTCGAGACCTTACTGACTCTGCGGTGAAAATGATTCGCCAAGAAGCTATCGAAAAAAATCGTAATCGAGCTGAAGAATTGGCAGAAGATCGTATTTTAGATGTGCTTGTTCCACCAGCTAAAGATGGTTGGGGACAAGTTGAAAATAATAATGATTCAACAGCTAGACAAGCATTTAGAAAAAAATTGCGTGAAGGTGCGCTTGATGATAAAGAAATTGAAATTGAAGTAGCTGGCGTCAATATTGGTGTTGAAATTATGGCTCCTCCAGGTATGGAAGAGATGACTAACCAACTACAGTCGATGTTCCAAAATTTAGGTGGTCAAAAAACTAAAGCACGTAAAATGAAGATCAAAGATGCCTTCAAACAGCTAATAGAAGAAGAGGCTGCGAAGTTGGTTAATCCTGATGATCTTAAACACGAAGCCATTGAAGCTGTTGAGCAAAATGGGATTGTATTTATCGATGAGATCGATAAAGTGTGTAAACGAGGTAATTCATCTGGACCTGATGTTTCTCGCGAAGGTGTGCAACGTGATTTACTACCACTGGTTGAAGGTTGTACCGTTTCAACTAAACATGGTTCAGTAAAAACCGATCATATTTTATTTATTGCATCGGGTGCGTTCCAAACTGCTAATCCGTCAGATTTAATTCCTGAGTTGCAAGGACGTTTACCAATTCGAGTTGAATTACAAGCGTTAACAAGCGAAGATTTTGAACGGATTTTAACTGAACCGAATGCATCATTGACAGTCCAATATAAAGCATTAATGGCAACCGAAGGCGTTGATATTGACTTTACACCTGATGGTATTCGTAAAATTGCTGAATCTGCTTGGCAAGTTAATGAACAAAATGAAAATATTGGTGCTCGCCGTTTGCATACAGTGCTTGAACGTTTAATGGAAGATGTCTCTTTCGAAGCCAGCGAATTGGGCGGACAAACTATCACAATTGATGCTAAGTATGTTAGCGATCATCTAGATAAGCTTGTTGCAGATGAAGATCTAAGCAAGTTCATTTTATAATAAAAGATATTGTTAAATTAAAAGGTGAGTTAAACAACTCACCTTTTTTATATCTATTATTTAGTTAATGATAAGTTTATTTTTTTAGCAATCCGCCTAATATATCGGTTGCTTTAGACTTTAATTTATCTTTGTCTTTGTCTTTGTGATTTTCCAATTTATCACGGAGTTTATCTAAACGTTGTTGTAATTTATCACTCAACACATCAGACAGTATTTGAGCGATATCTAATTGATAGCGTAAATTAGAAAACTGACCATATATACGTAGTGGTATAGTAACTTTCTGTAATTTGGCAATGGTTTCACTTTTACTATTCCAGCCACCAAGTAATTTGATGTTTAAATTAACATCCAAATCATGATTAAGCATTCCTACTTTGCCAGAACCATCTAGTACATCTAAGGTTTCAGAATTGGCGTTGAGCGAATTAAGTTGTATATTACCTTGGCTTAAATTAGCATTGGTTTTGATGGTATGAAACTCTGTATATTTCTTTTGATTTCCAGATTTATCATTACCGTTGCCATATTTTGCAGCTGCATTTTCAATAATATTTTGGATATTAATATTATTTAATTTAGCATTAGTAATGACGATATTCGCATTACCTTTTAGATTTTCTAATAATTTAGCCGTTGATAATGAATTAGTTTCTAATAACCCAGAAGCATTAAATATACCATCTAGATCATACGCCATATCCATTTGTGTAAAAAATGAATTTAAATTGATATTGCTAATTTTGGTATTGAGTTTAATCTGCGGTGTTTTCTGTTTGCCGTTAGCTGTACCAGTTGCAGTTATATGACCATTAGCAAAATCAAAATTTAAATCTTTGAATGTCGCTATTCCATCCTGATTATCAACGTCTAGTTTAAAATTGTTAATTACAATTTTATTTGCTTTAACTTCTTTGATGTTTATTGTTGCTTTGCCATCAAATGTATTAAGAGCACTTAATTGATTATTATCTTTGACAACACTAGAAACAACAGGTGAAGTTTGTTGCATCGGAGTGTCTTTGGTTGATTTTGTATCTTGTTGTAAAAAAGGCGTTAAATCTAATTTTTCTGAATTCAATTGCAAATCGACGTATGGTTTCTTATCAAAACGTGCATTGATTTTACTGGTAAAATTATTGTCGTTAATAGAAAAAGCTAAGTTTTGACTATTTAATTGCATAGGACTTTGCTGATAATTAAATATACCGGTTGCACTTCCTTTGAGTTCTTTTTCGGAACTCTCTATGCCGTTATAAGTGTAATCTAACTTTTTAAGATCGATAATGGTTTTTTCAGGAAATTGAGTTAAATCGACATTGGCATTCATTGAATAAAATAGGTCTTGCTGATTTTTATCAATATTTCCTTTTAATTCGATTAAAAGATTCTTATCGTTATTTTGTTCTAATAACAAATTGATATTTCGGAAATTGATCAGATCATCATGATATTGCAACGCTACTGTACTATCAGCTATTTCAAATTTATTTAAGCTAAATTTCCAATTAGATGTATTCTTTTTATTTTCAGATATATTTGTGTTTTGTTCCGCTGAAGGTGCTAGAGTTTGGGTATATTTTTTAGCATTATCACCTTTACTTTCGTCAGTAATATTGATTAATGCTGATTTGATAAATACATTTTTAATCGCTAAATTTTTGGAAAAAAGAGGTAGAAGTTCAACATCAAGTCGCATATTGTCAGCAGTTAATAGCGGTTTTGTCGCACCGGTATCAGATAATTTAACTGCATCAGTTAATATGCTGACCTGAGGCCAGACATGCCAGCGTAAATCACCTTCGATAGTTAATTCATAACCGGTTTTATCTTTTACTGTTTGAGATATATATCCGCGAAAATGATTAGGATCAACAAATACAATAAGAGAAACAATGCCGATAACAATAACCAAAATTAAGATAAATAGAATAACCAGTATTTTTTTTATCATATGAATGTTCCTTTATTAAGGTTATAAACGTTATTAGTCTTTATCTATACGACTGGCAACAGCGCCATGTTGGTCTTTATACTTAGCATCTTGTCTTCGATTATATGGTCTTGCAGCTGGACCACTAAGGGTTTCAAAACTTAGTGCACCAATGGTCATACCAGGTCTTAGTGCTACTGGAATTTTTCCGGAATTGTAAAATTCTAAAACAATTTGACCATGCCAGCCAGGATCAATGCGATGGGCGGTAACGTGTACCATAAGTCCTAGACGCGCTAACGATGAACGCCCATCTAACCAGCCAACTAAATCATCAGGAATGGTTACTGATTCAAGCGTGACAGCTAAAGCTAGCTCTCCTGGATGTAAATAGAAAGCATCACCTTCAGATAATATCATTTCTTCGCTCATGACTCGTTCTAAAGCAGCAGAAACTTCTTCTTTGGGACCACTTAAATCAATATAGGGAGTAGTATGTTCTTTAAAAGTACGAAATTGATTACCAAGTCGAACGTCAACAGTTGCTCCATTAATACAACTTAATTCAGGTTGTGGCGTGATTTTTAATTTACCACTATCTAAATATGCTTCTATATCACGATCACATAATCTCATAAGTTATCCTTAATTCTGCTTTTTAACTTATTCTAGCAGGTTCTTTGGTTGGCGTCGATGTTGGTAAATTAAGGTTTTATAACCCAAGCTCGGCCAAAATGATTGTAGTAACCAGCTTGCTTACCTGCTTTATCGCCAATGCCTAAATAAAGATCAAAATGATGGCCTTTAATTGCACCACCAACATCAAGTGCCACCATCAACCGTACTTCTCGTCTACCTCGATACTGACCATCATCATCAAGGAGTGGTACATCGACTAATACAACAGAACCTGTTGGTATTAATGATTTATCTGATGCCACTGAAGCATTTGCAATTAAAGGTACTGCGGCAGAGCCTTTCACTTCAGCATTATATTGTGGTTTGAAAAAGACAAATGATCGGTTTTGAATTAATAGTGCTTTAAGTTGTTTTTCGCTTTTATTTTTAGCCCAATTTTTAATTGCTTGAATGGACATATCTTCCTTGGCAATTTCACCTTGTTCAACTAATAAACGCCCGATACTTGAGTAACCGTGACCATTTTTACCACCATAACAGAAGAAAACTAATGGTGTGCCATCTTCAAAATCAATATAGGCACTTCCTTGTACTTCCATTATAAAGTTATCCATTAATGAATTACTGTAAGCAATTTCGAGACCTTTACCGGATAATGCTCCATTATATATTTGTTCACGACTAGGTAGACGACCTTTGGACTTAGCCGGCATTCTATAAATTGGATATTTAAATTCACCAGTTGGTTGGTGTCTAGCTTTGATTACCGGAGTATAATAACCAGTTAAATGAACATTGCCATATCCGTCCTTACCTGCCATTTCATAGCTTTTTAACCCTACTTTATGGAATTCTGCCGAACCTAATGAACGATTAATCCAAGCGTCAACCGCTTTATAAATATGTTCATTTTTCTGATACAGTGAAGGTGATGTGGTTCTTAATTTTTCAATTTGGATAGTATAGTCAGAAATATTGACCGGTACGGCTAATTGAGGATGGCTAACATTAAGAGCATTTGGTAGTTTCCCATCTCTAAATTGTTTACTTTTTGCATTTGAATCACTTTGACACCCAGTCAATAATGATAGAATCAATAAAATAGATAATAGGAAGATAGTAGATTTGTGTTTGTTTTCTTTCATTTTAAATAATTTTTTGTAATTAGTTATATGATATAGGTAGCTATGCTACACAATTATATTATAAGAAACTATCAATAATTATTATAATGCCATAAAAAGTTTTGATAACGATTCAGCTTGCGATTTAAAGCCATTAACTTTATAGTCTTTCATTCCTCATAAAAAAACAGAAAATTGTAAAAACGACAGGTAATCAACAAGATGAACAGTACGTCTTCAAATCATGATCTTAAGCGAAATCTCTCCAGCCGACACATTCAATTGATAGCAATTAGTGGTGCAATTGGTACGGGTTTATTTATGGGCTCAGGAAAGACGATTAGTCTTGCGGGACCATCTATTATTTTTGTTTACATGATTATTGGGTTTATTTTATTTTTTGTTATGCGAGCGATGGGCGAAATTTTATTGTCCAACTTGAATTATAAATCCTTCAGTGATTTTGCTAACGATTTATTAGGTCCTTGGGCAGGCTTTTTTACTGGTTGGACCTATTGGTTTTGTTGGGTTATTACAGGAATTGCTGATGTTGTGGCTATCGCCGGATATGCACAGCACTGGTTTCCTGAGTTACAAGCGTGGATCCCGATGTTGCTTACGGTTATCGTTCTATTAACCTTGAATTTGTTGACGGTAAAAATGTTTGGTGAAACCGAGTTTTGGTTCTCAATGATTAAAATTGTCGCTATTTTAGCTTTAATTGCTATTGGCCTTGTTTTAGTCTTTACTGCCTATCATTCTGAACAAACCAATACTACCGCTGCATTTTCTAATCTTTGGCAATATGGTGGCTTCTTTCCACATGGTACTATGGGCTTTTTTGCCGGTTTCCAAATTGCAATTTTTGCTTTTGTCGGGATTGAATTAGTTGGAACAACGGCTGCTGAAACCCTCGATCCAAATAAAAATTTACCTCGAGCGATCAATTCAGTGCCAGCGCGTATTATTTTCTTCTACGTTTTTGCGTTGATTATCATTATGAGCGTAACGCCTTGGCAGTTTATTTCACCAAATAAAAGCCCATTTGTTGAGTTGTTTACGTTAATTGGCTTACCTGCTGCGGCCAGTATTATTAACTTTGTGGTACTAACTTCAGCAGCATCTTCTGCCAATAGTGGTATTTATTCAACCAGTCGAATGTTATTTGGCCTTGCTAAAAAACAAGATGCTCCTGAACCATTTGGTAAATTATCAAGACGTTCTGTTCCTGCTAATGGTTTGCTATTTTCATGTACTTGCTTGTTTGGTGGGGTAGTACTGATTTATTTAGTGCCTAATGTTATGGAAGCATTTACCATTGTAACCACTATTTCTGCAATATTATTTATGTTTATTTGGTCGATGATTTTAATTTCTTACATTGCCTATCGCCGTAAAAAAGCTAAATTACATCAAGAGTCACAATTTAAGATGCCGGGTGGCGTTTTTATGTGTTTTGTTTGTCTTGCTTTTTTTGCTTTTGTAATTGTGTTATTAACTTTTGAAACAGACACTTGCCAAGCACTTATTGCAACACCTATTTGGTTCATTATTTTAGGTATTAGTTACTATATTCGATCATTAAAACGGGTATAACTTTTTATTCTTAATCGGCAGGTTGCCTGCCGATTATCTTCTCATATCTTATTTTTTTGTTTGGTTAGGCCAAATAACACTCGCAATAATACCTAACAATAAAATACCTAATACCACATAAAGACTGGTGGTTGGGCTAATAATAATTCCATAACCAAATAGATGATCAGTTGCATTTAAAGCAAGTTTTGCGGCAATAAAAAATAATAGGCAAATTACTGCTTTACCTAAATGAACAAGATATTGTTGCATTGCCTCTAAAACAAAATACATAGTTCGTAAGCCTAAAATAGCGAATATCATCGCACTATATACAATTAATGGCTCTTGGCTAACAGCAATTACAGCAGGGACCGAATCAAAAGCAAACATAACATCACTTAACTCAATCACAACAATACATAAGAAGAGTGGTGTTGCATATAATGCACTTTTGGGCATTTTGTTGATTAGTTCACTATTCTCTGGTTTGGCTAGTTCGTTATTGAGTTGCTTTTGCGTTAATAAGAAATGGTGCCCGACTATTTTAGGATAGGAAGGAAAAATACGTTTAGCAATGCGATAAGCAAAATGTTCTGAATAATCTTTTATCTCATCATCATTGCCTTGGTTTTTTAGCATCATCAATCCAGTTAAGGCAACCACGACAGAGAAAACCAGCTCCATCCAAGGCCCTAAGGATAATAGACCAGTACCAATAATGACAAAAACAGCTCTGAAGATGATTGCACCAATCACTCCCCAATAAAGTAACCGATGGCGATAATTGTTAGGGATAGCAAACCAAGAAAACAGTGCCATAATAACAAATAAATTATCAACAGAGAGTGCTTTTTCAAGTACATAACCAGTGATAAACAGGCTAGCTATTTCACTTCCGTGATGTATATACAGATAAAGCGCAAATCCTAAAGCCACGAAAATCCAAAAGAAAGACCACATAACTGCACTAGTTAAGCTAATGGGCTTATCATTATGATGAGCGTATAAATCAATTATAATCGCTGCTAAAGCCAAAACGATAAACATTAGTACGGTTTCAATGGGAAAGCCTAATGAATGTTGAATCATAGCTATGTTACCTATATTAAGTTATTTTTTTGAAATAAATAGAAAAATATTATGAGTATTGATATTTGGAACATATTTTTAAAAGTGATTGAGTATATATTGATAGGCTCAGCAAAAAAAGATATATTTGTTATCTTTATTTAACTAGTTTTATTCAAAACTCATGTGAGCATACGTTCATGACTAATATAAAGGTATCTTTTTTCTTCATTGTTACTTTTTTTTCATGTTTATTATCAGCACAACCAGTGGAACCATATATCTCATCCTTACCTAAAGGAAGTGATTTATCTATTTTAGTGCAAACTGTTGATGGTAATCCTAAAACCTTAGCCAAATATAAAAGTGATCAATTTAAACAACCTGCTAGTACGCAAAAAGTTATAACGGCATTAGCTGCACAACTTGAGCTTGGCGATAATTTTCGGTTTATTACTGGCATGTATACCAATGGTTCTCTAAATAATAAACAGCTTAGTGGTGATCTTATTATCAAGTTGAGTGGTGATCCAACTTTTAATCGTGCAAGATTAAAGAATATGATTACTGCCTTACGTCAGAAAGGTGTAGAAAAGATCTCTGGTAATGTTATTTTAGATACTTCTATTTTTGCTAGTCATGATAAAGCAGAAGGGTGGTCATGGAATAATTTAACTGCTTGTTACAATGCACCCGCATCGGCTGCAACAATTGATGATAACTGCTTTTATGCAACCATTACCCCTGGTAAAGCTGGTTCTAAAGCTTCGATTTCAGTATCATCCAGTATACCGGTTATGGTATCAGGTGATGTCAGAACAATTGCTGCCAATAGTAAAGATTTAAATGATAGATATTGTGAACTTGATGTTAGTGCTGATAAAAATCGCTACCACTTATCTGGTTGTATCGCGTCGAATGCGGATAAAACACCGTTAAAGTTTGCGGTAATGGATCCGACCGAATACTTTTCAACAATTTTAAAAAATGAACTAAAACAACAAAATATTACTTATAATGGTCGAGTTGTTGAAAGAAAACAAAAAACATCAGGTGGATTAACATTACTGACTTCAAGTCAATCAGCTCCACTTTCTGAGTTATTAACCGTCATGCTCAAAAAATCAAATAATTTATATGCTGATACTATTTTTAGAACTTTAGGTGCGCATTATTATAATGTGTCAGGAACTTGGCGTAATGGTGGTGATGCGGTAAAACAAATTTTACGCAAGAAAGCCGGAATTGATTTAGAAAATTTAGTTATTGCCGATGGTTCTGGTTTATCACGTCTAAACTTGGTTAGTGCGAATAAATTAATGGAGATTTTGCAATATATTTCTTTACATAATAATCAATTAGCTTTTATTGAAAAATTACCGATTGCAGGCGTGGATGGAACGCTACAAAATCGTAAAAGTTTTAATCAAGCTCCATTTAAAGAAGCAGTTATGGCTAAAACTGGTTATATTCAAGGTAGCTATAATTTAGCCGGATTTATTCAAAAATCAGATGGTCGTTATATCGCCTTTGTTCAGTTGTTATCAGGTTATCGAGCCGATAGTCAAGGTGAGCCTAAAAATGGTGCAATTATGCGATTTGAATCTGAATTTTATAGAAACTTTATTAATTAATATATAGAATTAATATAAGGGCGATGTTATATCGCCCTTATATTTTTAGTTAGAAATTATCCGCTAAGAAGCCACCACTTTGATGTTTCCAAAGTTGCGCATAAAGACCATTTTTACTGAGTAACTCTTGATGTGTTCCTTGTTCAATAATTTTACCTTGGTCTAACACGATTAATCGATCCATTGCCGCAATGGTTGATAAGCGATGGGCAATAGCAATAACCGTTTTACCTTCCATTAAGGTATATAAACTTTCTTGGATGGCTTGTTCAATTTCAGAATCCAGTGCACTTGTAGCTTCGTCTAATAACAATATTGGCGCATTTTTTAAAATAACACGAGCAATAGCAATCCGCTGACGTTGTCCGCCTGATAATTTAATTCCTCGTTCACCAACAAAAGCATCATAGCCAGTTCTACCATTAGCATCAACTAAAGCTTCAATAAAACTGCCTGCATGGGCTTTTTTGGCAGCGATTATCATCTCTTGTTCAGTAGCATGATTGTTACCGTATAATAAATTATCTCTTACTGAACGATGTAACAGCGATGTGTCTTGGGTTACCATGCCAATTTGTGCGCGTAAACTTTCTTGATTTACTTTAGTGATATCTTGACCATCGATAGTGATCTCACCATGTTGTAAATCATAAAATCGCAATAATAAATTGATTAAGGTTGATTTGCCCGCGCCAGATCTGCCAACTAAACCAATTTTTTCACCTGATTTGATGGTTAAATTTAAATTATCAATAATGGCATTATTTAACTTTTCATCGTAACTGAAATCTATCTGTTTAAATTCGATTTTACCTTCAGTAACTTTAAGTGTTGGTGCATTTGGTTGATCAACAACAGTTTTCGCTGCAGAAAATGTATTAATACCATCTTTAACCACGCCAATATTTTCAAATAATGAAGCCATTTCCCACATAATCCAATGTGAAAACCCATTTAATCTTAACGCTACTGCGGTTGTGGTTGCAATTGCACCGACGCCAACTAAATCATTGCTCCATAACCATAATGACAAGCCGGTGGTGCCCAATACTAGGAAAATAGACAATAAATGATTAACAATTTCAAAACTACTGACTAAACGCATTTGCTTATTCACTGTAACCATAAATTCATCCATCGATTCCTGTGCATATTTTGCTTCATTACCAGCATGAGAAAACAGTTTTACCGTCATGATATTTGTATAAGCATCTGTTACACGACCGGTCATGGTTGAACGGGCATCTGCTTGCATACTTGCTACTTTACTTAATCGTGGAATAAAGTAATACATCGCAATACCATAAAAAAAACACCAGACCATAAACGGAACTAATAACCAAAGATCTAACTGACCTATGATGGTAGCCATGGTGATAAAGGAAATCAGAACATAAATAAAGATATCAGCAACTAAAAAGCAAGTATCCCTTACGGCAAGCGCGGTTTGCATGACTTTTGCTGATATTCTGCCAGCAAATTCATCTTGAAAAAAACGCATGCTTTGGTTTAGTACTAATCTGTGCAAATTCCAACGCAAACGCATAGGAAAATTTCCAGCTAGGCATTGATGCTTAATGATGGTTTGTAAGGCAATAATAATCGTGCTAGCTAAAATAATAATGGTAAATGCGATTAAGGTTGTTTTTTCTTGTTGCCAAAATTGATTTGGTGATACAGCAGCGAGCCAATCAACAACTTTACCAAGTGCGGCATATAAAAAAGCCTCAAATGCACCTGCTAGCGCACTCAATATTATTAATAGTAATAAGAAGCAGCGAGTTCCTTTAGTGGATTGCCAAATAAAGCTAAAAAAGTCTTTAGCCATTGGTTGTGGTTCATCTTTGGGATAAGGTGATACCAATTTTTCAAAAAATCGATACATAGTTGACCTAATTAGTTAAAAGGTTATTCATTAATAATTTATCAATGATATAAAAAAGCGAGGTTTGTTTTGCTATACACTTATTGCTGTAGTTGCAAATATAAATCTGAAATTAGTAAATTAAAATCACTTGAATATATACCTATTAAACTGATGTTATGAAAAGAGTAACATTTTGAGGAAAGGGGTTTTTTTATACTTTCCTCGTGTAATAAATTATATATTGAAAAACTTTAGATTACTAATAAATGTCTTAAAAGACATCTTTGATAACTTGCACAACTCGACCGACAATATTGTATTTTTCGAAATGAGCTTTAGGTACTTCAATTGTCGGATATTGGTCATTATTACAGATTAATATCCAGTTACCGAGTGTTAAGCGTATTTTTCTTAATAATGTAAAATTTTCATATTCTATTAAATAAATAGCGCCATCAATAATTTCGTTTATATCTGTGTTAATAATTAAGCCATTATTATTTTCGATATCAGGTGCCATCAAATCACCTTTAGCCCAGTAAAGAATTAATTTTTTAATGTCTAAACCGCGGTGAGATGCCCAGCCTTCAATTACAGGATAATTCATGACGGGTGGTATTTCACGAACATAACGTTGATTTTGTGCTTCTTCTTTGGTTGGTAGCTGTTTTTTATAAACCGGAATACGATAGATATTTTCATTATAGACTTCATCATCGTCTTGCGGATTTAAAATTTCTAGCTTATAACCTGTAGCTAACCAGTTAAATGATACGTTACATTTCTCGGCAATAACTTCTAAACGGGTCAATGATGGATAAGTTTTTCCTGACAAATAATCACGAATAACAGTTTCCGACATATCACATTTTTTTGCAAAAGCAGATACAGATAAACCTTGCATTGAAGTATGGAGTCTGTCTTTAAAAGTTTTGACATTTTTATTTTTAATCATATTTATTTTTGTCTCGTTTTTATTTATTCATCCAGTTTTTGATTATATTGTATTTTTTATGAGTTTTATATAAGTGATTAAATGAATATTCTCAATATTGAAGTTTTTAAATATGAATATTCTTTAAAATTCGTTTTATATTTTGTTATTTTATTGAATTTTCATATAAAAACCAACATTTATTGTTTTTTTTAATAAAATTATTTCATTGCTTTTTTGTTGGGTTTCTTTGTTTTTCTGCGAGGTTGTTTTTGGGTTTATGAACTGAAAATGGCTTTTTTTGGTGGTTAAGTACTGAATAAATATGCTTAAATTACATTTTTGTCATTTTTTGTTTGTTATGTTAATATTTTATTAATGCTCTTTATTTTTCGTGTAAATTTAGTTATTTTTGCTGAAATCCAAATAAAAACGTTGACTAGAGCGAAAAAAAATGGATAATAAGCAGCGTAAGGATTTTTCATTGTTTTCTTTCCTTATATTCCTTATATTTCATGTTGGCCTGCATAATTTTTATGCAGGTCTTTTTTTTATTTAAAATTAACTTGTCATGAAATCCTAGTTTAAAAAGAGTATAATTAATGCCATTATTTAAAATCTATTTGCGCAGTAATAGAATCCAAATAGAGATATATTTTTAAAAGAGGTTTTAATTATGTCATTTAGCATTCCACATCTTTTGGTCTTTCTAGCTGTAGTTGTGTTAATTTTTGGAACCAAAAAATTACGCAATTTAGGTTCTGATCTTGGCTCAGCATTAAAAGGTTTCAAAAAAGCAATGAATGATGATGAAGTTGAAACCAAAAATGATAATAAGCTCGATAAGTAATAACAAAATATTGATATGAAAACGCAATTCGATGTCGCCATTGTTGGTGGTGGATTAGTTGGTTTGGCTACTGCTTGTGCACTAAGCAGATACGATTTAACGGTAGCCATTATTGATACTAAAGTTGATGAGTGGCAATATTTTAACCTTGATGAAATAGGCATAAGAGCGTCGGCAATAAATGGTGCCAGTCAGAGATATTTTTCTCAAATTGGGATTTGGCATGATCTTTGTGCTAGCAATCGAGTTCATTCTTTTAGTGAAATTGGTGTTTGGGAAAAGAATGGTTTAGCTCATCTATCGGCGCATGCTAAAGATTATGGTTATGAAAATCTTGGCTATATTATTGAAAATAATCTCATCGCTTACTATTTGTATCAACTTGCTCTAGCCACAGATAATATTACTATATTCAATCAGGTGGCTATAGATAATAATTATACTGATGATTATGCTTTTTTGACCTTAGCGGATAATACGACTTTACAAGCTAAATTGATTATTGGTGCTGATGGTGCTCATTCATGGTTACGCAGACATGAAAAAATATCAGTATTTGAGCGTAATTATCTTCACCATGCAGTGATTACAACAGTTGAAACACAATATCCTCATCAAGCTTGCGCCAGACAGATTTTTTACCCGAATGGTATTGTTGCCTTTTTACCGCTTTGGCAAGCTAATAAAAGCTGTTTGGTATGGTCGGCTAAACCTGCACAAGCCGCAATTTTAAACTCTTTGACTGAATCTGACTTTTGCCAAGAACTGTTTAAATTAACTGGTGATAAAGTAGGGCAATGTCAGTTGGCTAATCCAAGAATGGTATTTCCATTAAAAGCTCGCTTTGCCAAACAATTTGTCAAACATCGGTTAGCGCTAATAGGTGATGCTGCGCATACTATTCACCCATTAGCTGGACAAGGCGTTAATTTAGGTTTTCAAGATTCTGCACTGTTGGTGGCTACTATCAAACAGCTTATTGATGAGCAAAAAGATATTGGTTTAATGGAAAACTTAAAATCATTCCAATTTACTCGTCGTAAAGATGCATTAGTTATGCTAACAGCCATGCGAACGATTCAAGATATGTTTAATGGCGATAATGCCTTTAAAAAGATGGTTAGGACGGTTGGTATGAATGCTATTGACAACTTTTCACCAATAAAGAAACAGTTGATCAAATATGCCATGCAGATTTAATCTGTTTCTTAATCCTGTAGCATTCGCTACAGGACAATCATTAAATTAACTTATTTAAAGGCGATTTGATAAGACGTTGGTATAAATGGTGAAGATGGAATACGTAACGGCCAATAAGGATCTTTCAATAAACCACGACCAATCGCAACTAAATCAGCATCCCCAGTGCTTAGCACATAATCGGCAACATAAGGATCTTCAAGCATACCAACAGTGATAATCGGTAAATCGGTTACCTGTCTAATTGCTCGGGCTAAATAAACTTGGTAACCAGCATGAAAATCAGGTGTGCGTTCTGGATCCAGTTTTCCATCGCCACCACCACTAACATCTAAAACATCGGCACCAGCTTGAGCTAATCGTTTGGCAATTTGGCAGCCGTAATTAACATCATAACCATTAGCGCCATATTCTTGGGCAGAAAATCGCACAATTAGTGGCATATCTTTTGGCATAACTGATTTTGCAGCTTTAATAACTTGTTCTGCGAATAATAATTTATCTTGACCATATTCATCGGTTCTTAAATTGGTTTTTGGTGAACAGAATTGGTGAATCAAATAACCATGAGCACCATGTAATTCAATGGCATCAAAACCTGCTTCCACGGCTCGTTTGGTTGATTGTTTAAATTTTTCGATGATATCGATAATTTCATTTTTGCTTAATTCTCTTGGCATTTGGTATTGCCATTTTGGATTAGCTTCGACGTTGCCATCATAACGAATAGCGGAACAGGAAACCACATCAGATTCGCCTAACGCTTTTCGACCAGCATGGGCAATTTGGATCGCAATTTTGCCATTTTGTGCATGAACCGCATCGACAATACGTTTTAACTGATCGCGTTGTTCATCATTCCATAATCCCAAACAATTTGGTGATATTCGCCCATTTGGTGCAACATTGGTCATTTCTAAAATAATTAAACCTACACCACCAACCGCGCGTGAAACATAATGAACAAAGTGCCAATCATTAGCTAAACCATCTTTTGCTTGATATTGACACATAGGCGGCATCACAATGCGATTTTTGAGTGATAAATTTTTTACTTTAAATGGCGTATTAAGATAGGATATTTTTGCCATGAGTGACTCCTGTTTTCAATGATAGTGCAAATATTGATGGTGCAAATATTAACTGATAAATGATATATGGTGTTTAAAATCGGAAAATTAAATGGATAACCGTTAAAAAACCCCGTTCCTCAAATTTTTTAGTTTAATTTAGCCTTATGTTTAGGATTGTGAACGGTTCTAAGATAATAGATCCAACAGAGTATACCCAAAAATCCTAAAACGGTTCCGGAAATAATTATCGCTATCCAACCATAATTGCTATACAAGTAAGTAGAAGCAATAGAGCCTAACATACCACCGATAAAATAACTGACCATGTAACCAGTATTCATACGGCTACGTGCTTCTGGACGAATTTGATAAATAGCATTCATATTGGATACATGGGTAACTTGCACCGCAAAATCTAATAAGATTACACCAAAAATTAGGGCCACGAGTGAATACTCGGCAATAGATAGCGGTAGCCAAGCAGCAAGTAATAATGTCAAGCCAATGGATGTGGCTAACCAGCCTTTTCCTTGATCTGATAATTTGCCAACGATGGGGGAACCTAATGCGCCTGCTGCGCCAGCCAAGCCGAACAAACCGATAATAAAATCAGAATAATGATAAGGTGCATCAGTTAATAAAAATGCCAGTGGTGTCCATAATAATGAAAATAAAGCAAAGGAAATAATCGCTAACAATGACCTGATGCGTAAAACTGCTTCTTGTTTGTACAATGAACCAATTGACAATAACAGTTGGAAATAGTTAATGTCGATGCTGTTTTTATAAGTTGGTAATGATAACCAAAGTAAGAAAGTGACTAAGGTCATAATTGACGAGGCAATCCAATAAACATAATGCCAATCGGCTATTGATGAAACAAAACCCGCAAATGTTCTACCTAGTAGAATACCTAGCAACATACCGCTCATTAGTGTGCCGACAATTTTACCTCGATGTTCAGGACGTGATAGTGTTGCTGCAAAAGGAATGAGTACTTGGGCAACAGTCGAAAATAGGCCTGTCATTGCAGTACCTAATACCAACATCCATAAATTCTTTGATATCGCACTAATTATTAGTCCACAGATTGATAATATCATTAATGTAAGTATTAGCTGTTTACGTTCAATTTTATCACCGAGTGGGGTAATAAATAGTAAACCGACCGCATAACTAAATTGCGCTGCCATAATGATTAAACCGGCATGTTTAACTGCAATATGTAAATCATCAGTTATTGAGTGCAATAGTGGTTGAGCATAATAATTACTTGCGACGGTTATTCCAATGGCAAAAGCCATCAGGAATACTAACCATGCCGATAGACCTTGCGCTTGTTTGCTATTCATAATAAAAAGTTAACTAATAAATGATGGTTAATTATATATCAAAAGATGATTTGATACTGATAGATTGTAATGGTTAACGAGATTGATTTAATAAATTATATACAGGCGTAGCTAAGCCGATTTTTGCATTCTCTGAATTGAGCTTATACCAATAACCGTTTGACTCATCCAAACACTTAGTGTTGTTTGTTATCTCACAGTAAATGGGCACAATATCTAAATGAAAATGGCTAAAGGTATGTCGAAATGCAATTAATTGTTTAGGTTTGCTGGTTTTAATACCATGGTTATCTAGCCAGTCTGTTAAGGCATGCTCGCTGGTAAATTGCGGTAAGCAATATAATCCACCCCAAATACCAGCTGGCGGTCTTTTCTCTAGCCAAATCATATTATCCTGTTCAAGCATTAGAAAATAGGCGGTTTTTTCAGGAATGGTCTTTTTAGGTTTTTTGGTTGGATACTGTTGCCAACTATCAGTCTTATATGCGATACATAATTGATGCAAAGGGCATAGACTACATTTAGGCTTAGAGCGAGTACAAACCATCGCGCCAATATCCATCATTGCTTGATTAAATTTTGCAACGTTATGTTTAGGTGTCACTTGTTCACTTAATTGCCAAAGTTGATTCTCAACAATTTTATTCCCAGGCCAACCTTCTATTGCAAAAGATCGGGTTAATACACGTTTAACGTTACCATCTAATATGGGGTAATGTTGATTTTGTGATAGAGATAAAATGGCACCAGCGGTTGAACGCCCAACTCCCGGCAAGGCAATCACATCTTCAAATTTAGTGGGAAATTTACCATCAAATTTGTCGGCGATAACCTGTGCTGCTTTATGTAAATTACGAGCCCGAGCATAGTAACCCAGCCCCGTCCAAAGATGTAAGATATCGTCAATTGGCGCTTTAGCTAAATCAGTAATTTTAGGGAATTGTGCAATAAAGCGCTTAAAGTATGGAATAACCGTTGCTACCTGTGTCTGTTGTAACATGACTTCGGATAACCACACATGATAGGGGCTTTTTTCAATTTGCCATGGTAGTGATTTTCTGCCGTACTGTTCATACCAATCAAGTACGGCATTTGCAAAATTTTTTGTCATGCTAGTTATTACATAATAGCGGTAATTGAATCACTAGGATAACAGCCAAGTACTTTGGTATATAAAGTGATTGCAGCTAATTCTTTAAGTGCGACTTGCATTTCATAATCATGAACATTACCTTGTAGATCAATATAAAACATCTCTTCCCATGGTGTACCATGGATAGGTCGTGATTCAAGTTTTGTCATAACAATATTATGATTACGTAAAACCGATAGCGCATCAACTAAAGCACCAGCTTGTTGACCAGTTTTCATTAAGATCGTGGTTTTAGCTGGAATTTGTTCGGAAACTTCAATTGGCTCACGCGCTAAAACAATAAAACGAGTAATATTCTCTTTTTGATTAGCAAAATTGTGCTCAAGAACCTGTAAACCGTATAATTCTCCTCCATCTTTGTTACCCATAGCAGCGATATTAGGTTGATTTAATTTAGCAACAGTTTCCATTGCTGATGAAGTGCTATCACAATAAACGATTTTCCAATGTGGATAATTTTCTAGGAAATTACTGCATTGTTGAAAAGGTTGTGGATGGCTATAAATTGTATCTATTTGAGCAAGTTTAGCGCTAGGAATGGCTAAAATGCAGTGATCAATCGGTAATGATAGTTCAGCAATAATATGTAAATTGGTTTTTTGTAACAAATCATAAACTTCATTGATAGAGCCGGAACTAGAATTCTCTATCGGTAAAATTCCATAATCAACAACTTTTGATTCGACTTTTTCAAACACATCTTTAAACGTATTGCAGCTTGATTCTGTTAACTGATCAAAGTGAGTACTCGCATAACGGCGGGCTGCCGAATGTGAATATGATCCTTTAGGTCCTAAAAAAGCAATATTTGCAGAGGAAATAGTCCCTTGATTCAGTTTTTCTTGTAAAAGTTTCTGTTGTAACAGCACTGAATCTTCAATAATAATTTGATACAGGCTCTTAATTAAAAGATCATCAAGATTATGTTGTTTACCTTGTTCAATTAATGCCTTAATAAGTGAGCGTTCACGAGCTAAATCACGCAAAGGAATGTTAGCCGCTATTTTGGCGTGAATAACTTCGGTCGAAACTTGACGTCTTTCCGCAAGGATTTCAATTAATTTTTGATCGAGTTGGTTAATTTTTTCGCGTAAAGGCAATAAAGGATTGGCAGTCATGTTCATTAATACAATAAAAAATAGATGGACAATATTATAGCAAGCAAAAAAATAAAGGCACTATTAAAGTGCCTTTTTATTACTTTGGAACTATTAATTAATATTATTCTTCAACTACTGCGTTTTTAATACTGTCAAATGCGCGACGAGATTCGCCTTTATGTTGGATTTTATTCAGTTGTTTTTCCAGTTTAGCAACTAAATCATTAATTGCAGCATACATATCTAAGTGTTTAGCTGAAGCAACTAGTGGTGAACCTTTGGTTGCAATTGTTGCATCAATAATAAATCCATCTGGTTCTTTAGATAAAATAAAGTGAGGGTTAATTAACAGTGCTCTCCATTTATCTAATTTCGAAAATTTATCTTCGAGATAGCTACGAATTGCAGGGGTAATATCCATTTGTTTACTGGTAATACTTAAAGTCATAATTGACCTCCACTATGTTTACTTACAAATTGAGCTAATACAATTATTCTATTGATTACATTGACAAATTTTTTACATTTCGTCAATAGGTTATTTCAATTTGATTAAACTTTTTGTGAACTTTGTCTAAAATAGTGAATTTCTAGTTATGATTAACCTTTGTGAAACTGCTTTTAAACTATTTTTTATTATATACTGTGGTTTATTTGTGTTAATTTTAAGTATAAGTTGTGTTATTTAATGAGGAATATGTGAATTATTTAAATAATGTTAAGATTGTTTTAGTTGAAACTTCCCATACAGGTAATATGGGTTCTGCCGCTCGTGCAATGAAAACCATGGGATTAACTAATTTATGTTTGGTTAATCCGATAATAAAGCCAGACTCTCAATCTATTTCACTGGCAGCTGGTGCCAGTGATATTATCAAACAGGCACAAATTTTTTCCTCTTTAGAAGAAGCTGTTGCTGATTGTTCTTTAGTTATTGGTACCAGTGCTCGGCCACGAAGCCTACAATGGCCAAATTTAACCCCAAAAGAGTGCGGTGATAAAATAATTGCTGAAGCATCTCATCATGCTCAAGTAGCTTTAGTTTTTGGTCGTGAACGGGTTGGGTTAACTAACGATGAATTACAAAAGTGCCACTTCCATGTCGGTATTCCTGCTAATCCTGACTATAGCTCTTTAAATTTAGCAATGTCAGTACAAGTTCTTTGTTACGAAATTAGAATGTCGATGTTGTCTGCTCAAGACTCACCGTCACAGTTAGCTGATCAGAATATAAATGACACACAATATCCTAAAGATGAAGATATTGAACGATTTTATCAGCATTTAGAGCAGACCTTATTACAAACAGGTTTTATTAACCCTAACCATCCAGGGCAAATTATGGGGCGTTTACGAAGATTATTTACTCGTGCCCGTATTGAACAACAAGAGCTGAATATATTAAGGGGAATTTTAACCTCAATAGATAAAAAATAGTTAGTCTATCCCCTAGTAATTTTTCATTAAATCTAGGGGATTTTAGGTTTATTGCATTAACTTTTTTTACGCCAAGTTGTGCCGTTAGCACCGTCTTCTAAAATAATATTCATTTGATTGAGTTTATCTCGTGCCTCATCAGCTAAAGCCCAATTTTTAGTAGCACGAGCATCATTACGTTGTTTAATTAATGCTTCAATGAGTTGTGTTTCACTATCATCCTGATTACTACCTTGTAAAAACTTAACCGGATCTTGTTCGAGTAAACCAAGTACAGAAGATAAATAGCGTAACTCAGCAGCAAGTTCATTGGCTAGTGGCATATCATTTTCTGCTTTAGCTTTATTTATCTCTCGAGCTAAGTCAAACAAGGTTGAATAGGCTTCTGGAGTATTGAAATCATCATTCATTGCCTGACAAAATTGTCGATAATAATCACTATCAGGTGTGTTATGTGGATAATTAGCATCGGTATCTCGTAAAGCCGTATAAAGTCTTTCTAAAGCAGTTCTAGCTTGCTTTAAATTTTCCTCGCTATAGTTAAGTTGGCTACGATAATGACCTGATAATAAAAAGTAACGCACAGTCTCTGCATCATAATGCTCTAATACATCACGAATGGTGAAAAAATTATTAAGTGATTTAGACATCTTCTCTTGGTCAATCATCACCATACCTGAATGCATCCAGTAATTTACATATTGACCATTATGGGCACAGGTAGATTGGGCTATTTCATTTTCATGATGTGGGAACATTAAGTCAGAACCGCCACCATGGATATCAAAATGATTGCCTAATTGATGACTATTCATGGCCGAGCATTCAATATGCCAACCTGGACGGCCTTTACCCCATGGCGAATCCCAACTCGGTTCGTTAGGTTTTGACATTTTCCAAAGCACAAAATCCATTGGATTGCGTTTTACATCAACGACATCAACTCGAGCGCCTGCTTGTAACTGTTCTAAATTTTGACGTGATAAAATACCGTAGTTAGGATCACTATCGACAGAAAACATGACATCACCGTTATCGGCGATATAAGCATGCTCTTTTTTGATTAACTCTTCTACAAGCTCGATAATTTGTGACATATGACGAGTAGCACGAGGCTCTACATCAGGACGTTTTATATTTAGTGCGTCAAAATCGGCATACATCTCTTTTAACATGCGATCCGTTAATTCATCACAGGTTTCGCCATTTTCAAGCGCACGTTTAATGATCTTGTCATCGACATCGGTAATATTACGCACATAAGTTAGATCGTAACCTAAAAAACGTAAATAGCGAGTAACGACATCAAATGCGACAAAAGTACGACCATGGCCAATGTGGCAAAGATCATAAATGGTAACGCCACAGACATATAGTCCAACTTTATTAGCTGTAATAGGCTGAAATATCTCTTTTTCTCGAGTTAGTGTATTAAAGATTTTTAACATTATTGATTACTGTTCATGTCAGATTATGATTAATTGTTAATATAACAAAAATCAGAGTATGGCGGAATGACTTTTGCTAATCTTAAAGATTAAAAACAGTACAAATAGTGATTGTATTAAGATTGTTTATGGTTTAATCAGTGCAGATTAAAATTGTCAGAAGAAGATTTGATTGAATTTGATATAAAATGACGAGTAAGTCTACTCGTCATTTTATGAAGTAATTTTATTTTATTAATCGATAAATATAAATCAATAAAATAGCACCAAGAACAGAAATAAATAAACTCGGGAAGTTAAAACCAGTTACACTTCCCCAACCGAAGAATGTACTAATGTAACCACCAACTAATGCACCCGCCACGCCAAGTAGAATGGTTTTAAGCACACCAACTTGTCCTAATGGCATAAAAAACTTAGCAATCCATCCAGCAATTAATCCTAGAATAATCCAGCTTAAAATACCCATGATAGTTTCCTTCGTCTAATTAAGTTAAAAGTTACTTTTTGTATAGCTTAAAACATATTGCAGATGAAAATAATCGTTGTGAAAGATATAACTAATTAATAAAACGTAAAATTTACAGCTTTAAAAAAATTGTTATCAAAGAAAGAAGAAAAATGATTAATACTTAGAACTGTGTGTAGCCATAGATGTATGTCTAGGTCATTACCAACAACCTTTCATACAAATATTAAGTGTAGTTTACAATTATTTTTTCAAATATTCTAGAAATTTTTAGTACTGCTTAAGTGAAGATTTATATCATCATTTGCTAGGAGCGATAATATAATCGCTCCCGTTAAGTCGTTATTCAAAAATAGTTTTGTGTAAAACTTTGATCACATCTTCTGCATCATTACTTCGTGCTAGTAAGCAAAGATTATGCGTGCTAGCGCCATAACAACATAGACGAATAATGAAATCATCTAAAGCTCCGAAAACTTCTTTCGCAATACCTTTAGTCGTGGTTAGATTATTACCAATTATAGCAATCAGCGCTAAATCTTCTTCAACTTCGACATGACAAACCGTTGATAACTCATCAAATAACGCTTTAGTTAATAAGCTATTGCCATTGGTATTTGTGCCTGTGGTATCAATGGTTAATGCAATGCTGACTTCAGAGGTTGTTACCAAATCGACCGAGATATTGTGTTTAGCCAATATAGTAAATACATTTGCTAAAAAACCTTGTGCATGTAGCATATTTAAACTGGTTAAGGTTAATAATGTCTGTTGACGACGAAGTGCTAATGCTCTGAACGAAGGTAATGATGATTTAATACTATGAGTATTATAGACAATAGTTCCTCCGTCTTGTGGCGCTTTACTTGAACCGACAAATACCGGAATATTGCTACGCACAGCTGGTACTAGTGTTGCTGGGTGTAAAACTTTAGCTCCAAAAGTGGCCATTTCAGCGGCTTCGGCAAATGATATTTCATCAATACGTTTTGCACCAGAGGTAATTCGAGGATCGGTGGTATAAATACCAGCAACATCGGTCCAGATATCAATTTGGGTAGCATTTAACGCTTCGCCAAGTAAGGCTGCGGTATAATCGCTTCCACCACGCCCCAAAGTTGTGGTTTTACCTGAACTTTCACTACCAATAAAGCCTTGAGTAACCACGATAGTTTCTGGATTGAGTGATTTTAAATGGGCGCAACAAAGTTGTTTAATTTCGTCTATTTTCGGTACTGCTTTACCAAATTTATCATCAGTGCGCATTACTTTACGGACATCAAACCAAATGGCATTTTTTTGTTTTTCTTTTAATATTTCGACAAATAGTTTTGATGACATGATTTCGCCATAACTGACTAATTCATCCGTCAGCGCAGGGGAGGTAGCTAAACTTGCGGCTTCTGATAACGAAGCGATATTGGCAATTATTTGGTCAATTTCAGTGCGTAGAGCTTGATTTTCAGGTAGATTTTCTAAGATATTATATTGAATTGATTGAATTTTGGCGATGTGTTTTGCTCTGACATTGGCATCACGACCTTCAGCTAATGCTACCAATAAATTGGTTATACCTGCTGAGGCAGATAATACGACTACTTTGATATTAGGATTAGCTAGAACAATATTAGCACTGTTGACCATTGCTGGGTAATCTGCAACGCTAGTACCACCGAATTTAGCAATTATAAATGATGTTTCCATGGATTCCTCATATTAAAAATTCTTATTTTTAACAGAGATAGAGCGGGCATGTCTTACTACCGTTTAAAAAACACATACCGTGAAGCGCTCCACCTGTTAGGGTGACAACCCAAGGGATTCAGCCCTTGTAGCCGATTCAATTGCTTTCTGGAATAACAATCAAACCTCGGCATTACACCCCATTAATCATCTCTTTACGGCTCCAGTTCCTAAAATGATCTACCTGAGTAATGCGCCTCTTCTTTTTTTTGTAATATTGGTTACAAAATCAGTGTCATATAGGATTAACGATTTAACCAAGTGTGTCAATAGCCTAAATATTAAAAAAAATTATTGGTCTGGCTTAAAATAAATTGTTTTTTATAAGCTTCGCTCAAATAATTCAATAATAGTTTGATACAGTTTCTTAACCGAACAATCTTTAGTCGGAGTGCTAAAAATTGTATCATCGCCGGCAATGGAGCCTAAAATCCCTTCTGATTTACCAATTGAATCTAACAATCTAGCAATCAGTTGCGCAGCTCCCGGACTGGTACGGATAACCACCATTGAACTATTGTAATCAATATCCAATACTAAATTCTTCAGTGGACTACTAGTGGTTGGTACGCTCATTTCGGCTGGTAAGCAGTAAACCATTTCTGATTTTGCATTGCGAGTTCTTACTGCACCAAATTTGGTTAACATTCGAGATACTTTGGACTGATTTATATTATCAAATCCTTGTTCCTGTAAGGCCTGTACGATACCTATCTGAGAACTAAACTTTTCTTGTAATAACATTTCTTTAAAAGTTTTAGTGAGATCATTTTGTTTCATACTGTTCCTTTAAATTAAATTTATGACCAATTACGCCAACAGCGTTTATTAATCATATTAACTAGTTATCTAAAATTACCTAATTATAATCTTAAATAATGTCATTATTAGCCATTAAGGTAATATTGCTATTATCAATCTTACCTGCACGGTTAAAACATTTATTTACATAATTATGCATGATGTTTGCATAAAATTAAAGGTTAGATTTGCTAGCATTTTTCGGTCGGAAAGCTTGAACAACATGATTATGAGTTTCGATATAAGGGCCATCTAGTAAATCAATACAGTATGGAACACTGGCGAAGATACCTGTAACAATAGTATTTCCTTGATCATCTTTCACGCCTTCAAGGGTTTCTTTAATTGATTTAGGCCTGCCTGGTAAGTTTAAAATTAAACATTTTTTTCTAATGACACCCACTTGCCGGGATAAAATTGCTGTAGGAACAAAATACAAACTAATTTGCCGCATTTGTTCACCAAAACCTGGCATTAATCGGTCAGCAATTGCTAAGGTTGCATTTGGTGTAACATCTCTAATTGCTGGCCCAGTACCGCCTGTGGTTAATATAAGGTGGCATTGCAACTTATCTACCAATTCGCATAAAGTTTCTTCAATGATTAGTTGTTCATCAGGAATAATACGTTGTTCAGTAATAAATGGTGTTTTTAAGGCTGTTTGTAACCATGATAACAATGCTGGAATACCCTCATCTTGATAAATACCTTGTGATGCTCTATCTGATACTGAAACCAAACCAATTTTGATCATAACCTCTAATCCTTAATCTTATATTTATCTAATAATTATATTGTTAGCCTTGAAAATTGAATTATTCTAAAAATCATAACAATATTGTCGATCGGCTAAACATGATATCATATTATATAAATAACAAATTAAGGAATTAGGATTCATTTTATGTCATCAACGCCCGCACTAGAGCTCATAGCGCTCAAGAAAAAATATAAAAATGGTGTAGAAGCATTAAAAGGAATTAATTTAACCGTACAAGCAGGGGATTTTTATGCTTTGCTCGGCCCTAATGGTGCCGGTAAATCAACCACTATTGGTATCATTAGCTCTTTAGTTACCAAAACCTCTGGGCAGGTTAAAATATTTGGATATGATTTAGACAACGATGTTGTTAATGCTAAAAGGCAATTAGGTCTGGTCCCGCAGGAGTTTAATTTTAACCAATTTGAAGAAGTACTCCAGATTGTTACCAATCAAGGTGGTTATTATGGTTTGCCTCGCAAATTAGCCTTACAACGAGCTGAAAAGTATCTGCGTATTTTAGATTTGTGGGATAAACGACATAGTCGAGCAAATATGTTATCCGGCGGAATGAAAAGACGGCTAATGATCGCTAGAGCGCTGGTTCATGAACCAAAATTATTAATTCTAGATGAACCTACCGCCGGGGTTGATATAGAATTACGTCGTTCTATGTGGGAATTTCTCCGCAAAATTAATCAACAAGGCATTACTATTATATTAACCACCCACTATTTGGAAGAAGCCGAAATGCTCTGCCGTCATATCGGTATTATTCAGCATGGAGAGTTAATCGCTAACTCATCAATGCGTGATCTGCTAGCAAAAAGTCAATCCGAAACAATCATCATTGATTATGTACCAACAGCTACACCAATCTATCTTCAAGGTTATCATTATACCGAGGTCGAATCGGGGATGTTAGAAGTCAGTGTAGATAAACAACATGGACTAAATCAGTTGTTTGAACAACTCAATCAACAAAACATAAAGGTAATTAGTGTTCGTAATAAAGCTAATCGACTAGAAGAATTATTTGTAGATTTGGTGCGCAATGATACTAAAGGAGCTATTGATGAATAATTTATATTGGATTGCCTTAAAAAGTATTTGGCGTAAAGAAGTTACCCGATTTTTAAGAATTTGGCTGCAAACATTGATTCCTCCTGTTATTACCATGTCTCTGTATTTTATTATTTTTGGCAATTTAATCGGCTCACGTGTTGGTGACATGGGCGGTTTTAGCTATATGGCGTTTATTGTCCCCGGTCTAATTATGATGTCGGTCATTACCAATTCATATACTAATGTCTGCTCTTCATTTTTTAGTGCAAAATTCCAACGTAATATTGAAGAAATACTTGTTGCTCCGGTACCTACTCATATTATTATTTGGGGATATGTCGGTGGCGGTGTCATGCGCGGCATATTGACAGGTATATTGGTTACAATTGTGTCGTTATTCTTTGTTCGATACCAAGTTTA
Organism: Gilliamella sp. W8128; assembly: GCF_016100545.1. Lineage (NCBI taxonomy): Bacteria > Pseudomonadati > Pseudomonadota > Gammaproteobacteria > Orbales > Orbaceae > Gilliamella > Gilliamella sp. W8128. Next base: position 44,675 of record NZ_JACFSE010000001.1, read on the forward strand.
TTCATGGCCATTTGTTATTTTTACCTTATTATTAACCTCAATTTTATTTTCCTTAGCCGGCTTGCTAAATGCCGTATTTGCAAAATCCTTTGATGATATAAGTATTATTCCCACCTTTGTATTAACACCGTTAACTTATTTAGGTGGCGTTTTTTATTCAATCTCCATGTTACCCACTTTTTGGCAATGGGTTTCTAAACTCAATCCAATTGTCTATATGATTAATGGATTTCGATATGGTTTTTTAGGCACTAGTGATGTCTCTTTAGTGATCACTTTTTCAATGCTGTTACTTTTTGTGGCTACTTTATATTTTATCGCGTGGCGAGTTATTGAAAGTGGAAGAGGGCTTAGGAGTTAGATTAATCTGGATAAAGCTAAACCGCCGACCAATGTCGGCGGTAAAGTAGAACCTATTTTGCACCAGCAACGGCTTCTTTGGCCATTTCAGTAATTTTAGCAAAATCACCTTTAGCAATCGCATCGGTAGGGATAAACCAAGTTCCACCTACACAAAGGACATTATCAAGTGCTAAATAGTCACGATAGTTTTTCGGATTCACACCGCCAGTTGGGCAAAACTTCATATAACCGCAAGGACCAGCAAAAGCTTTCAGTGCCGCAACACCGCCATTGATTTCTGCTGGAAAGAATTTTAATGCCGTTAAGCCATATTCTTGGGCAGTTAATAATTCAGAAATAGTTGCAATTCCAGGAATAACCGGCACAGTACCTTCAACTGCTGCTTTTAAAATAGAATCAGTAATACCCGGAGTGATGATAAATTCCACGCCTGCTTCAGTTGCTTGTTTAAGTTGTTCAACAGTGGTTACTGTACCTGCACCCACTACTGCTTCAGGTACTTCCTTGATAATTTTTTTAATGGCATCAAGTGCACATTCAGTTCTTAATGTAACCTCTAGAACTTTAACTCCTCCTGCAATTAATGCTTTTGCTAATGGAACAGCATCTTCTAAACGTTCAATAACAATAACCGGTACAACAGGGCCTAATGTTAAAATTTCCTCAGCGGTTTTTTTCCAACTCTTCATATGCGTTACCTATACTTTATTTACTTCTATACAGCAATAAGCCCTCAAAATAGTGAGGGCTTATTTTTACTCATAAATACCTAATTTCTTTTCTAAATAATGAATGTTTGTGCCACCTTTCATGAAGCCTTCATCATTCATAATTTCTATATGAAGTTCGATATTGGTTTTTATTCCATCGATAACCAGTTCTGCTAATGCATTTTTCATGCGGGCGATGGCGACTTCTCGGGTCTCTCCATAAGCGATTAACTTACCAATCATTGAATCATAATAAGGCGGAACCGCATAACCAGCATAAATATGAGATTCCCAACGAATACCAAACCCACCTGGAGCATGGAAGCGAGTGATTTTACCCGGAGATGGCATAAACGTTTTTGGATCTTCAGCATTTATTCGACATTCAATGGCATGACCTTTAATTTCAATATCGTCTTGCTTGATAGATAAAGGTTGTCCTGCAGCAATAAGAATCTGCTCACGAATTAGATCAACGCCTGTCACCATTTCAGTAACTGGATGTTCTACTTGAATACGGGTATTCATTTCAATGAAATAGAATTCACCATTTTCAAATAAAAATTCAAAAGTACCTGCACCACGATAACCAATCTCAATACATGCATTTACACAACGTTCGCCGATAAATTTACGCATTTTCGGTGTGATGCCGACAGCCGGTGCTTCTTCAACTACTTTTTGATGGCGTCGTTGCATTGAACAGTCACGCTCACCTAAGTAAACGGCATGACCTTGACCATCAGATAGTACTTGAATTTCAATATGACGAGGGTTTTCAAGGAATTTTTCCATATAAACCATGTCATTATTAAACGCTGTTTTTGCTTCCAGCTTAGTCATTTTGATTGATTGTTCGAGGTCTTTTTCTTCTCGAACAATACGCATTCCGCGGCCACCACCACCGCCAGATGCTTTAATAATCACTGGATAACCAATTTTCTTTGCAATCTGTTTGTTGGTATCCATATTGCTACCAAGTGGACCATCAGAACCAGGAACACATGGTACACCGGCTTTTCTCATCGCTTCAATTGCCGATACTTTATCGCCCATTAAGCGAATAGTATCTGGTTTTGGACCAATAAATATAAAGCCAGAACGTTCGACTTGTTCAGCAAAGTCAGCATTTTCAGATAAAAAACCATATCCTGGATGAATAGCGGCTGCGCCAGTTACTTCGGCAGCAGAAATTAAGGCTGGGATATTAAGATAACTTTTTGCAGAAGCTGCTGGACCAATGCAAACCGTTTCGTCTGCAAGTAAAACATGTTTTAAATCTTTATCTGCCGAAGAGTGAACAGCGACAGTTTTAATTCCAAGTTCTTTACATGCTCGTAAGATGCGAAGAGCAATTTCTCCGCGGTTAGCAATAAGAATTTTATCAAGCATATTCAATCTCTTAATCGTCTAAGTTAATAAATAATTTCTGATTATTCAATAATGAATAGCGGTTGATCGAATTCAACTGGTTGACCATTTTCAACTAAAATAGCTTTAATAGTCCCTGCTTTTTCTGATTCAATTTGGTTCATCATTTTCATCGCTTCAACAATGCAAAGTACATCACCAACATTTACCGATTGGCCGACTTCAACAAATGCTTTCGATTCCGGACTAGGGGTACGATAAAATGTACCAACCATTGGTGATTTTATTGTGGTACCATTAATTGTATTGGTATCTGCGATGACTTCTGCTTCAACAGTTGGAGCAACCACAACAGGAGCTGGTTGAGGAATTTGAATATTTTGCACTGGCGCAGAATAGTTTGCCGCAGGCATAGAACGACTAATTCGAACTGATTCTTCACCTTCAGAAATTTCAAGTTCAGAAATACCTGACTCTTCTACTAATTCAATTAACTTTTTAATTTTGCGTATATCCATGAATTACACCGTGTTTATTTGATATAAATAACAATTATTTTAATGCATACTTAATACCTTAAAAGTTACCTTTTAATACGATACTAAGTTTGTAACTCAACATTAACGCGGAAGGATACACTGTAAATCGTAATTTGTCATTATATATCTCCTTTACAAACACTTGTTATACTATTTTCTAGGTATTATTTTAGAATTGCGATACAATAGTAACCCTTAATTATTATTGAAGCTAGCTGTGGTTTTTATCTGCTAAAAAATCTCTTATTTATCGGATAAAATATAGAAATATATATATTTTGTAGATGCCTTAGTTTGCTTCTGAATACTCAAATATATTCAAACAAGATTAATTCTAGGAAGAGTTTTTATTATGTTCAAAAAAGTTCGCGGCTTGTTTTCAAATGATTTATCGATTGATTTAGGTACAGCCAATACTCTTATTTATGTTAAAGGGCAAGGCATTGTGCTTAACGAACCTTCAGTTGTTGCCATTCGTCAAGATCGCTCTGGAACACCTAAAAGTGTTGCTGCAGTTGGCCATGCTGCGAAACAGATGCTAGGACGAACACCTGGTAATATTGCAGCGATTAGACCAATGAAAGATGGTGTAATTGCAGACTTTTCCGTAACTGAAAAAATGTTACAGTACTTTATTCGACAAGTTCATAGCCATAGTTTTTTAAGACCAAGTCCGCGTGTACTAGTTTGTGTGCCTGTAGGTGCTACACAAGTTGAACGCAGGGCTATTCGTGAATCAGCATTAGGTGCTGGCGCACGTGAAGTTTACTTAATTGAAGAACCAATGGCTGCAGCTATTGGCGCTGATTTACCTGTTTCAGCACCGACTGGCTCAATGGTGGTTGATATCGGTGGTGGTACAACTGAAGTTGCCGTTATTTCGTTAAATGGTGTGGTTTATTCCGCGTCGGCACGTATTGGTGGTGACCGCTTTGATGAAGCAATTATCAATTATGTTCGTCGTAATTATGGTGCATTAATTGGTGAAGCAACCGCTGAAAAAATTAAGCACTTTATTGGTAGCGCTTATCCAGGTGATGAAGTACTTGAAATTGAAGTGCGGGGCCGTAATTTAGCCGAAGGTGTACCACGTAGCTTTACCTTAAATTCAAATGAAATATTAGAAGCGTTGCAAGAACCATTAAGTGGTATTGTTAGCGCGGTTAAAGTAGCACTTGAACAATGTCCACCAGAACTTGCTTCAGATATTTCTGAGCATGGTATGGTATTAACCGGTGGCGGTGCATTATTGCGTAATATTGATAAATTGTTATCGGCTGAAACTGGTATCCATGTTGTTGTCGCTGAAGATCCTCTAACTTGCGTAGCGCGTGGTGGTGGTAAAGCACTTGATATGGTTGATATGCATGGTGGTGATCTCTTTAGTGAAGAATAACGTTAAATAATTACTAATAAGTAACCAACTATTTCATTTTATCCGCCGACATTGTCGGCGGAGTCATATATTAGAATAGTTAACTACTTAGTATATAACAGGTAAATACTGAACAATGAAATTACTTTTTTCTAAACGTTCGCCTCTGAGTGTACAACTATTTATTGCGCTAACACTTGCTCTGACGCTAATGGTATTAGATATTAATTATCGTCCTTTTAAAGAGATTCGTTATTATTTAGATACCATAATTTCACCACTTTATAATGTTTCAAACGCACCAAAATCATCATTTGACTCTCTTTATGAAATGTCAAAAACACAAGAAGCGTTAGTTAATGAAAATAGCAAATTGCAAGAAACGTTAATGCAACAGAAAAGTGATCTACTACTACTTGAACATTTGAAACATGAAAATGATCGCCTAAGAGGATTATTAGGTTCTCCATTAAGACATGATGAACACAAAATGGCTGCTCAAGTTTTATTAGCTGATACTGATCCTTATGTTTACCAAGTTGTGATCAATAAAGGAAAAAATAATGGTGTTTATGTTGGTCAACCAGTCGTAGATGAGAAAGGAATTGTTGGACAAATTTATCAAACGGCTCAATCAACCAGCCGTGCGATATTAGTTTGTGATTATCAACATGCAATCCCTGTGCAAGTACTAAGAAATGATATTTCTATGGTAGCAGTTGGTAATGGATGTAGTAATGATTTAACCCTTGATTTTTTACCTAATAATGTTGATATCAAAGTTGGTGATGTTTTAGTTACTTCTGGACTTGATGGTCGCTTCCCTGAAGGCTATCCAGTGGCTGTGGTAAGCTCAGTCAAACTTGATATTAGTGATTCAACCCCAATTATTTCTGCTACACCTACAGCGGATTTAAAACGTTTACGCTATTTATTATTACTATGGGGCGAACAAGGAGTAAAACATGAGGGGGAATAGTCGATTTAGTATTTTGATTATTTGGTTAACACTGTTGATAGGCTTATGTTTACAGATTGTTCCATGGTCAGCTGATTATAATATGCTTAAACCGCATTTATTAATGTTAATCATGGCGTATTGGTTAATAGCGCTTCCTCATCGTATTGGAATGGGGATGGCCTTTATATTAGGCATCGTCTTGGATCTATTTTCCGGATCTATTCTTGGTATTCATGCGTTTATTTTTTCCTGTATAGCTTACTTGCTGCTGTTTAAATTTCAGTTGATTCGTAATTTAGCGCTCTGGCAGCAAGCAATTGTTATCTTTGTTGTATCACTTTGTTACAATTTTTTAATATTTTTATTTCAGGTTACTATTTATCACACCATAACGATTTCGCCTTTAATTTTAATATCTAGTTGTGTTGATGGGGTATTATGGATAGTGATTTATCTATTTTTACGAATAATAAGACGGAACTTTGCTATCAATTAAAAAGGAATCATTATGTCTGTTGAATTATTAATGAATGTGACGCCTTCAGAGACTCGTGTTGCTTATATTGAAGACGGTATTTTACAAGAGATCCATGTTGATCGTGAATCGCGCCGAGGAATTGTTGGCAATATTTATAAAGGAAAAGTGATTCGTATCTTACCTGGTATGCAGGCCGCTTTTGTAGATATTGGTCTTGAAAAAGCTGCTTTTTTGCATGCTTCAGATATTATGCCACATACTGAATGTGTCTCTGATAGTGATCAAGAACAATTTCAAGTTAAAGATATTTCTGAACTGGTTCGCCAAGGTCAAGACTTAATGGTTCAGGTGGTTAAAGATCCTTTAGGAACTAAAGGAGCTAGGTTGACCACTGACATTACATTACCTTCACGGTATTTAGTTTTAATGCCGGGGCCAAATTCGACCCATGTTGCTACATCACAACGAATTGAATCTGAAGAAGAGCGAGAAAGGCTGAAAAAAATCGTTGAGCAGTATGTCTCTGATGAAGGCGGTTTTATTGTAAGAACAGCTGCAGAAGGGGCAAATGCCCATGAGCTTGAACAAGATGCTAATTTTTTAAAACGGCTCTGGACAAAAATTCAAGAAAGAATGGCTCGTCCGGTTAGTAAAAATTTAGTATATGGAGAGCTAGCTTTATCGCAACGAGTATTACGAGATTTTGTTGGTGATCCAATCGAACGTATATTAGTTGACTCAAAATTAACTTATGACTTGTTAGTTGAATTTACTCAGGAATTTATGCCTGAAGTAACTAGCAAACTAACCCATTATCGTGGCAATATTCCAATTTTTGATCTGTATGATATTGAAAATGAAATTCAAAGAGCGCTAGATAGAAAAGTTAAATTAAAATCTGGTGGTTATTTGATTATTGATCAAACCGAAGCCATGACTACCATTGATATTAATACCGGTGCATTTGTCGGCCATCGTAATTTAGAAGAAACCATTTTCAACACCAATATTGAAGCAACGATTGCCATTGCCCGCCAATTAAGATTACGTAATTTAGGTGGCATTATTATTATCGATTTTATCGATATGCAAGAAGATATTCATCGTGAACGGGTATTACAATCTTTACAAGATTTTTTAGCTAAAGATCGAGCACGAACATCTGTTAATACTTTCTCTGGTTTAGGATTAGTCGAAATGACACGTAAACGTACGCGTGAAAGTATTGGCCATATTCTTTGTGAAGAATGTCCATCTTGTAAAGGTCGTGGTATTGTTAAATCTGTCGAAACAGTATGTAATGAAATATTGCGTGAGATTGTTCGTGTTTATAAAGCTCATCGCTCTGAGTACTTCTTAGTTTATGCATCTGCCGCAGTAGCCAATGCACTGACCAATGACGAGTCTCATGCTTTAGCCGAAGTTGAAGTCTTTGTAGGCAAACGAGTTGAAGTAAAAGTTGAACCACTGTATATACAAGAACAGTATGATGTTGTACTTATGTGATTAGTTTAACTGTATTAACCATAAAAATAGGTAAAACCTAATTGATAAGTGATTGTCAGAAAAACATTTTTTATTTTTTATCAATAAATTAAGGAATTTATGAAAGTAACTCAAGTGAGTGAAAGGTTACTCCACCCAAATAACTTAAATCAACAAAATATAGCGAATTTACTTGATATGTTAAGTTCAAGAAAAATTGATTTTGGTGATTTATATTTTCTATCCGGTTATTATGAAAGTTGGTCACTTGAAGATAGTATAATCAAAAATGCTTCTTTCCATCGTGATCAAGGTGTTGGTGTGCGAGCAATTATTGGTGAAAAAACTGGATTTGCTTATACCGATCAATTGTCATTAGCTCGCTTGGAACAGAGTGTATTGGCCGCTAATTCAATTACTAAACAGCAAACACCTATAGCAGTTACACCTTTTAAAACGGCGCAAGATATCACGCTCTATCCTTCGATAAATCCAATAAACAGTTTTGCTCAGGAACAAAAGATTGCCATATTACAGCAAGTGGATAAATTAGCCCGATCGATCGATTCAAGAGTAATTGAAGTATCGGCAAGCTTAATTGGTAGTTATGAAGATATCTTAATCGCAGCTACTGATGGAACCTTAAGTGCTGATGTTCGTCCATTAGTTCGCTTATCGGTATCTGTTCTAGTGGAACAAGATGGTAAACGTGAACGAGGTAGCAGTGGTGGTGGTGGCCGATTTGGTTATGACTATTTTTTAACAACTAACGTTAAAACTGGTGAAAGCCATATCGATAGTTATACTCGCGAAGCGGTGCGACAGGCTTTAGTATTACTTTCAGCTAAGCCAGCACCTGCAGGCACAATGCCGGTGGTGTTAGGCTCAGGTTGGCCCGGCGTATTACTACATGAAGCAGTTGGTCATGGATTAGAAGGTGACTTTAATCGTAAAAATAGCTCGGTATTTTCCGGTAAAATTGGTCAGCAAGTTACTTCAGAACTTTGTACTATAGTTGATGACGGTACCATCGCTAATCGTCGTGGTTCGCTTTCTATTGATGATGAAGGCACACCTAGCCAAAAAACGGTATTAATTGAAAATGGTATTTTAAAAGGTTATATGTTTGATAAGCTCAATGCAAAATTAATGAATTGTTCTTCGACTGGCAATGGTCGTCGTGAAGGTTACGCATATTTACCAATGCCTAGAATGACAAATACCTATATGCTTGCCGGGACATCGAGCTTTGATGATATTATTCAAAGTGTTGATTATGGTTTATATGCCCCTAACTTTGCTGGTGGTCAAGTTGATATAACTTCAGGTAAATTTGTTTTTTCAACTTCAGAAGCTTATTTAATTGAAAAAGGTAAAATTACTATGCCAGTTAAAGGTGCAACACTTATTGGTTCTGGTATTGAAACTATGCAACAGATTTCAATGGTAGGGAATGATCTAGAATTAGATTCAGGTGTTGGCGTTTGTGGTAAAGCCGGGCAAAGTGTACCGGTTGGTGTTGGCCAACCGACTTTAAAAGTGAATAATTTAACGGTAGGTGGTACTATTAACCACTAATAATAATACATTAATGAGAAATTAAGCTAAATGGATACAATCATTACACTCTATCAAGCATTTGTTCATATGGATCTTGCAACACTCTCAAATCCGAATGTGTTATGGATATTATATGGCATGCTTTTTGTTATCATTTTATTAGAAAATGGTGTGTTACCAGCAGCCTTTTTACCGGGTGATAGTTTATTGTTTCTAACTGGCGTATTAATTAGTCAAAATGTTTTTCATTTTGGTTTAATAAACTTAATTCTAATTGCAGGTGCCGCATTTGGTACATGGCTTGGTTATGCGCAGGGGCGCTGGCTTGGCAATACCAAAATTGTGCAAAATTGGATGGCGCATTTACCCGAAAAATATCATCGTAAATCAGAAGTTTTATTTCATAAATACGGATTACAAGCCTTATTTATCGGACGATTTATTGCATTTGTGCGTACTTTATTACCAATGATGGCGGGATTATCAGGTTTACATAGTCGCAAGTTTCATATCTATAACTGGATTAGTGCGACATTATGGATTTTCTTAATTGTTACATTAGGTTATCTATTCGGCTTATCGCCGATTTTCAAAACCTATGAAAAGCAAATCATGTCATTGCTTATGTTAATACCGGTAATTTTATTGCTATTAGGTTTGCTTTTTACAATTTGGCTAGCATTTAAACGTTGGTTGAATAATAAAAAGCAAGTGAAACAAGATACAACAGAAAAGTAAAAGAGCGAAATTAACCGATAAGCCGGGTTCTGTCGTGGACAATCATTCCTCTAGGCTAATACTCACGCATTAGCTCAAGCAGTCTACCCGGATTCAACGCGGGCCGCGCCAATGAATCCCTATTTGACCTTGCTCCGAGTGGAGTTTACCGTGCCACAACTGTTACCAGTTGCGCGGTGCGCTCTTACCGCACCCTTTCACCCTTACCTGATCTTATTACTAAGCCATCGGCGGTATACTCTCTGTTGCACTAGTCGTGAATTTTAGCTCGCGCCAAAACCCCCCAGGCGTTACCTGGCACTCTGCCCTATGGAGCCCGGACTTTCCTCCCCTCTGTTTGTCTCCCTTTTGCAAAGGACTACAACAAAGCAGCGATTGTCTGGTTAATTTCGACAAAAAGTATAACCTAATGGTTATTTTTGTCCAGAACAGAATAGGGATTATGGTTACAATCTGTGCAAAAGCATTAATTTGAGTATAAGAAAATTGACGTTTGATGAATAAGTAAGTTTAACTATTCTATGTGGTTTAGAGAACATAAACTAAAAAGCACATCAATTTGATGTGCCTTACTTAATCAGTAATGAGAATTACCATTTTTTCTGTTTATTATTTTGATCATAATTAAACCAAGTAACTACACCTTGGTTAACAATGACTTCTAAAGTACCTTCGACAATATCATATTGCGTTTCACCTAATAAAACATTATTCGTTGAACTCTTTTTAAGATATTTATAAGTCCATTTAGTCTCATTGCTATTAATAACGGTTTTAGCTGTTGGTTCACCAAAAATATGTAAAAGCTGTGTTTCAGTGGTCGAACCTTCTACTATTTTATTCACTTTTTCGTGACTTAGAGGGGCTCCTTGTTCAAAATAATTTTTTTGTGAACATGCTGCTAATGCCAATATTGAAAAAAGAACGACCAAAATTTTACTAAGATTTTTCATGGATTCTTGCCTATTAATTTATGATTTATAACAAAAGATAGCTAATCATAGCATAGCTTTACTGTTGTAGAAAATGACCGAATCATAAATTTCAATAATAATAATTAACCTTACTAATTGATATAAAAGGATAAAATGAATATATGGAAACATTTTTGTTTCTTTATGTTTCCATTTTTTAAAAAGTGGATAAGATGTTTATCTCTAGTTATTGTTTTATCCTTTATCGTCTCGTTTTTTTCTTAAAACTCGCTTAATTGGTTGTTTTGTCATGGAATTAATATAACGACTTGGCCAAATTTGCGAAGGTTTCAAATTAAGAGCCTTGGCTATAATAGTTTCTCCTTTGGTCCACGGTCTCACTAGTGCGTTGCTTAATGTTGATGAGCTCAAACCTGATTTACGAGATAATTCAGCCAGTGTAGTACCTTTCTTTTTTAATGCGGCAATTATATCTGCTTTGTGCCAGTCGTTGGATTTTATTTCCATTTTTTCTTCCTTCGTAGTTTATAACATTAAATATCTATGTTATGCTTTCATGTTATTAAAACCAGTAAGTTTATAATTTAACTTTTAACATCATTAATAAGTTGTTTCTTATTATTGTAACAAAGTTTCTTTAATTTCTGTAATTTTTTTCTTGTTTCTTAAAAATAGGGTAATTAAAATGAAAGAGTGGTTCTCTCCCAAAGAACTATTAAGCGTTGCTGGAATGCCTTCAACAACGCAAGGGATTAACCGTAAAGCAAGAGCTGAAAAGTGGACTTCTCGAAAACGATCTGGTGTTCGTGGTAAAGCACTTGAATATCATATAAGTAGTTTATCGATAGATGTGAAAAAAGCTTTATGTCTTGAAGAAGAAAGTGCGACTTACGTAGTTTCACCAATAGATCCGCTACAACTTTGGATGACTGCTTTTGAACAGCTATCTATTGAAGAACAAACAATTGTTAGTTCATGGCTAATGCGTAATGGCATTAAGGATTTTATTACCTTTATTAATAAACATAAAAAAGATAGTTAGTGTTATTGTATAAGCTGATATATACTCTAACGTCAGAAAATTTTAGTTGCTACAATGGAATAACCAATGGAAAATAAGTTTCAATTAACGAATAGTAAAGAGATTATTATTTATTTAGCTCAACAGTTTCCGAATTGTTTTACAATTGAAGGGGAAGCCAAACCTTTAAAAATTGGCATCTTTCAAGATATCCTTTCTCATCTTGAAAATAGTGAAATACTTAGTAAAACCAAACTCCGTGTTGCATTAAGAGCTTATACAATGGGTTGGCGTTACCTATATAGTATAAAAGAAGGTGCTCATCGCGTTGATTTAAATGGTAATCCAACTGAAGTTATCACCAAAGAACAAATGGAACATGCACAACAGCAATTGAAAGAAAGCAAAGAACAAGCTAAAGAACGTGCAAAACAAAAACGTAAAGCGACCCCAAAACCAGCTAGAAAACCTCGTACTTTGAAATTAGGTGATTTTGTTAAAGTTAATGTTGGTAATAAACCAATAAAAGGACAAATCATTACAATTGAAAAGGAACATATCAAAGTTAAAGTAGGCGCTGGAATGGAGTTAATGGTTAAACCTGAGCATATTATTAATAGATAGAGAATTTATATGAATAAGCTACTGAAAAGTTTTGTTAAATTCGGTCTCATTTTATGTATTATTAGTACAACTGCTCAGGCCAAAACGCCGGCGACTGAACAAATTCCTGTTTTAAAGCAAGACGAAGTACATCAAGTGGTTGCTAAACGTGTGACCAACTTTTTTACCCAGTCACATTACCGTGACTTTTCGTTAGACGGAGCCTTTTCTGCTAAAATTTTCGATCGTTATTTCAAATTATTAGATGGTAATAAAACCCTCTTTCTGCAAGATGATGTAAATAAATTCCGTGATCGCCAAGAGCAATTGGGACAAGAACTGATTGATGGCGATTTAAAAACCGCTTACGATATTTACAACCTATTCTTGCAAAAACGCTACAATCGTTATCAATACGCGCTTCAGGTCTTACAACGTCCTATGGACTTTAATACTAAAGACCAAATAAATTTCAAACGTGAAGATATGGCGTGGCCAACCTCTGAAAAAGAGCTCGATGAATATTGGGATAAACGAGTTAAATATGATGAGTTAAATTTATCTTTAACTGGTAAAAATGAAAGCCAAATTCGTGAAGTTCTAACTAAACGTTATCAACGAGTATTAAAAACGATTGTTCAATCTAACAATGAAGATTGTTTCCAAGTATTTATGAATGCTTTTGCGCGAGAAATTGACCCGCATACCAGTTATTTAGCGCCACGTAAAAAACGTGATTTTGATTCAGAAATGAGTTTATCTTTTGAAGGTATTGGTGCAACGCTTAGCCAACAAGATGATTATACTGTTATTATGTCTTTTGTTACTGGCGGCCCTGCTGAAAAAAGTAAATTATTATCAGTCGGTGACCGAATTATTGGTGTAGGGCAAAGTAATTCTGCTATTGAAGATGTCATCGGTTGGCGTTTAGATGATATTGTTGACAAAATCCGTGGACCTAAAAATACCGTAGTAAAATTAGAAATTTTACCAGCGGGTAATAATAGTAAACCGAAAGTGATCGAAATCACTCGTGATAAAATTCATTTTGAAGATCGTGAAGCTAAATTAAAAACTATCAATAATAGCCGTGGAAAAATCGGTGTGATTGAAATACCAAGTTTTTATATTGGCTTGACCAAAAAAGTTGAATCATTAATCCTCGAAGCCAATAGTGAAAAACTACAAGGTCTAGTTATTGATTTACGAGATAACGGTGGTGGTTCATTAGCTGAAGTTATTGAATTAACAGGATTATTTATTGACAGTGGTCCAGTTGTACAAGTACGGGATAATTTACAAAAGATCACCACTTACGATGACAAAAATAAAGGTATTGAATACACAGGCCCAGTTGTTGTCATGATCAATCGTTATAGTGCATCAGCCTCAGAAATTTTTTCAGCAGCGATGCAAGATTATGGCCGAGCAGTTATTGTTGGTGAAACGACTTATGGTAAAGGAACAGTACAAACTTCTCGTAACATTTCATATCCTGTAGATGCGCGATTACACCCTAAATGGCCAGAACTTGGTGGTGCACAATACACGGTACAAAAATTTTACCGTATTAATGGTGGCAGTACTCAGTTAAAAGGTGTTGTACCTGATATCGAAATGACAAAAAGCCAATATGTCGATGATATGGGGGAACGATTCTTAGATAATGCCATGCCGTGGGATAAAATCCCATCAGCTGATTATCTCACTGTTGCTAACATTAAACCTTTATTAGCTAACTTAAAATCACAGCATCAAGCTCGAATTGCTAATAATCCTGAATTTAATTATATAGAAGAGGATATTAAGCGGTTTAATGATAAAAAAGATGATCAATATGTGGTTTCTTTAAATAAAAATGAGCGAGAAACTGAACAAAAAACTAACGATGATCGTGATTTAAAAAGAATGAATGAACGTTTAAACCGTGCTGGTTTAGCGCCAATTACTAAACTAAAAGATCTACCTAAAGGTTATAAACAGCCTGATGCATTTCTAGATGAGGCACTCGAAATCTTACTTGATTTAATACCAAATTATCCTAATCTTGAAGCTAGTAAGGTTAGAGGTGGATTTCTTTCTTTAGATAAACCAATTGAGTAGTTATAAACAAAAAGTAAGGAATAAGTATGATGAGTATTAATTTAAAATATGCTTTAGTTGCAACGGTTCTTATTTTAGCTGTTTTATTAGTATTCGGAACCATCGTTTACATGAATTAACACTTGATTAATTGTTTGCAGATAATTATAGTATGCACCCTGCTTTCAAAAAGCAGGGCTAAATTAAGGTGAGGTGTCCGAGTGGTTGAAGGAGCACGCCTGGAAAGTGTGTATACGGCAACGTATCAAGGGTTCGAATCCCTTCCTCACCGCCATGAATATTTATTCAGTCATCGAAGGAAAGAGCCATTAGGTTCTTTAGCATTGCCAACAAAATCTATTAATATGGTCTTGGCATTTACCTCAGCTTTAATGACCTGACGTGACGATTAATCTCTTCCTCTCCACGATCTTTCGGAGTTACTATGGAAAACTTACGCACTGTTCAGGATTATATACGCTGGACCACTTCGCAACTTAGTCAATCAGACATCTTTTTAGGCCATGGCACCGATAACCCTATCGATGAAGCTAAACAACTTATTTTAGCTACCCTAGGCTTATCACTATTTATTCCTCCTGAGTTTTATGCCGCAAATCTGACTAATGATGAAAAACAACAACTAAATGAGATCATCAACAAACGTATTAATGATCGCTTACCTACACCTTACCTCACTAATCAAGCGTGGTTTTGTGGTCATAGTTTTTACGTTGATGAAAGAGTCTTAATCCCACGTTCTCCTATTGGTGAACTGATTAATAATCAGTTTAAAGATATAATCAGTAGTGAACCAAAAAATATTTTAGATCTCTGTACTGGTAGTGGGTGTATTGGTATTGCTTGTGCTTATGCATTTCCTGATGCTCAAGTTGATATTACCGATATTTCATTAGAAGCATTAGATGTCGCTCAAACTAATATTGAATTGCATGATATGCAATATCAAGTTACACCAATTTTATCCGATCTATTTAATCAATTAGAGAACAAAAAATACGACCTAATTGTGACTAATCCTCCTTACGTTGATAATGAAGATATGAATGATCTTCCTGACGAGTTTTTATATGAACCAAAATTAGCACTCGAAGCAGGATTTGATGGATTAGACTTAGCAAAAAGAATTTTACACGATGCTTGTGACTATCTAACACCTGATGGAGTATTAGTCTGCGAAGTTGGTAATAGCTGGGTGTCTTTACAACAACAATATCCAGATGTACCCTTTAACTGGATCAGTTTTGAGCATGGTGGATTTGGCGTATTTGCAATCACTCAGGCTGACTTGAAGACTTATCAGCACTATTTTAAATAAATTAACTATAAAATAAAAAAATTGGAATAAGAACTATGGCAGGAAATTCAATCGGTAAATTATTTAAAGTCACAACCTTTGGTGAATCACATGGTTCTGCATTAGGTTGCATTGTTGATGGCGTGCCACCAGGAATGAATTTAAGCGAATCCGATATGCAACACGATCTTGATCGCCGTCGTCCTGGTTCATCTCGTTACACTACGCAACGTCGAGAAGCTGATCAAGTAAAAATCCTATCCGGGGTATTTGAAGGTGTGACTACCGGTACCAGTATCGGATTATTAATTGAAAACACCGACCAACGTTCACAAGATTACAGCAAAATAAAAGATATTTTTAGACCGAGTCACGCCGATTATACCTACCAAAAAAAATATGGTATTCGGGATTATCGTGGTGGTGGTCGATCATCGGCACGCGAAACTGCCATGCGTGTAGCGGCCGGTGCTATTGCTAAAAAATATTTACATGAAAAGTTAGGTATTACTATTCGTGGTTATTTAGCACAAATGGGTGATATCGAGTGCCAATTAAATGATTGGCAACAAGTTGATCAAAATCCTTTTTTCTGCCCAGATGAAAGTAAACTAGAAGCACTTGATCAATTATTAAGACAGCTCAAAAAAGAGGGCGATTCAGTTGGCGCTAAAGTCTGCATTGTGGCTGAAAATGTTCCGGTAGGTTTAGGTGAACCAGTCTTTGATAAATTAGATGCTGATCTTGCCCATGCATTAATGAGCATTAATGCAGTAAAAGGGGTTGAAATTGGTGATGGTTTTGCTGCAGTTAATAAACGTGGCAGTGAAAATCGTGACGAAATAACTCCGCAAGGATTTTTATCAAATCATGCCGGTGGTATTTTGGGGGGAATTAGTTCGGGTCAAACTATCATTAGCAGCATAGCATTAAAACCAACCCCAAGTATTGAAATTGCCGGACAATCAATTAATATTAATGGCGAAAGTGTTGAAGTTTCAACCCATGGCAGACATGATCCTTGTGTCGGTATTCGAGCAGTGCCTATTGCTGAAGCAATGGTCGCTATCGTATTAATGGATCATTATCTTCGCTATCGGGCTCAATGTAGTGATGTAAAATAATCATGAGTTACGAATTACTGGCTTTACTTTTTTTAATTGCGACGTTAGCAGGCTTTATTGATTCAATTGCTGGTGGCGGTGGACTATTAACGGTACCGGCACTACTGGCTGTAGGATTACCACCAGCTAGTGCGTTAGCCACTAATAAATTACAAAGTTGTGGCGGTTCGTTTTCTGCTAGTTTCTATTTTATTCGCCAGCGTATGGTTGATTTAAAACAGCAAAAATGGGCGATTGCTTGTGCATTCATTGGTTCCGCTATTGGCACATTATCAGTCATGCATATACAAGCGGATTTCTTAAAATTATTATTACCAATATTAACCATTAGCGTAGGACTTTATTTTCTACTATCACCAACAATCGGAGATAGTGATCGTAATAGTCGGCTTTCAATTTTACAATTTGCTTTGATTCCTGCGTTGATTATTGGCTTTTATGATGGATTTTTTGGGCCCGGTGCAGGATCATTCTATGCACTCGCATATATTACTCTGGCTGGATTCAATTTAACTAAAGCAACCGCTCATACCAAAGTACTCAATTTTACCTCTAATTTAGCAGGATTAATCTTCTTTATTGCTGGCGGTGAAGTAGTATGGTCAATTGGTTTAGTTATGTTAGTTGGCCAATTTATCGGCGCAAGATTAGGGGCAAAAATGGTTATAGCTAAAGGACGAAAATTAATAAGACCAATGTTAATTACCGTTTCAACCATCATGAGCATCAAATTAATTTATGAAAACTTCTTTTAATCATCGCTAATAAAATTTAGAACCAGTTTTAGTACCATCAATAAGCTAACAACCAAGAATACATTAGCCAATTAAAAACCCCGTTCCTCAAAATTTTGCGGAACGGGGTTTTTAAAACCTAAATCCCGCCAATAAATCGCTAACGTTAGTTATAACATCAGCTATTACTGATAATAAACGTTTATTTTTATAAATTAGTTTAGTGCTTCTTATTTAGCGACATTCGCAACGTGCTGACAACTGAGAGAGGTTAGCATGACAAACAGGGATGTTTGGCAAGGCTGTGTTTTGTCAGGAACAAATCACAGCCGGTGCGTTAAGACCGAACGAAGGCGGAAGGCAGTCACATCGTGACCACTTGCGTGGTCGCCGCGGGAGATTGTAAAGAGGGTTGGCGGCAACCCTCTTAACTCGGACGTATTCACCGTATAGAAACAACCACAAAACAACAAAACGTCCGAAACTCAAAGAATAAAAAATTTTGAGGAACGGGGTTTTTAAAGCCAAAATCCCGCCAATAAATCGCTAACGTTAGTTATAACATCAACTAGTAACCAAAAAAGTTGAGGAGAGGGGTTTTTAAAGCCTAAAATCCCGTCCAAGTTTCCCCGAAATCGGTTTTAAGCAAGTAATTAAGACATAATATTACATTAATCTTTACAAAAGTTAACAATTAAACCATCAAAAAAAGTTGCATGGTTTTTTGCAATCACTATACTTTTATAGCATATTTATACGAATGGATAAATTTTATGCCATTAGGCTTAAAATTTTAAATAAATCATAAAATTGGATTGACAAGGATATCTGATATGGATTATAATTTTCAACACGCAACACGCAACACGCAACCTGCCCAACCTATAATTTCACGTCTCTAAAGTTAAGCTCACACCGTTTATTATTTCACTGCAGTTTATTATTTCCGCAATTTCCGAAATTCCGGCAAAATTTTTCAAAATTTCTTGGTTTAGCCTTTTTATCTCGGCCGATGGTTTTGGTATTAACCATGGTTGTATTACAGTCTATCTCTTTTGCTAATTATGCATTAACCACAAAAACGACCAATATTATTTATGGCTCAGCACCTTATTTAACCTTTGATGGTGGTCGTACCCGGATAACAAATAGCGAAGCGCTACTTGGGATATCGCTTTCTGATGGAAGAACATTTACTCCGACAACCAATAATTCGAGTTTTGACAATCCTATCGTTTTACCTGTTATTGGTCAGAGTTCTAATGATATTGGTATGTTAGTACCAAGGGATACTAATTCTATTGCATTAAGTTCACTTATTGGCGCACCGTATAATTATTGGGGTGATGATGATGGCGATGGTCAGGGAGTTAATGGTATCACCGCTACCGGTAGTTTGAATTTATCTATTGTTGATAAATTCAATCATCGTGTTGCCCGTAATGAAGTGCTGACTGTTTGTAACGGTAAAGCGCCATATAAATTAACTTTATCTAATACTAGCGGTAGATTAACAACACGTTATGGTATACCTAATGAAAGTCGTTTTAATGCAGGTAATGCCACTTATTATATTAATCCTAAGACATTGTCAGCGATTTGTGGTGCAAGACCTCGTTCCGTGTTGGAGGGTAACGGTCTTTCTGCTGCCGTTTGGGACTGGATATATGGTTTTCTACCACAGTCAGTTACGCCGTCGTCTTATGGTTCAAACTTTCCGACTGCTGGTGCTAATGGTCTGTATTTTATTTTATATATTGGTGGTGTTGGTCGGTCCTTATCTTGGGCGCCGGTTAAGCATAGTGGTATTACGGCGACGATGACCGATGAACTTGTCTTATCTGATGGACGCCAACAAGTTAAAGTCACCCTAACGGGTCCTGTTGCTCCATCATCGCAATGGCAATCAGAAAATCCACGTAGAATTGACAAACCATCTTTACCGCAGACATTTGAGATAGTCGGTCGTGATAGAAGTGGTAATGCGGTGGTCAAATATGGATTTGTGTTAAAGCAGTGGTTTGTTAATCGTGGTAGTTATGTAAGTACCTCTTCTAGTGTGGAATCTTGGTGTAATAAGATTGGATACCGTCTTCCAAAGGTCAGGGATTTAACAAATGCGACTTGTCAACCAAGAAGGGGGCAGAGTCAAGATGTGTGTCAAGGTGTAGAAAGTGCAACGCCTTCGTCACCTGATCATAGGGTCCGGCGTCACATTGGTACAGGATTGTTATCGGAATGGGGGGAGATGTACGTGTACGCTGGTGCTAACTTCTTCAAAGGTTACTTTTGGGCGACAGCTGATTACAATTTTGTAATTAAACAGGGCTCTGATACTACCGAGGATCCCACTGGTATTATTTGGTTCTTGCCGACGTTGACTGAAAGCTTCCGCGGACTTTGTGTCTATCCTTAGCTATTATTTTTTAGTTCTTAGGTATTAAAGTTGAGGATAAGAAAAATAATGTTAGGACATTAAACAATCATTGCCATGCCAAGGCAATGGTGTTGACGTTGACGAAGTCGGCGATAAAAAACGATTTTGTGTCGCGACATTGGCAATGTGCTGACAACTGAGTGAGGTTAGCATGGCAAAAATGGATGTTTGCCAAGGCGGTGCTTTGTCAGGAACAAATCACAGCCGGTGCGTTAAGACCGAACGAAGGCGGAAGGCAGTCACATCGTGACCACTTGCGTAGTCGCCGCGGGAGATAGTAAAGAGGGTTGGCGGCAACCCTCTTAACTCGGACGTAATCACCGTATAGAATTAGCCACCAAACAACAAAACGTCCGAAACTCAAACAACTAAAAAAATTTGAGGAACGGGGTTTTTAAATGCAAAATACCTTCTAAAAACGATTATAAAATTGTCAAAATCAAAAACCTAATCTGCAAATTATTAATATTAAAAATAGTGATTTTTTAAGAGGGGATAAAGGGTCTATTATTTCTAATAAACAGCAAATAACCGATGCTGTTTTCGAGTTATCAGTGTCCTTCTTTACAAAAGTTAACAATTAAACCTCCAAAAAAAGTTGCATGGTTTTTTGCAATCACTATACTTTTATAGCATATTTATACGAATGGATAAATTTTGTGCCGTTAGGCTTAAAATTTTAAATAAATCATAAAATTGGATTGACAAGGACATCTGATATGGATTATAATTTTCAACACACAACACACAACACACAACCTGCCCAACCTATAAATTCACCTATCTAAAGTTAAGCTCACATCGTTTATTATTTCACAGTAGTTTATTATTTCGACAATTTCCAAAATTTCCGCAATTCCGGCAAAATTTTTCAAAATTACTTGGTTTCGCCTGTTTATCTCGGCCGATGGTTTTGGTTTTAACCGTAGTTATTTTACAATCTATCTCTTTTTCTAATTATGCATTAACCACTAAAACGACCAATATTATTTATGGCTCAGCTCCTTATTTAACCTTTGATGGTGGTCGTACCCGGGTAACAAATACTGAAGCGCTACTCGGGATATCTCTTTCTGATGGTAGAACATTTACTCCGACAACCAATGATTCAAGTGACAATCCTATCGAGTTACCTGTTGAGGGTCAGAGTTTTGCGGATATTGGTATGTTAGTACCAACGGATACTGATTCTATTGCATTAAGTTCACTTATTGGCACACCCTATAATTATTGGGGGGATGATGATGGCGATGGTCAGGGAGTTAATGGTGTCACCGCTACCGGTAGTTTATATTTATCTATTGCTGATAAAGACAATAATCCTGTTGCCCGTAATAAAGTGCCGACTATTTGTAAAGCGCCATATAAATTAACCTTATCTAATGGTGAAGGTAGATTAACAACACGTTATGGCGTGCCTAATGAAAGTCGTTTTAGTGCAAGTAATGCCACTTATTATATTAAACCTAAGACAGCGCCAGCGATTTGTTTTGCAAGACCTAACTTAGATGAGGGAAGGTATATTTCTGCTGCCGTTTGGAACCGTAATAAGGGTTTTCTAACCCAGTCAGTTACACCGTCGTCTTATGGTTTAAACTTCCCGACTACTGGTGCTCATAATTTGTATTTTGATTTAGATATTAGTGGTAATAATCAGGCCTTATCTTGGGCGCCGGTTTCTCATGGTGGTATTACGGCGACGATGACCGATTCAACAAGTACCAGCGTTCGAGTCACCCTAACAGGTCCTGTTGCTACACCATCGCAATGGAGTTCAGATAATCCAGGTAGAATCGATAGCCTATCTTTACCGCAGGTATTTGAGTTAGTCGGTCGTGATAGCAGTGGTAATGCGGTGGTCAAATATGGATTTAAGTTAAAGCAGTGGTTTGTTCATCGTGGAAATAGGAACCAATATAGCGCTTCTAGTGCATCATATTGGTGTAATAGGATTGGAGGATATCGTCTCCCAAAGGTCAGGGATTTAACTAATGCGAAATCTGGTATGGTAGGATGTCAAAGTGCAACGCCTTCGCCATCTACTAATTATTACTCGCGTTACATAGGTGCAGGATTGTTCACGGAATGGGGGAAGACACCCTATTACGCTGGTGCCAACTTCGGCACTTATGTCTATTGGACGAATGATGTGTTTAATAATAGTAACCGTCTCTGTGTGGTTTCGACTCATGGTCGTGTTTATACCGCTCCTAGGGAAAACACCCTCGGCACCTTCGGACTCTGTGTCTATCCTTAACTATTATTTCTTAGTTCTTAGGTATTGAAGCTGAGGATAAGAAAAATAACGTTAGGACGATAAAAAGCGATTTTGTAGCGCGACATTGGCAATGTGCTGACAACTGAGCGAGGTTAGCATGGCAAACAGGATGTTTGGCAAGGAGCGTTAAAAGCGAACGCAGGCGGAAGGTAGTCACATCGTGACCACTTGCGTGGTCGCCGCGGGAGATTGTAAAGAGGGTTGGCGGCAACCCTCTTAACTCGGACGTAATCACCGTATAGAAACAACTACAAAACAACAAACGTCCGAAACTCAAACAACCAAAAATTTTGAGGAACGGGGTTTTTGAAACCCAAAAATCCCGTCCAAGTTTCTCCGAAATCGGTTTTAAGCAAGTAATTAAGACATAATATTACATTAATCTTTACAAAAGTTAACAATTAAACCATCAAAAAAAGTTGCATGGTTTTTTGCAATCACTATACTTTTATAGCATATTTATACGAATGGATAAATTTTATGCCATTAGGCTTAAAATTTTAAATAAATCATAAAATTGGATTGACAAGGATATCTGATATGGATTATAATTTTCAACACACAACACACAACACACAACCTGCCCAACCTATAAATTCACCTTTCTAAAGTTAAGCTCATACCGTTTATTATTTCACCGCAGTTTATTATTTCGACAATTTCGAAAATTTCCGAAATTCCGGCAAAATTTTTCAAAATTTCTTGGTTTAGTCTTTTTATCTCGGCCGATGGTTTTGGTTTTAACCGTAGTTATTTTACAATCTATCTCTTTTTCTAATTATGCATTAACCACAAAAACGACCAATATCATTTATGGTTCAGCACCTTATTTAACCTTTGATGGAGGTCGTACCCGGGTAACCAATACCGAATCGCTACTCGGGATATCCCTTTCTGATGGAAGAACATTTACTCCGACAACCAATAATTCAGAAAGAAATCCTATCGTTTTACCTGTTGTTGGTCAGAGTTTTAATGATATTGGTATGTTAGTACCAAGGAATACTGATTCTATTGCATTAAGCTCACTTATTGGCACACCGTATAATTATTGGGGAGATGATGATGGCGATGGTCAGGGGATTGATGGTATCACCGCTACCGGTAGTTTAAATTTATCTATTGTTGATAACTTCAATCATCCTGTTGCCCGTAATGAAGTACTGACTATTTGTAAAGCGCCATATAAATTAACCTTATCTAATGGTGAAGGCACATTAAAAACACGTTATGGTGTACCTAATGAAAGTCGTTTTACGGCAGGTAATGCCACTTATTATATTAATCCTAAGGCATCGCCAGTGATTTGTTTTGCAAGACCTAACCTAGGAGACAGATACACAAGGCAAGGTCTTTCTGCTGACATATGGAACCCTGATAAGGGTTTTCTACCACAGTCAGTTACGCCGTCGTCTTATGGTTTAAACTTCCCGACTACTGGTGCTAATAATTTATATTTTTATTTAGATATTGGTGGTAGTAATCAGGCCTTATCTTGGGCTCCGGTTTCTCATGATAAGATTACTGCTACTATGACCGATTCAACAAGTACCAGCGTTAAAGTCACCCTAACGGGTCCTTATGCTACAGAACGGCAACAAGAAGTAGATGCTGCAAGTTTCATCGACAGACCATCTTTACCGCAGACATTTGAGTTAGTCGGTCGTGATAGCAGTGGTAATGCGGTTGTCAAATATGGATTTGAGTTAAAGCAGTGGTTTGTTAATCGTGGTGGTTATCAGCATACGGATACTTTTTCTTGGTGTGGTCGTATGAGAGCTCGTTATATTAGGGTTAAAGATTTAACAAATGCGTCTTGTCGGGGAGTTGGTTTATATTCTAGCTGCCAAAGTGCAACGCCTTCGTCACCAGATAATAGTTTTCGTCGTCACATTGGTGCAGGATTTTTCACGGAATGGGGGAGGGTGGAAAGTTACGCTAATGCCGGTTTCCGCAACGACTATCCGACGGAGGATTATAATGGTCGACCTGTGCATAATGGATATGGGCGTTTTTCGGTTTACACGAGTGGTAGGATATATGAAGAGTCTGCCGGCCGCGATGTATACGGACTCTGTGTCTATCCTAATACTTTTTAGCTATTATTTCTTAGTTCTTAGGTATTAAAGCAGAGGATAAGAAAAATAACGTTAGAGCGATAAAAAACGATTTTGTGGTGCGACATTCGCAATGTGCTGACAACTGAGAGAGGTTAGCATGGCAAACAGGGATGTTTGGCAAGGAGCGTTAAGACCGAACGAAGGCGGAAGGCAGTCACATCGTGACCACTTGCGTGGTCGCCGCGGGAGATTGTAAAGAGGGTTGGCGCCAACCCTCTTAACTCGGACGTATTCACCGTATAGAATTAGCCACCAAACAACAAACGTCCGAAACTCAGCGAACCAAAAAAATTGAGGAACGGGGTTTTTGAACCTTAAATTCCTACTTATTACTAACCCTTTTTTTTAACTTAAAATAAAATGATTAAAAATCAATATGTTGAAAAATGGCTCAAAAAAGGGTTTTTATTGGTAAAAATGGACTTTGTCTTTTTGCCAACTGCATTTATAGTATATTGGATTCTAGTTCACTGCCGTGTAGGTAGCTTAGAAATTGAACATCGCCGATAATGCTATTTAATTGGTGTTCACTACCGTGTAGGTAGCTTAAAGCTATTGCTAAATAAGCTAAAAACTGAACTCATATGTTCAGTTTTTTTGTATACTAACTTTTTGTATTCACTCGATAAGAGAAAATATAGGCAATAACAGCAATAATGCCAAATACAAGAGATAGAAAAAACATTATCTGATAGGCGCAATTCACTGAAATTATTTGACCTAGAGTTAGGTTGATTAATATTCCTGATAATACGCTTCCAAATGCACCTCCAATTTGCTGTATAACACGAGTGATAGCACTTGTGTCCTTAATTTGATTTTTTTCACAAAACTCGAATGGAGAAGAGAGAACAGCAATCGTGGCAACGCCTAATCCGGAGCCTCGAACAGTAAAACCGATGATTTCAGAGGCGCTTCCACCAACTTGAATTATTAATATACTTATTGCTGATATTATTAAACCTATACCAATAATTAGAAATGAATTTATCTCACTTAGTGATTTATAAACAAATTTTCTCGCCAACCAAGCTCCTACACCTTGTAGGGCAAGCAACATTCCAATATAAGTAATAGATATATGATCATTTATTGCTTGTATTAAAGGAAAAAAGATCATAAAACCGAAAAAGATAACTGATGTCAGAAATCCCATAATTATTGCCAGAGAGTATTGATGGCAATTAAATGCACTTAAATTGATTAGTTTATTGTCTGACTTATTATTAGTAACAAGCGAAACCATCATCAAACCAATACCTAAAACCAGCATAATAATATTAGAAATATCAAAAAAATGCCCAGAAGTAATATTTTTAATAGAGATAAAAAATAATATTAAAGCAATTAAAAATGTCATAAATACATAAATATTCATATTATATTTAGATGTTTTATTCTCTGGTATTGTCGTCCCACCAAAGAAAAAAGCTAAAAGCGCCAAAGGTATGTTGATAAAAAAAGCAATTCTCCAATTTAATTGTTCCGATAAGATTGCGCCAAAAACTGGTCCTAGTGCTGGGGCAAAGACTGACGGAATGGCAATCAATGCCATAACCGGCTTTAGCCTTTGCTTAGCAAAATGAGTCGCTATTATCGATTGAGTGATAGGTATTAATATTCCTGCACCAAAACCTTGTAGGCATCTAAACAGGATTAAAGAAACCAGATTATATGAAAATCCAACTAATATAGAACTAATAAGAAAAATAAAAATTGAGCTGACCCATGCGTTCTTGAGCCCAAAATTTTCATGTATATAAGGTGATAGTAATATGCCAGCTGCGCAAGCAAGCATATATATGGTAATCGCCCATTGTATATAAGCATAAGAGGCATTAATGTCATTCGAAATTGCGGGTAAAATAACATTAACAATACTGCTATCTAATAATGGCAATATACTAGATAGAGTCATCGCAAATACTAACTTTCTTTCTGAAATGGTCAGGTCTAGCGATTGTTTCATATTAAACCCTTTCCATATTATATTTAGTTGCGCCTTGTGTATCTATTCCGTCGAATGTTGATGATTTAATTTCTTTATAATTTTTATGTTTTCCTTTCATGTATCTGTTTCCTTGTTAAAACCAGATTATTAAGCAATTAATAAATTTCAAAATTACCAATTAATTCGTCTAAAAAACGATTATTTTGTTGATTTACAACTTATCTATTTATTGCTAACGTGTTACCTTCAATTTAATTGAGCAGATTTTAGGATAGCCAGTAGAATAGTGTTTTACTAGCCAATTTAAGCCACAAAATATCCCATCGGGGCCATATAAATGAATACTCCACTCATTTCTCCACTGCTTGCTTCTTCTGATAGCGAACCGATGATCATATCAACAGCCAGCCACTCTTCACAAAGAGTGACACAACGTCATGGTCATTCGAGAGGACAGTTACTTGGCACATTACAGGGATTAATTTCAATTGAAGCAGAAAGTAGTCAATGGATAGTGCCCGCAACTCATGCTGTCTGGATCCCCCCGAATGTACAACATAGTCTTCTTGGAACGCATGGACAATTTGAAGGATGGAGCATCTATATACAAAAAAATGCATGTTCTAAACTACCTATCAAACCATGCATTTTAGAATTATCTGATTTATTGCGCGAAGCAATTAACCGAACCATGTCATGGCATAACTCAGAACTGCAACCAGAACAGAAGCGGTTAATTGCCGTGATACTTGACGAGATTAGAATCAGTCCGCAAGTTGAGTTAGCACTGCCAATGCCAAAAGATATGCGTCTGTTAAAAATCGCTTTAGCTTTGTCTGATAATCCTAGTGATGATAGAAACGTTAATGAATGGGGCGTTTGGGCTGGTATTTCCCGACGTTCATTAACACGTCGATTTACCAATGAAACCGGATTTAATTTTACAGAATGGCGTCAGAAGCTGCGCATGTTAAAAGCGTTAGAATTGCTAGCTACTGGAAAATCAATTACAGAAATATCTTTATATTTAGGTTATGACAATATTAGTGGGTTTATTGCTATTTTCCGACGAAATTTTGGGGTAACACCAGGTAATTATCAAAGAACCATGCGAAACCATCTCTGATGGCAAAACTTTACTTATACTACTATTCAAAATGATAATCATATTAATGATAAATTAATCAAATAAATTTTTCTAAGTCTCGTAATGTAATTAGAAAAACCCTCAATTAAACAATTTATTATATGATTTAAGTATTAACTTAAAAAGAAAATAGCTTACTATAAGATTCACGCCATATAGGTGGTAAAATCATTTATTGAATCTCTTAGATAATTATTTAAAAGACTCGTTTTATACATAAAACAATGTTAATTTATTGCTATCTAGAACTTGAGATTATTTTCTTATTATCATGGATTTGATTCATTCGTCTGATCTTAAAACGACTCTACTCTGGACTGTTGGCGATAAAAGTCAATTTAATCAACAAGGCCGAATACCAACTAATCGTACTAAGCGCAATATATTACGCAATGATAGTGAAAATAGTTGGCAATATGCCACATCTATCCAACTTATCGCAACCATTGCTGCGCTATTGCATGATTTGGGTAAGGCGACAGTCGGCTTTCAAGATAAATTACGGCAAAGTCGATCGGCAGGTGATCCGTATCGTCATGAGTGGATTTCATTACAGTTATTCTTATTGATGATTCGTGATTGTACCACTAATCAAGAGGTTTTAACCCGTTTAGCTAATTTTGCCGATTATCAACAACTTAAACCAGATTGGCATCATGATCTTACTAGCACAGAGAATAATGACCTCTCTCAATTACCATTATTAGCCCAATGGATTGGCTGGTTAATTGTGTCACACCATCGTATGCCGTTTTTAACATCTGTTAGTAAGGAAGATATAGAAAATAAAGATCCAAAAAACGACATAAAAAATCAAGAAATGGATATTTCGGGATTAACTATAGATGACTTCTTTAGTACTTTTACCGCGGTTAAAAACTGGGTTAGAAATAGTAATATTGAAGACAGCGCCGATTTTTGGCAACTTAAAAGTGATATAACTCTAAGCCAATCTTGGCTTAAAAAATTAAGTCGCTATGCAAGCAGGGCAATTCATCACACTCCTTTAATGCAACTAACCAATGTTGATTCATTGTTATTACATTTATCACGATTAAGCCTTATGGTTGCTGACCATAACTATTCCAGCATATCAATCAATGACAAAGAAGCCCAAAGTGTTAAAGATATTCTTATCGCCAATACCAATAAAAGCCAGCACGCCAATCAACGATTAGATGATCATCTATTAGGTGTTGCTAATTCTAGCGCTCGTTTTGCTCGCTTGCTACCTAAAATCAACACTGAATTACCAGCAATTAATCAGCATAAACCATTTACGCAACGCACTACGATTAAACGCTTTCAATGGCAAAACCATGCTTTTGATTTAGCTAAAAGTTATCAACAATTAAGTGATGATAATGGCTTTTTTGGCGTCAATATGGCATCGACCGGCTGTGGTAAAACCTTAGCTAATGGGCGAATTATGTATGCATTATCAAATCCACAGCGTGGGGTACGATTTACTATTGCTTTAGGATTACGTGTATTAACCTTACAAACTGGTAAAGCGTTACGAGAAAGATTGCATTTGACCGATGAACATTTGGCTATTTTGGTTGGTGGTCGGGCAACAAAGACCCTATTTGAGTTAGAAAATCAAGCGAAAATTGATAAAAATAAAAATGATAAAGATAAAGATAAAGATAAAGAGATTAATCCCGAAACTCTTGGTTGTGAATCGACAGAATCATTAGTCGATGAATATATTGATGTGGCAGAGAGTGGTATTGCTGACTGTGAACTCGGTACCATTATCGAAAACAGTAAGGCTCGTCAATTAATCTATGCGCCGATTGTGACATGTACCGTTGATCACTTAATGCAAGCTAGCGAATGTCTCAGAGGTGGCAAATATATTGCCCCTACCTTAAGGTTGCTTACCGCAGATTTAATTTTAGATGAACCGGATGATTTTGATCAGCGAGATTTACCAGCTTTGGCAAGGTTAGTTCATTTAGCCGGGCTTTATGGCAGTAAAGTGTTACTCTCATCAGCCACCTTAACGCCAGACCTTATTGCTGGTTTATTTGATGCTTATCAAGCCGGTCGAAAAATTTGGAATCAGAATACAGGAAGGTCTAATCAGGGGATTATTTGTGGATGGTTTGATGAATATCAGCAGTCAGTCGAACAAATAGCTGATACTGTTAATTTTAAACATCATCATACGAAGTTTATCGAAAAAAGAATAGATAAGTTGCAACAAGGGACAATTCGTCGTCGAGGACAAATTTTAGAATTATTAAATTACTCATTACATAAAAAAGAAAATTCAGATCTCGGTTATGCTCTATTGGCGCAACAGTTATTAGATCAAGCTTATCATTTTCATTTACAGCATCATCAACAAGATCCGCAAACCAACAAAAAAATTAGTCTCGGTTTAATGCGCTTTGCGCACATTGATGATGTGATGTCGCTCACTAAGCAAATCTACCAGCAAACTGACTTACCGGCAAATGTTGAATTTCATCTGGTGGTTTATCATGCCAGACAACTACTACTATTGCGCAGTCAATTAGAAGAAAAACTGGATAGAATTTTAAACCGTGGTGATGCTAATAAATTATTTGAACAACCTGAAATCCGTGCAGCAATAAAAGACAGTGATAAACAACATCATATTTTTATCGTCATCGGCACACCGGTTACTGAAGTTGGGCGTGACCATGATTATGATTGGGCAATTGTTGAGCCATCTTCAATGCGTTCAATTATTCAGTTAGTAGGACGAGTTTGGCGGCATAGACCGGAAAAAATAGCCAAAAGTGCCAATGTGGCGATTTTAGGCAGTAATTTAGAAGCAATGAAAAACGGCAACAATTTAGGGGTTAATATTGCTTGCTTTACTAAACCGGGGTTTGAACAAGAACCATTGTTTTTATTAAAAACCCATAAGACTGAGCAACTGATAACGTCAGAACAATTAAAAAATATTAATGCGATTCCTCGTATTATGACTGATTCGCAAGCAGGCTTAACACTAGCAGAATTAGAACATAAGGTTATGGCCCATTTATTTCCAATCAATGCGCGCAAAAGTAATTATGTTACCAGTTATTGGCAAACTGATTTGGCACATCACCATTGTGTCCATCTACAGTTAATCTCGCCTTTTAGGCTGCAAGAGCAACCACAAGATGAGTTTATTTGCCAACTTGATGATAACGGTGAATACCGATTTAGTTATGCCGAAATCGCTTGGCAAAAGCCACTTCAACTATCAGTAAAAACGCTAAGTAACAAAATTAGATTTGACGAAAAATGGTCATTTAACAATTCACAAATTCAACCTTGGTTATCCAATACTGTTGAAAAAGCTATTGGCGAAATTGAGAAACATTTTCCTGATAAAAATCAATATTTGCTTGCTAACGAATTTTGCAAGGTAAATTTAAATAGTAAATTAAACTGGTATTTCCACCCTTGTTTTGGATTCTATGAAGATAAAAGCTAGGGTATGACCGATGAAAATTGATGTTGATGTTTAAAAATATAAGGAGGGCTAATGAATAATATTTCTTGGCAAGATATAAGAAAGGTCATTATCGACTTTCTTCAGCAACGGCTTGCTAATAACAGCAGTTATAAAAGTGAACTGACTAAATTAGAAAAAGCTAAACAAGCGGGCGATCAAAAAGCTGTTAATGAATCTCAACAGAAGATATTAGAACTTAGTAAAAGATTTGATTTTGAAAATTGGATGGAAGATGCTGCAATGCGAAGAATCTTTTGGATCTCCATTTGTCACCACTCTTCTAAAGCCATTCATTCTTCAAGTTTAGGTGATAATGTTAACAATTTTACAATTATCAACCCAAGTGAACAGCAATATGTATCTTCATCAACACCAACACATTTAGTAGCTGATAGTTCAGGAAATGCTGCCGGTTTAGATATATTTTCTCTATTGAATCAATGTATTAATGGCGATAAAACATTATTAGAATTAATTATTGATGATCATCCAGCTGTACTAAAAGGGCTATCTGATGATGAGCAGAAAGCAGCAATCTATTTAGCCAATTTTAAGAAAGTTATTTTTAATGATTTTGAAAAACCGAAAGCTGACGAACTTAATAAGCAACTTTATTGGCCGAATAGTGAAGAGAGTTATTTGTCACAACAAGAAGATAATTATCGTTTGCTTGTTCCTCTGCATCCCACATCTTTGTGTAATGTAGTCTATCAAAAAGTACAAACCCGCTTTTCCGAAGAAAATAGACAAGCTCGTGAACAACGGCGCTTGAAAGAGGCCGAACATCAGCCCTATTTTACTTTTCATGAGCTTGCGGTGGTTAAACTTGGGGGGAGTAATCCACAAGGGGTAAGTCAGTTAACCAGCAAGCAAGGTGGACGTAATTATTTACTGCCATCAATGCCTCCAAAGTTTGAAAATAAGGACTTTTTTTCGATAACAGAGAATCTACGTACCATTTTCAATGGCTCATTACAATATATTTGCCGATCTGGATTTAGATCCTTATATGAATCTATAGAAGCATCGAAAAATAGCGTTGAAATAAGGAATAAACGTAAACAAAGTTTTGAAAAAATTCTTACTATTTTATTAAAGTTTGCTAAACATATCCAAACGACGATGCCTGTGGGATGGAGCCGAGATTGCTCTCTCAAAGCTCACCAAACTTATTGGCTTGATCCAAAACGTAAAGAACTTGAAGGGCAAGAAGATTTCAAACGACAATATGAACAAGGTGAATGGTTAATTAGCCTTGAAAGAGATTTTGCAAAGTGGATTGAAAATGCTCTGGAACAAAAATTTACTAATAACAAAGAAGAGTTTTCTGAAATCGAATTTAAAGAGTGGTGTCGCGAATTTAGCGGAGCAGTAAAAGCGAGTCAACGTAAGAAGGAGGGAATCTTTTAATGGCATCATTACGTTATTATTTGTTCTTTGACCATATTAAAGTTCACAACGCCAATGCAATTTCTAGTCCATTAACTTATGGTTTTCCGGCTATCTCGGGCTTTTTAGGGGCGATCCATGCCTTAAATCGAAAAATTGAGTCGGATCATCCTATTTATTTAGATGGCGTATTAATCGCTTGTCATGGGTGTGATGTACAAGTTTATCGACCTAATAATTATACTGATTATACATTTCGACTCACTCGCAACCCACTAGCTAAAAATGGTGATACCCGCTCGATTATCGAAGAAGGGCGGGTTGATCTTGATGTTTCTTTAATTGTTGAAGTGAAAATTGAAGGACGTAGGGCATTATTTAGTAAGGAGCTACAGCAACAATTCGTCAAACAAGTTGAGCAAAAAATTTACCAACAACGTATTGCTGGTGGTTATATTACTGAAATTGCTTCAATAGAGTTATATTCTTCTTCTAACGCAGAAGATCGAGATATATTAATTAAAGCTTTATTACCAGCCTTTGTCTTGGTTGAAGCTCAGCAAGAGTTACAGGAAATTACTGCCGAGTTACAACAAAAAGATCCGAATGCCACTGCACTTGATGCGTTAGTTGAAACTGCCATGTTGCATCATCATCCGCAAGAAAAAGATCAATGGCAAACCACATCGGTCAAGCAGGGGCGAGGTTGGTTAGTGCCGATACCACTTGGTTATCAAGCTATTTCACCACTGTTTGACGCAGGAACGGTTGAACATGCCCGTAGTAATCAACATCCAACACAATTTGTCGAATGTATTTATGGATTAGGCAAGTGGGTATTTCCACTAAGATTACAAAACAATTTATCACAAGCGTTTTGGCGTTATAAATGCAGCGAACTGCAATCGAATGACGCAGATATTTATATTATTAATCAAGATTAATTAAACAAGTTTAGCATTAAAAAAGGAATGAATTATGAGTAAAGATAAAATCACTACCGCATCAGTATTAGCCTTTGAACGTAGTTTTGATATTTCTGATGCCATTTTTGCCCAACAAAATAGCCATGATGATCAAAAATTAACACCAGTTTTATTATCTGAAAAATCTGTTAGAGGTACCATTTCGAATCGGCTTAAAAATACTTTAGCAAGTGATCCGGCTAAATTAGATGCTGAAATTCAAAAACCTAATCCACAAACCATAGATATATCTGCACTTGATGCCGATAAAGATACCTTGGTGGTTAAATGGAGCTGTAAAGTGCTACCTTTCTTAGGTACACCTTCAGTTTGTAATAATATTGACTATCAAGAAGCATTAATAAAAACTACTCAAAGCTATATCAAAGAAGAAGGGATGCAAGCATTAGCTAAACGTTACGCTATCAATATATTAAATGGCCGTTGGTTATGGCGTAATCGTATGGCTGCCGAACAAATTAGTATTGCCATCACTTGTAAAGATGACGATAAAGTCATGATTGAAATTAGTGATGTTAAACAATATCAATTAAATTCATTTGATTATGATGATAAATCAGTAAACGAGCTTGCCGCTCTGATTGAAGCTGGCTTATTAGGCAAAGAGTTCGTTATCTTTAATATTCAAGCCAAATTAAAAATGGGATTAGGGCAAGAGGTCTATCCATCACAAGAAATGATTTTAGAGCCTGGTAAAAATAAAAGTAAAGTCCTGTATGAAAAAAATGGTCAAGCAGCAATGCACTCGCAAAAAATCAGCAATGCCATTCGAACCATTGATACTTGGTATGCTGAAAACGCCGAGTTCCCAATTGCCATTGAACCTTATGGTGCAGTTACCACTATGGGACATGCTTTTAGACAACCTAAACAAAAACAGGATTTTTATACCTTATTTGATAATTGGGTACTCAAAGGCGAAAAACCAACGCTTGAACAACAACATTATGTTATCGCAGTTCTGATTCGTGGTGGTGTATTTGGTGCTAGTGGTAAGGAGTAATATTATGCTTACTCACTATTTTGAACTACGGGCAATTCCGCAACTGGAGATAACTGAAACTGAAGTGATTAATCAAGTTATGCAATCACTGCATCAGGTATTAGTTAACCATCAAGGCAATATTGCGGTTAGTTTTCCTTGTTATAATGTCCACAGAACATTAGGCGGAATTATCCGGTTATTTGGCGATGAAGCGCAGTTGCAACAATTTAAAATGGCCTTACAACAGCAGGCCGTAGTTAGTGATTACACCTTAGCCTTGCCAATAACATCTGTACCAACTAGTGTTAAAGGTTACCTACGCTTAATTCGTATCAATCCTAAAGGACAAAGTGCTTTAAGACGAGCCGAAAAACGTTTAACCGCACAAGGTAAATGGTCAGCCGAAGTAAAAAGCAAAATGGTTGAAAAATGGGGCAGCCTTCATTTGAACTATCCACACCTTCATTTTGCTAGCAAAAGCACAGGGCAACATTTTATTATGTGGCTGAAACAACAAAAATGTGCAACGGCTGTTGAAGGAACATTTAATAGTTACGGACTCAGCAAAACAGCAACTATTCCTGATTTTTAACTAAATAATAAGGGCATTATTATAATGCCCTTAGCTACCAATATCTAACCATATTAACAGCATAAATTTTGAGGAGAGTACTTTTTGAAACTAAAAAATTTGAGGAAAGGGGGTTTTTGAAACTTAAATACCATGCAGTGTTAACCCTTTTTTTTAACTAAAAATAAACTGTTTAAAAATCAATTAATTGAAAAACTACCGAAAAAAAGGGTTTTTGCAAAGTAAAATAGACTTTGCCTTTTGCACAACAATGTTTATAGTATTTGGGGTTCTCTTCAAGGCTGCATAAGCCGTTTAGAAATTTTAAAACATAATCCTTGATTGTCTTAACTTCTTCTAGGCTGCATAAGCCGTTTAGAAACAAATACCAGTAACATTTTTAACCGCACCGTCCTTCTAGGCTGCATAAGCCTAAAAAATTTGAGGAACGGGGTTTTTTGAGTTTAAAATCCTTAATAACTGAAATGATCAGAATAGGTAAAAATATCTAAAACTAGGTAGGCAAGAATTATGAAATAAGGTTTTTGTGTATTGATGTTGTTGAGATTAAACTTTACAAAAGTTAACAATTTAGACTTTAAAAGAAGTTGCATAGATTATTTTCAGTCACTATACTTTAGGTGATTTTTAGCGCAATAATAGGCTGTTATTTAGTCAAATTAACTTAAAAAAGCCAAATAAAACATGGAATTACTTGACAAGGTTGTTGTTATGAACTATAATGTTAAACACCAAACACCAAACACCAAACCTGCCCAACTTATACTTTAAAATCATCTTGTTATTACAATCAACGTTTAGTCTTTTCTAATAATTTATTTTTTCCTCGATTTTTAAGGTTATTTTTATTTTCGCCGCTTTTTAGCGTTTTCGCCGTTACTTTAGTTTTATTCTTTTCATCAAGTAGTTATGCACTAACATCCCTAAGAGCCAGTACCGTAAAAGTTATTGCCGGCAATTCTCCCTATATTATATTAGGCGATGGTTTTAACCCTTTAACTGATTTGCGGCAAATAATAGGTTTGAATTTTCCTAATGGTCAAGGTGGTTATAATTGGATAAGCGCCTGGGATGCCGGGGTTGCCATCAAAGCACCGCCAGGTATGCATTTTAATCAAGTCATGTCGCATAGTGTCATCAGTGATGGCAATGCTCATCATATTCCTTATCTTACTATAGGTGATGCAGATGGTGATGAAGCGGGGGGGTATGTGTCAGGTTATCTAAAAGCGACATGGTATGAAAATGGCGCACAAATTCCGAATGATAGGTTAGGTAATGAATTATGGGGCTGTGGTGGGCCGTATAAATTAAGAGTAGAGGTTTGGGATATCCAAGCAAATACCCCTTATGGTGTACCGAATAATCGTTATTATGGTAATAGTTGGGTGGAATATACTGTCATTCCCCATAATTCCAGTATCTGCTATTTAAGACCAAATGATATGGGTAATTATGGTGGTTATGACGGAAATGTATTTCATAACTTTTGGGGCTTTTCTCGTTGGAGTGGCTTTCCGACCACGGGTTTTCAAAATGCGGCATTTACGTTAATAGGTGCAGGTGCAGACCAAAGTCGTTATCGCTGTTATTCACATAATGGGGGTGGCAAAATATGGTTATCCACTATTAATGGTTATGGCGCAAACTGCACGGTTAATTATGCGGCAGAAAAAAAATGGCAATTTATTGAAAATGGTACGCCGGTAATAACCATGGAGTACTTTAACGGTCGAGATTGGATTTGGATGGATAGTTTTACGATACCGGTACCGAGTAAATGGCCAGCGAAAATAAATCAAAACCTTCTTGAATTTACTAACCAGTTATCAGACGATATTAGCGATCCCGGAGATCGAAATATTTGGCATGGAGGTGCAGAACATGGACATTGGGAGCATATTCCCAAAACAACTTATAAAACATTAGATTATTGTCGTAACGATGACCACTCATCGCTCTTAAGATATAAAACAACAAGAGATGAAGCTTTAGATGATAATTTTCGTAGGGGATTGCTATATACACTAGAAGAATATAAAGGAAATAGTGATTGGAATCCAAATTTTATACGAGGAGTAGGCAGTTTTATGGGGGAATGGGGGGTATTGGGTAATTATAACTCTCTTTTTGCAAACGAGATATGGACCGCTACTAAAGCGACTTTTAATCCCGGTATAGGTCCTGCACGTTTTTATCCGCTTGGTTTGAGACAAAATGGTCAGGTTGTATTCAATACGGGCGGCAAAAAACAAGGAAATTCTAATATTATTAATATGGCTATTTTTAACAAAAGAGCGATATGCCGTGGAGATTAATTCTATAAAGTTAACGATTGATAATCTGGCAAATACAACGCAACAAATTGTACCTATCAATAAACATATAAATACAATAAGTTGCGTTTAACCTTTAACAAATCAGGCATCGAATGTAGATTGCCTGCATAGCATATCTTTGAAGAGCGTACTTTTTAAACCCAAAAATTTACGGAAAGGAGTTTTAAAAAGGTTAAAATAGTGCGTTAACGGCTTATCTGACTAATAATATTTACAAAAGTTAACAATTTAGACTTTAAAAGAAGTTGCATAGATTATTTTCAGTCACTATACTTTAGGTGATTTTTAGCGCAATAATAGGCTGTTATTTAGTCAAATTAACTTAAAAAAGCCAAATAAAACATGGAATTACTTGACAAGGCTGTTATTATGAACTATAATTTTAAACACCAAACACCAAACACCAAACCTGCCCAACTTATACTTTAAAATCATCTCGTTATTGCAATCAACGTTTAGTTTTTTCTAGTAGTTTATTTTTTCCTCGATTTTTGAGGTTATTTTTATTTTCGCCGCTTTTTAGCGTTTTCGCCGTTACTTTAGTTTTATTATTTTCATCAAGTAGTTATGCATTAACGTCCCTAAGAGCCAGTACCGTCAAAGTTATTACCGGGAATTCTCCCTATATTATATTAGGTGATGGTTTTAACCCTTTAACTGATTTGCGGCAAATAATAGGTTTGAATTTTCCTAATGGTCAAGGTGGTTATAATTGGATAAGTGCCTGGGATGCTGGGGTTGCCATAAAAGCACCGCCAGGTATGCATTTTAATCAAGTCTTGTCCCATAGTGTCATCAGTGATGGTAATGCTCATCATATCCCTTATCTTACTATAGGTGATGCAGATGGTGATGAAGCGGGTGGATATATATCAGGTTATCTAAAAGCGACATGGTATGAAAATGGTGCACAAATTCCGAATGATAGGTTAGGTAATGAATTGTGGGGATGCGGTGGGCCCTATAAATTAAGAGTAGAGGTTTGGGATATCCAAGCTAATACCCCTTATGGTGTGCCTAATAATCGTTATTATGGTAATAGTTGGGTGGAATATACTGTCATTCCCCATAATTCCAGTATTTGCTATTTAAGACCAAATGATATGGGTAATTATGGCGGTTATGATGGAAATGTATTTCATAACTTTTGGGGCTTTTCTCGTTGGAGTGGTTTCCCAACCACGGGTTTTCAAAATGCAGCATTTACGGCAATTGGACCAGGAGCGAATCAACTTTATTATCGTTGTTATTCACATAATGGGGCTGGTAAAATATGGTTATCGACCATCAATGGTTATGGTGCAAACTGCACGGTTAATTATGCATCAGAACAAAAATGGCATTTTGTTGAAAATGGTACACCGGTAATAACCATGGAATACTTTAACGGCCGAGATTGGATTTGGATGGATAGTTTTACGATTCCAGTGCCGACCAAATGGCCATCAATGTCTCATTCTCGAGTAATATTCAGTACCGGTTCTACACCATTTCAACAATTTACTGCTCGTACTGAATTTCCAGTATTAAGTTTTTGCACAGGAAGACCCTCAGGTTTTTGTAATGGTAAACCTTGTGATAGAGATCCGTTGACAATAAGAGAGGTAATAAATGAAGGATTTCGTCGAGAATATTTGTATAGTTCAAATGAAATCAGGATATCAAATAGTAATAATAGTTGGGACTTTATCCGTTCAGTAGGTAATTTTATGGGAGAATGGGGAGTATTAAAGAATTATAACATGATGTGGGGAGAAAATGGGATATGGGTTGCAGACCAAATTCGTGATAACACATATGCATTTTCTCCAACCTATATTTCGAGTGATGGGCGTTTATTGCCTTCTGTATTTGGAGGAAATTTGAAGGAACTTGATGTTATTTGTCGTTAAGAATAATCTCAATATGTTTAGGTAATTGCACGTTAAACACAACTAATTATGCATATTAGTAAAATAAATATGCATTTTTTATAATTAAAGGATCTAATATAGAATTAACCATATAGTTACATCTATTTTTTGAGGAATGGACTTTTTTAACCCTAAAATTTGAGGAGAGGAGTTTTGAAAAGGGTAAAACAGTGCGCTAACAGTTTATCTGACTAATAATATTTACAAAAGTTAACAATTTAGATTCTAAAATCAGTTGCATAGATTATTTTCAATCACTATACTTTTAGATGATTTTTAGTGCAATAATAGGCTGTTATTTAGTCAAATTAACTTAAAAAAGCCAAATAAAACATGGAATTACTTGACAAGGTTGTTGTTATGAACTATAATTTTAAACACCAAACACCAAACACCAAACCTGCCCAACTTATAATTTAAATTCATCTTGTTATTGCAATCAACGTTTAGTCTCTTCTAGTAGTTTATTTTTTTCTCGATTTTTAAGATCATTTTTATTCTCGCCGCTTTTTAGCGTTTTCGCCGTTACTTTATTTTTATTATTTTCATCAAGTAGTTATGCACTAACATCCCTAAGAGCCAGTACCGTCAAAGTTATTACCGGGAATTCTCCCTATATTATATTAGGCGATGGTTTTAACCCTTTAACTGATTTACGGCAAATAATAGGTTTGAATTTTCCTAATGGTCAAGGTGGTTATAATTGGATAAGCGCCTGGGATGCCGGGGTTGCCATTAAAGCGCCGCCCGGTATGCATTTTAATCAAGTCATGTCCCATAGTGTCGTTAGTGATGGTAATGCTCATCATATCCCTTATCTTACTATAGGTGATGCAGATGGTGATGAAGCGGGTGGGTATGTGTCAGGTTATCTAAAAGCAACATGGTATGAAAATGGCGCACAAATTCCGTATGAGTGGTTAGGTAATGAATTGTGGGGCTGCGGTGGGCCCTATAAATTAAGAGTAGAGGTTTGGGATATCCAAGCTAATACCCCTTATGGTGTGCCTAATAATCGTTATTATGGTAATAGCTGGGTGGAATATACCGTTATTCCCCATAATCCTAGTATTTGCTATTTAAGACCAAATGATATGGGTAATTATGGCGGTTATGATGGAAATATATTTCATAACTTTTGGGGCTTTTCACGTTGGAGTGGCTTCCCAACCACGGGTTTTCAATATGCGGCATTTACGTTAATCGGTGCCGGTGCGGACCAAAGTCGTTATCGATGTTATTCACATAATGGGGGCGGCAAAATATGGTTATCCACTATTAATGGTTATGGCGCAAACTGCACTGTTAATTATGCATCAGAACAAAAATGGCAATTTATTCAAAATGGTACGCCGGTAATAACCATGGAGTACTTTAACGGTCGAGATTGGATTTGGATGGATAATTTTACGATACCGGTGCCAAGTAAATGGCCATCGAAAGGAGGTAATAAGAGTAATTTTACCAATCATCTGGTGATTAACGCTATAAATGATCCTGGAGATCGGGATGTTTGGAATGGCGGTGCTGAACATGGACAATGGGTACATATTCCTAAAACAATTTATTACGTATTGGATTATTGTAGTGGCAGAGATAGTAACAGTGTAAAACGCCGAACCCAAACAGCGGAAGCGATGGATGACAATTTTCGCAGGGGATTGCTATATACGCTTGTAGAGCTTAAAGGTAATAATAATAGAGCAAGAGGTTTTGTTCGTGGCTTAGGTAATTTTATGGGCGAATGGGGGACATTGAACAGTTATAATTCATTTTGGGCAGATAAGATATGGACAGCAGATAGAAATGATGCTTACAAGCCTTTTTATGTTCAAGTCGATGGATACGCTGATTTACCAAGTATAATACGTAATCCTAAAGACGCATGGACAATTGCAGCTAGTCCATTATGTCGTGGAGATTAACCCGAGATTATGTTAATGACTACCAAAATTGCAAATATAACTTTATTTTAAAAACAATGATAAGTTGTGTTAACAATTTGAGGAGCGTACTTTTTAAAGCCCAAAATCTTCTAAAAAAACAATTCTACGGTATTAGGTTGCGCAAAAACAGCTATTTGCCTTTTGCTGTACAATCTCCCAGACTATGTTTATAGTAGTTTATATTTTGAATTAATATTGGTTTTAATTACTAACGATATTATGAAGCTTCAACAATTACGTTACATTTTAGAAATTGCCCGTTCAGGCTCAATCAATGAGGCTGCTAAAAATTTGTATATTACTCAACCAAGTTTATCAACTGCAGTGAAGGAGTTGGAAGCTGAATTTGGTATTGAAATTTTTGTACGGACATCTAAAGGAGTTTCATTATCGACTGATGGAGTTGAATTTTTAGGTTATGCAAAACAGGTTTTAGATCAAGCTCAGTTGCTAGAACAGCACTATGCTAAAAAAGTACCTTCCAAACAATTGTGTAGCATATCTACCCAACATTATGCATTTGCGGTAAACGCTTTTGTTAATTTAATCAAAAAGAATCATACTGATGAATATGAGTTTACCCTACGTGAAACTCGTACTTACGATATTATAACTGATGTGGCTAATTTACGTAGTGAAGTAGGTATTTTGTATCTAACTGATTTTAATCAAAAAGTTATTTTACGTTTGCTTAAAGAACATCGTTTAACTTTTAATCCACTATTTGAGGCTGATCCACATGTATTTATCAGTACCCATCATCCTTTGGCGGCCATGAAGTCTTTAACATTAGATGATTTAGAGGATTTTCCCTATCTTTCATTTGAACAAGGTGAATATAACTCTTTTTATTTTTCCGAAGAGATTTTAAGTACTGTGTATCATAAAAAGAGTATTCATGTCAGTGATAGGGCAACGTTATTTAATTTATTGCATGGATTAAATGGTTATACCATTAGTACCGGTGTGCTCAGTACTGATTTAAATGGTTCAGACATTCTATCTATCCCTTTAGATGTCGAAGAAAAGATATTAATTGGCTGGATAACATCACAAAAAGCACAGCTAAGTTTATCGGCACAAAATTATATCGAAGCGTTGAAAAAGCTTATTCAAGAAGAGTATGGTTTTAAGCTCAAATAAGCGTTTGCGATTAATAAATCAAATTGCTATTTCAGTAAATTCCAGTATAATTGCGCACGATTCATATATTTATTATATGGATGCCGAGGGATGTCTGAATTAGAGATCGGTCATTCCATTTTTTATATTTATTTTAAGAGGTTTATTATGTCTCTAACTGTAGAAGCTAAAGCGAAAATCGTTGCTGAATATGGTCGTGGTACTAACGACACTGGTTCAACTGAAGTTCAAGTTGCTCTTTTAACTGCACGCATTAATGACTTACAAGGTCATTTTTCTGAGCATAAAAAAGATCACCATAGCCGCCGTGGTTTATTACGCATGGTGTCTAGCCGTCGTAAATTATTAGATTATTTACGTCGTAAAGACTTTGAACGTTATAGCCAATTAATTCAAAGACTAGGTTTACGTCGCTAATTATTTATCTACTTGAAAAGAGGCCTAGGCCTCTTTTTTCGTTGTGAAAATTCAAGGCTTTGATATAATGCAGAGTCCGAAAAGCTAAATAAATGCTTTGAAGATAGAAATTAATAAAATAAAAGATTGTATCTCATGTTTCGCGCGACTAATGAGAGCTCTATAGTTTATAGATTTGTCATTAGTCGTGACAGTGAAATAATCTTTTGTTTAGTATCCCACACATAGTTGAAGTGTGTATCAATATGTTCCAGCGTCATGCTGCTTCCTGTCGAAATATCAAACTTCAACGTGATTTATTACAAGAGGACATTATTTTGTTTAATCCGACATATCAAAAATTCCAATATGGTCGCCATACTGTTACTTTAGAAACTGGTATTATGGCGCGTCAAGCAACTGCTGCAGTTATGGTTAACATGGACGATACTGCGGTATTTGTCACTGTAGTTGCTAATAAAAAAGTTAAAGAAGGACAAGACTTTTTCCCGTTAACCGTTAACTATCAAGAACGTACTTATGCTGCTGGTCGTATTCCTGGTGGCTTTTTCAAACGTGAAGGTCGCCCAAGTGAAGGCGAAACATTAATTGCCCGTTTAATCGACCGTCCACTTCGTCCTTTATTTCCTGAAGGTTTTGTTAATGAAATTCAAATCATTGCAACAGTGGTATCAGTGAATCCTGAAGTAAGCCCTGATTTAGTTGCTATGATTGGTGCATCAGCTGCACTTTGTTTATCTGGCGTTCCTTTCCATGGCCCAATTGGTGCTGCTCGTGTAGGCTTTATCAATGATGAATTTGTGTTAAATCCATCAGTAAAAGAATTAGCGACTAGTCGTTTAGATTTAGTTGTAGCCGGTACCAAAAGTGCGGTATTAATGGTTGAATCAGAAGCTGATCTGTTAACTGAAGACCAAATGTTAGCGGCAGTGGTATTTGGGCATGATCAACAACAAGTTGTAATTGATAATATCAATGAATTTGTGGCTAAAGCGAATTGTGAAAAATGGGATTGGGTTGCACCAGCTAAAAATGAAGAGCTATTTAATGCGGTTTCTGAGTTAGCTAAAGATCGTTTAGGTGAAGCCTATCGTATTACTGAAAAACAAGCTCGTTATGCGCAAATCGATTTAATTAAAGAAGAAGTGTTAGCAGCACTTAAAGAAAAAGATGAAGAGCTTGACGAAAATGAAGTTATTAACATTATTGTTGATTTAGAAAGCCAAATCGTTCGTCAACGTGTTATTGCTGGTGAGCCACGTATCGATGGTCGTGAAAAAGATATGATTCGTGCTCTGGATATTCGTACCAATGTATTACCTAGAACTCATGGTAGCGCATTATTTACTCGTGGCGAAACGCAAGCATTAGTTACCGCTACTTTAGGTACTGAACGTGATGCGCAGATCATTGATGAGTTAACTGGTGAATATACCGAACGTTTCCTTTTACATTATAACTTCCCTCCATATTCAGTTGGTGAAACAGGTATGGTTGGTTCACCAAAACGTCGTGAAATTGGTCATGGTCGTTTAGCAAAACGTGGTGTTGCTGCGGTAATGCCAAGCAAAGAAGAATTTCCATATACTGTACGTGTAGTTTCTGAAATTACTGAATCTAATGGTTCTTCTTCAATGGCTTCAGTTTGTGGTGCGTCATTAGCATTAATGGATGCTGGTGTTCCAATTAAATCTTCGGTTGCTGGTATTGCCATGGGCCTTGTTAAAGAAGGCGATAACTTTGTAGTATTATCTGATATTTTAGGTGATG
The DNA here is from genome assembly GCF_016100545.1 of Gilliamella sp. W8128. Classification (NCBI taxonomy): domain Bacteria; kingdom Pseudomonadati; phylum Pseudomonadota; class Gammaproteobacteria; order Orbales; family Orbaceae; genus Gilliamella; species Gilliamella sp. W8128. The sequence continues at coordinate 88,969 of NZ_JACFSE010000001.1, forward strand.
AAGACCATCTTGGTGATATGGACTTTAAAGTAGCTGGTACCCGTGAAGGTGTAAGTGCACTACAAATGGATATCAAAATTGAAGGTATCACGAAAGAAATTATGCAAGTTGCCTTAAACCAAGCTAAAGGCGCTCGTTTGCATATTTTAGGGGTAATGGAACAAGCGATTAATAAACCTCGTCAAGAGATATCTGAATTTGCTCCTCGTATCTATACGATGAATGTTAATCCAGATAAAATTCGTGATATCATCGGTAAAGGTGGTGCAACGATTCGTGCATTAACTGAAGAAACCGGTACTACTATTGAAATTGCAGATGATGGTACAGTGAAAATTGCGGCATCGGATGGTAATAAAGCACAAGATGCAATCGCACGTATCAATAATTTAGTTGCTGATGTTGAAATTGGTAAAATCTATACCGGTAAAGTAACACGTATTGTTGATTTTGGTGCTTTCGTTTCAGTTATTGGTGGAAAAGAAGGACTTGTTCACGTTTCACAAATCGCTGATCATCGAGTGGAAAAAGTTGCAGACTACTTAAAAGTAGGTCAAGAAGTGAATGTTAAAGTACTAGAAATTGATCGCCAAGGTCGAATTCGTTTAAGTATGAAAGATGCGGTTGAGTCAGCGCCAGAAGTTGCGCCAACAGCTGAATAAAATATGATTCACTAGGAGCTTAATATGAGATTATTCAACCTGCGAATGTTGTGCTGTATTTTTGCAGTCATTATCTTGTCAGGTTGTTCTAATTCTCTGCCTTTACTTGCTGTTCCTGAGCAAGTTTCGTATGATGATGAGTTGAAAATAGCTGAAATAAGTCAACAGTTATCAAGACGAGATCTTGATACTGTTTCTCGAATGCAGCTGATTTTCGAACGAGGAATTGTTTACGATTCATTAGGTTTTAAAGCATTTGCACAAAGTGATTTTAATCACCTTTTAAGCTTCAATCCTGAGATCCCAGATGTTTATAATTTTCTTGGTACTTATGCGCTAAGAGATGGTGATTTCGATAACGCTATGATGGCATTTAATACTACACTAGAATTAGATCCTTCTTATGCTTTTGGTTATTTGAATCGAGCAATTACTTTATATCGTACAGGACATTATCAAGCTGCACAGCTTGATGCACAAAAATTCTATCAATATGACGTCAACGAACCTGTTCGCGTTTTATGGCTTTATTTGATTGAAAAAGAAATAGATAAACAAGCTGCCTTAACTCAGTTACAAAATCGTTACGATAAACTAAACGATAAAATGAGTTATGGTGGTGATATCATTGCATTTTATTTAGGTAATATTAGTGAATCTAAATTAATGCAAAACCTTCAACAAGGTGTTGAAAATGACCGGCAATTAGCCGAACGCCTATGTGAAGCGTACTTTTATTTAGGTAAATATTACCAAGGTAAAGGTAACAATGAGCGTGCCAAAATATTATTTAAATATGCTTTAGCTAATAATATTTATAACTTTGTTGAACATCAACAGGCACTCTACGAAATTAAGTTACTTGAAGAAAAGTAACAAGGGTCATGCCAGTTTTAAAAGTGAAAATATTGTTATAGCGTAGTTCTGATTTGCCCATAATATTCTCAATTATTTTTATGCTATCTATCTTTTGTATTAAATAAAGTAATTATTTAAGCAACAGTTATGCATATTTGATTGCGTGATTATTGGCAGTTAGTTATTGGGGTGAGTTGTAAATTTTCAATTTAGTGAGCTGGCATAAATTTATATAGTGTTTTATTTAGGTAAGCTAATATTTTATGAGCAATATTGTAATCCTCATAAATTATCTTGATTAGTAATTATCAGGTGTGTTGCTAACTTAAAAGTAAGCCTATATATCCAATTTGCAAGCGAGTTTACATGACAACAGAAATATCTTTTATTGACCTTGGTTTATCTGAGGAAATCCTTAACGCATTAAATGATCTTGGTTTTACTAAACCATCGCCAATCCAAGCAGAATGTATTCCTTTACTTTTACAAGGGAACGATGTGTTGGGTATGGCACAAACTGGTAGTGGTAAAACAGCTGCTTTTTCCATTCCTTTCTTGATGAATATTGATGCTAATTTAAAAGCACCACAATTATTGGTTTTAGCACCAACTCGTGAATTGGCAATTCAAGTTGCTGATGCCTGTGCTGAATATGCAAAATATGTGAAAGGAGTAAAAGTTTTACCACTGTATGGTGGTCAACGTTATGACGTGCAATTACGTGCATTAAAACAAGGTCCACAAATTGTAGTGGGTACTCCAGGTCGATTATTAGATCATTTAAATCGTAAAACGTTAGATCTTTCAAATCTTAAAGGTTTAGTTTTAGATGAAGCCGACGAAATGTTAAGAATGGGCTTTATTGATGATGTTGAAAGTATTATGGCTACGATCCCAGAAGATCATCAAACAGCACTGTTTTCAGCAACAATGCCGGCACCAATTCGTCGTATTACTAAACGTTTTATGCATAATCCGAAAGAAGTGCAAATCAAAGGGACTAAGCAAACTGCACCAGATATCGATCAGAGTTATTGGTTAGTACGCGGTATGCGTAAAAACGAAGCAATTGTACGCTTTTTAGAAGCTGAAGATTTTGATGCAGCAATTATTTTTGTTCGTACCAAAACCGCTACTTTAGATGTCGCCGAAGTATTAGAAAAAAATGGTTATAGTTGTGCGGCATTGAATGGTGATATGACTCAGCAACTTCGTGAGCAAACGCTTGATCGTTTGCGTAATGGCCGATTAGATATCCTAATTGCAACTGATGTGGCTGCTCGAGGTTTAGATGTTGAGCGTATCAGTTTAGTTATTAACTATGATATCACTCTTGATTCGGAATCTTATGTTCACCGTATTGGGCGAACTGGTCGTGCAGGTCGTGCAGGACGAGCAATTTTGTTTGTTGATAGTCGTGAACGTCGATTGCTTAAAAATATTGAGCAAACTATCAAGAAACCAATTCCTGAAGTGGCATTACCATCTAAAGAGTTGCTTGAAAAACGTCGTTTAGCGAAATTTACTCAGAAAATTCAGCAACAATTAGAAAGTGCCGATTTAGATCAATATCAAGCGTTATTAGAGCAAATCCAAGCAGATAGTGGCGCAGATCTTGAAACGATTGCAACAGCATTATTGAGATTAGCTCAGAGTGATCGTCCGTTGATTCTACCGCCAGATCCAGTATTTAAACCATCAAGAGAATTTCGTGATCGTGATAATCGAAATGGTGAACGTCGCTTACGTGGCGATAATCGTGAATCACCAAAACGTCGTGAACGCCGAGATGTGGGTGAAATGGATATGTATCGTATCGAAATTGGTAAAGAAAACGGTGTTGAAGTTCGTCATATTGTTGGTGCAATTGCTAATGAAGCCGATATTAGTAGTCGCTATATTGGTAATATCAAACTTTATGAAACTTATTCAACCGTTGAGTTACCAAAAGGCATGCCGAAAGATATCCTTAAGCATTTTGAACGGGTTAGAGTACTTAATCAACCAATGAAAATGAGCTTGGTAGCAGGTAAGCCATCTGAAGCTAAACGTGGACGTAAAAGTAGTAAACCAGAATCTAATGACAAAGGTTTTGCGAAAAAACGTGGCCGTCCTAGTGCACCTAAGTTCTAATACTTTTTAGGTTAGATTCTTAAGAACCTCTGCCAAATGGCAGGGGTTTTTTATTGCTTATCTTTTAGATTGTTACCTGCATTTTTCGGCAAGGTGATAAAGTCAATCATTGCTAACAAGGTCATTACTGCTACCATTAATAGTGCTAACCTAAAATCTTCTACCATTAAACCAGTTTGGCTATGGCCATTATAGCTAGATGCAATAAATAGAAATAAAGCACTTAACACAATGCCGAGTACGTTATTTAGCTGCTGGAAAATGGTAGATAAAATGTTAGCGCTCTGTATTTCTGTTTTATCAATTTCTGAAAAACTAAGCGTGGTGATGGTAGTAAATTGAATAGAACGAGCACCACCGGAAAAGAATAGCACTAATATAATCCAGATGATAGGTGTTTGTGGCGTGAAAAGGGCACATAACACAAAACTTGAAGATAATAACAGCCCATTGATAATCAGAATTTTGCGGAAGCCAAACTTATGAATTAAAGGTGTATTTACTGTTTTAAGCAGGATATTGCCGGCAAATAATGATAGCAGTAGTGAACCAGCAGTTAACGGTGACCAACCAAAACCGACTTGAAACATTAGCGGTAAGATAAACGGAGCACTATTTAAGCCAATTCGTATTAATGAACCACCAAAAAAGGTCATTCTAAATGTACGTTTAGAAAAAGCATATAGACTAATTAATGGGTGTTGAGTATGAGCTAAATGATAGTAGGCAAAGATTAATATTAGGCTACCAACCAAAGATACTGTTACGCCTATCCAGAGACTACTATTTGAATGAGAAATCATTTCAAGCCCATAAACAAATAGTAAAAGGCCTAAACCACAGGTGATAAATCCAACACCGTCAAATGTACGTTTTTCAGGTAATTCTTTGGGTAATAATCGCTGAGCGAAAAATAGGGCGATAAAACCTAATGGGATATTAAGAAGAAATATCCAGTGCCATGTTAGATATTGAGCAAAGAAGCCACCAATAATCGGTCCCATTAATGGCGCAATTAAGCCTGGCCAAACTAAAATAGAAATAGTGCTGACTAAATGTTGTTTTTCCGTTCGACTTAATACCACCGTTCTGCCTACAGGCACCATTAATGATCCACCTAAACCTTGAATTAATCTTGCGACGGTAAACATGGTCAGATTAGTCGATATGGCACACAATATTGATGCTAACATAAATAAAACAATCGAAATCGAAAAGACTCGATAGGCGGTAAAACGGTTAGCGATCCAGCCACTGGCCGGTAAACCAATGGTAAGTGCAAGCATATAGGCACTAATCCCAATAGATAAATCTTGAGGATTGGTTAGAAATGATTTTGCCATAGCTGGAATTGCCGTGGTGATCACTGTAGCGTCTAGATTTTCCATGAAAAACGTTGCAGCGACTAAAATCGCCATTTTTCGGACGTGACTATTTTGTTGCATCATGTGGTTTGATTAATTCAGAAAAATAACAATAAAACTTTAATATACGCCAAATATTTGTGTTGTGGTAAAGGTTTTTAACATTTTGCCCTTAATTGTGATTAAGAGTATACTAATGCCATATTAATCGGTAAAACAGAGGTAGAGGTACACAATGACAGATTCTTTAAATAAATGTAAAGCTAACGAAACACCTGCATGTTGTTGCGTTGATGTAGGTACAATTATAGACAATGAAGATTGTAGTGCAGAATATGAGCATGTTTTTACATCTGAATCAGAAGCAAATGCCAAATTAGCTACATTAACTCAAGCTGCAAAAGCTGTTGAAACAGAGCCTTGTGAAATTAACAGCAGCATCGATAAAGTTGAAAATGGTTATAAATTAACAGCTAAATTTACTTTCTGCTGTGGCGCTGAATGTATGATTTTCCAATTGAAATTACGTTAATCATTCTTTTATGAAAGTTTGTATTATGAGACATGGTGAGGCAGGTTTTGCTGCTTCATCTGATGCAAGTCGTACTTTAACTGATTATGGTTTAAAACAAGCTTGTCAGGCTGGACTATGGCTTAATCAACAAAATTTTAAATTTGATTTAGGGTTAGTCAGTCCTTATTTAAGAGCCCAACAGACTTTCACTGAATTATCCTCACACTGCCGAGTTTCTCAATTCGAAACTGATAATCTTTTGGTACCTGGTGGTAGCCCTTCTCATATTGCTGATTTATTGATGACACTGCCCGATCGTGGTATCGATAATGTGATTATTGTTTCGCATCTACCTCTAGTTGGTTATTTGGTTAATGAGTTATGTCCAGATGTTTCACCGCCAATGTTTCCTACAGCTGCTATTGCTTGTGTTGATTTATCCGCCAATACGGCAGGAAAGCTAGAATGGTTTCATGTAGTGGAATAAAAAAGCTTAACTTATTTGATTTACCTTTAACTGGTCGAACGCTAATCGAAGCGTCAGCAGGAACAGGTAAAACCTATTCGCTCGCATTTATTTATCTGCGATTATTATTGGGGATTGGTAAAAACAGTTATCCCACACCTCTTGATGTTAATCAGATTTTAGTGGTGACCTTTACTAAAGCCGCTACTCAAGAACTGCGATCTCGTATCAGGCAAAATATTCAAGAATTACGATTAGGGTTGTTACAAGGTCATCATGATGATCCAATTTATCAACAATTAATTGATTTAGTTGATGATAGCAACCAAGCAATACAGAAATTAACCCAAGCACAACAATCAATGGATGATGCGGCGATTTATACGATTCATGGTTTTTGTCAACGTATATTGACTAGTCATGCTTTCGAATCAGGTGTACTGTTTGAACAAACATTGATAACTGATGAACAAGATCTAAAGTTACAAGTTGTGCAAGATTTTTGGCGTCACTACTTTGTTCCTCTCGACAAAGCATTAGCCTACCTGATTCTTGACTATTGGCAGGATCCAGAAAGATTGCTATCCGACATCAGACCTTATTTAAATTTTGAATTTGATGAACAGCAAGAAGAACATATTGATATCAGTGGCAAGATTCAGCAATTTTATCAAAAATATTTTCAGCAGATCAGTCTGATCAAAAAACAGTGGTTAGATTCAATTGCCGATCTGCCAGAAATAATTGCTCAATCAGGCGTTAATAAACAATCCTATAGTAGCCGTAATTTACCTAATTGGTTGGCTAAAGTTACTGCTTGGGCGCAGATGCCAATCCGTTCATTTAAACTACCTAGTGAGTTAACTAAATTTAGTCAGTCGATTTTAATTGAAAAAACTAAGCAAGGTAAAAATCCTCCGACTCATGCCGTTTTTGAGAGTATTGAAGCGCTATGTAATAGTTCTATTGATTTACGTGGCGAAGTTCTAATGGATATCGTTAAAGTCATTCAAAAGCGTATTTATATTCAGAAGATCAAACGTGGTGAAATGAGTTTTGATGATCTCTTAAGCCAGTTGAACCGAGCTCTACGTGCTAGAAATGGTAATCGATTAGCAGAGAGTATTGCGAAAAAATACTGTGTAGCGCTGATTGATGAATTTCAAGATACCGATCCGGTGCAGTATAAAATTTTTGATCGTATCTATAATCGTTATCCGAAAGAGACTGGGTTACTGTTTATTGGAGATCCTAAACAAGCGATTTATAGCTTCCGTGGTGCAGATATTTTTACTTATCTAAAAGCAAAATCATCAACTGGTGAAAATAATTTTACTATGCAGGTTAACCACCGTTCTTCATCATTGATGGTGAATGCAGTTAATTCGTTATTTAATCATCATGATAATCCGTTTATTTTTGAAAATATTCCATTTTTACCAATGGAAAGTGCCGAACGTAATCAACAAAAAGGTTTAATTATAAATAATCAGGAGGTTAATGCTTTAGCGGCATACTTATTACCTGATGAAGTTAGCACAAAAATGGATTATCAAGAACATATCGCCAACTGTTGTGCCAAGCAGATTGTGACGTGGTTGATGGATCCGACCATTTTATTGAAGGATAAAGATGGTCAACGACCAATTACAACTGCTGATATTGCCATTTTAGTCCGTACCGGATACGAAGCAGAGATCATCCAACAAAAGTTAACCAGTGTTGGGGTTAAAAGCGTTTATTTATCTAATCGGAGTAGTGTCTTTCTAGCTAAAGAGGCACAGGAGGTCCTGTGTTTATTACAAGCAGTGCTTATGCCAGAAAACGAATCGGCTCTACGCTTAGCTTTAATGACGACACTGTTGGGTCAAACCATGACTGAACTTGAGCAAATAACCGACGATCAAGATATATGGGAAGGTTTGATAGAGGAGTTTAAGCAATATCAGATTATCTGGCAATATTATGGTGTGTTAGTCATGTTGCGCCGGATGATGAAAAAACGTCAGTTAGCTGAAAATATATTAGCTAGCCCAAATGGTGAACGGACTTTAACTAATTTGATGCATCTAGGTGAATTATTGCAAGAAGCGGCCGACGAACTTGATAGCCCACATGCTTTGGTTCGTTGGTTATCAAGACAAATTGTCAGTCCTGATGCAAATTTAGAAAATCATGAACAACGATTGGAAAGTGATGAAAATTTAGTAAAAATTATCACTATTCATAAATCTAAAGGTTTAGAGTTTCCTATTGTTTGGTTACCATTTGCTGCTCAATTTCGAAATTCAGATAGTCAGTTTTATCATGACAAAAATAATGATTATCAACCAACTTATGCTTGGCTATTAACCGATGAAATAAAACAACAGATTGAAGATGAACGTTTAGCCGAAGATTTACGGTTACTTTATGTTGCTATGACACGTTCAATCTTTCATTGTAGCGTTGGTTTAGCATCATTAAAAAACAGTCAATCAGCAATTGATTATTTATTAAAAGGTGACTTACGTTCAATTGCTAAATTTGCTGATTTGGTTGAATTACAATTACCTATTTTAGGTGAGCAGTATAATGCTGAATTAGCTGCCAATCTCTCACTTACCGCCAATGTATTTAAACGTAAATTATCTAATAGTTGGCGTGTAACTAGCTATACCGAATTACAAAAGCATAATAATGTGGTTGGTTTTAATTCGACTATGCTTAGTGATTGGCGTGAAAATAATTTCGAACCCTCCGAGTCATTATCAACTAAAGAGCAATATGATATCCATCATTTTCCAAAAGGTGCATATGTTGGTACATTGTTGCATTCCATTATGGAAAATTTAACACCAACTAATGCCGAGGATTTGTGCGCTAGTACGATTAAAAAATTGAGTTTACCACCGCATTGGTTAACAGTGCTAAGTGATTGGTTACAACAGGTTTTAGCAACGAAACTAAATAAAAGACAAGATCAAGATGGGCCGTTATTAGCCGATGTTTTAAATAGCCAATGTATTAATGAATTACAATTTTATTTTCCCATTCGCAGTGCTGTGACCAGTAAGCAATTAGATAGTTTATGTAAAGAGTATGATGATTTATCCAAACAATGTCCTCCTTTAGATTTTGAAACTGTACAAGGCATGTTAAAAGGATTTATCGATTTAGTGTTTGAGTACCAGGGTAAATATTATATTGTAGATTATAAATCAAATTGGTTAGGTGATGGGGTAGAGGCTTATACCGAGTCAGCATTAAATCAAGTTATGTGTGAGCATCGTTATGAGCTGCAGTATCAAATTTATTGCTTAGCCCTGCATCGATTTTTACGCAGCCGTTTAGCAGATTATCGATATGAAACGCATTTTGGTGGTGTTTATTATCTATTTTTACGGGGACTTCCTAAACAAGGGATCTTTTATCATCTACCAAAGCAACAGTTTATAGAAAAACTCGATAAGTTATTTGATGGAAAAGATTTAACTTAAATAACTAGGCACAAATACTTGTGATTTTGCGATATCTGGACAACATAATGGCAAAGAAAATCAAATTAGTTTTGGTGTGCAAACTGAAGTTTGGTTTTAGGTAGTCTTATCTGGGTAAATAGGTCAATGTCGAAAACTGTTATTATAAAGTTTTCGACATTTCCTAGCGCCTTGTTCGTTTTAAGTTTAATATTAATTAGCGAATATTATTAACTGAGTATCGTTTAGTTAACGTTGGAATAAATACATTGATTAAGTTAGCTGGCGGAGGTTCTCCTTTTGCTAATTGTAATGCAAGTTCAGCTGCTTGTTCGGCCATTGTGTGTAATGGATAACGAATAGTTGTTAGCTTTGGATGTAAATATCTAGCAATTAAAAGATCATCAAAGCCAATGATCGAAATATCATCCGGAATTTTTATATCATTATCGTATAATACTGACATAGCACCAGCAGCCATTGAATCATTGTAACAGGCAATCGCCGTAATTTGTCGATTACGTTCTAAAAGAGACATCATTGCTTGTTCTCCTCCTTCTTCATTAGGAGAGCCGAAGGCAATGAAATTATCATTAATATCAATGTGATGCTCGATTAATGCATCTTTATAGCCTTGTAATCTATCTGCTGAGTCAGAGATGCTATGGTTGGAACATAAATACCCAATATTAGTATGACCATGCTGAATTAAATGTTTAACGGCTAGGTAGGAACCATAACGACTATCAAGAGCAATACAGCGTTTTTCAAAACCTTCCAATATTCGATTAATTAGAACCATACCAGGAATTTGCTGCATCAGCTTTATTAATTGATAATCCTCTAGCATTTTTGCATGCACGACTAAAGAAGAACAACGATGTTCTATAAGATTAGTTATAGCATTATATTCTTGTTTTTTATTGTGGTAACCATTACCAATCAGCAAAAAATGGCCGTTTTTCGCTGCAACTTTTTCAACAGTACTAATCATCGCGCCAGAAAATGGATCGGATAGGTCTGCCACCACAATGCCAATTGTCTTAGAGTTTTGTTGGGATAACGCTCGGGCGTTAGCATCAGGGTAATAATTTAATTTTTCCATGGATTTTTTTACTGTTTCACGTGTTTTATTACTGACATTGTCAGCGTTATTAATTACCCGTGATACCGTTGCAACGGAAACCTTTGCTAATTTTGCAACATCTTTTATTGTCGCCATAAAAAATCCTTTTAACTTTTTTTAACTTATTGCCAATATAGAGTTTTAGATTATTGATCGGTTAGAATAAATAGCTCGTAAATTGGCTGAAAACCTAAGATTCAAATATTACTATTACATTTGCTATTGTTGTTGCCCGTAATATTCTGAATATCAACTTAACTGGTTATAATAGAACAAAATTTTTAGTTTGCCAATAAGCTCATTTTTATATGAATTGTTTCAATAAAAAATATATTAATGTAGAAGATTGAAAATGCTAAGCTGTAAAATTTAACGAAAAAAGTAAACATTTTTGTTTGTTACTACTTCTATTCACATGGCGTAACTGGGGGGGTAGTTCTTGTAAATAAATATTCATTAATCAATGGTGTTGGATAATAAATTGTATAGCATAATTATTGACTATTAACTCTATATTTTGCTGAGTCCTAAATAATGTGATGATTTTTTTGATTTATTAACAATTATTGGATTATTGTTTTTTGATTTATATTTTAATGAATGTAATCGGTTTCATTTTTTGTTAATAAAATTTGAGATTATCAAATTTTTATTATAAATGGTTGTGCGAAAAGGCTACTTTTTGTGTTATCATGTTTTTATTGTGGGTAAAAATTTAAAATATCATGAAAAAACAGAATATTATTACTTTAATTTCTTTTATTGCTGTAGCTTTTAGTGCAAATGCAGTTGATAAATATGTTACTGAAAATGTTGATATTTATCTACGCCGAGGCCCTAGCTCTCAATATGCTTATTCAAACGCAGTTAAAGCCGGTCAAAAAGTAATTGAACTTGAAAAAAGTGCTGATGGTAAATATACACGAATACAGCTTCCTAATGGTAGTTCAGCTTGGATTGAGTCTAATAAATTAAAAGATCAACCTAGTTTTAAAGAACTTGTGCCATTATTAGAAGCACAACTTGCTGAGTATAAAGATAAAGTTGATAATGCAGAAAAAAATCAACAAAATGCCATCCAAGATTATGCCGAAAAACTACAAAAAGCTGAACAATCGATTGAAAGCTTACAAGCTAAGAATAATGAGTTAGAACAACTTAATAAACAGCAAGAGATGAAGCTTGAGTCTATGTTAAATCAAGTTGATGATAAGCGCCGTGATCTGATTGTAACTTGGTTTACTTATGGTGGATTAGTTGCTGGTGGTGGTTTCCTTCTAGGTCTTATTTTGCCGGCTATTATGCCTGGCCGTCGTAAAAAAGATCGTTGGATGCGTTAAATGTGTAAAATCTATCTTGTTGGCGGTTCAGTTAGAGATAGATTGTTACATCTACCTGTTGTTGATCGAGACTGGGTTGTGGTTGGTGCAACCCCAGATGAACTTTTAGCATTAGGTTATCAACAGGTTGGTAAAGATTTTCCTGTTTTTTTACATCCCAAAACTAAAGAAGAGTATGCTCTAGCTCGAACAGAGCGGAAATCAGGTAAAGGCTATACAGGCTTTATTTGTGACTTTAGTAAAGATATTACTTTAGAGCAAGATCTTATTCGACGAGATCTTACTATAAATGCGATTGCCATGGATCAAGAAGGCAATATAGTCGATCCTTATCATGGTGTTAATGATATTAAGCTTAAATTATTACGCCATGTTTCTCCTGCATTCAGAGAAGATCCCCTACGAGTTTTGCGAGTGGCCCGTTTTGCTGCCCGTTATCACCATTTAGGTTTCAGAATTGTTGCTGAAACGAATAATTTAATGAAAGAAATGGTCTCTGCTGGTGAAATAAATACCCTTACAGCAGAGCGAGTATGGAAAGAGACAGAAAAAGCACTAGCGACTGCGGATCCGCAAGTTTATTTTCAAGTACTGGAACAATGTGGTGCTTTAGCGTTATTATTTCCATCTCTCAAACTTTCCAGCGCTATTACTGATGCATTAAAAAAATCGACTTTATTGACTGATGATCTGACTGTGCGCTTTGCAGTCTTGTGTGGTGAGTTTGTATCCAAAACTGAGCTAGAAAAACTTTGTTTACAAATTAAAGCACCCAATCAATATACGAAATTAGCAATTATGGTGCAGCAATTTCACAATAGTGTTGCTAATGTGATACAGTTAACTGCGGAACAAATTATCGAATTGTTCAATAAAATAGATGTATGGCGCAATCCAGCCCATCTTAATCAATTGATAATTGCTAGCCAATCTTATGCTAAAACGGAATTATTTCCTCAAGCTCAATACCTTGAACAAGCATATAAATTAGCTCAAGCAGTCGATGTTCAAAATATAATTGCCGAAGGTTATACTGGAAAGTTAATTCATAATGAGTTACAAAAAAGGCGAATTGAAGTGATATTAAACGGTATTTGATTGCATCTTAATCAATCGTCACTTTTTTTTAAAATATCTAAAAAAAAGGGTTGACGATTTGCCGTAACACAAGCATAATGCGCCTCGCAGTGTTGGTTATGACGTTGCGAATGAAATGGCTACGTAGCTCAGCTGGTTAGAGCACATCACTCATAATGATGGGGTCACAGGTTCGAATCCCGTCGTAGCCACCATTAAGATTAGTTTGTACTTTTACCGAAAGTATACAGTGCGGGTGTGGCGAAATTGGTAGACGCACCAGATTTAGGTTCTGGCGCCGCAAGGTGTGTGAGTTCAAGTCTCTCCACCCGCACCATTTTAATCTTAATGTCTATCCTTTATTGGGGTATAGCCAAGCGGTAAGGCAGCGGGTTTTGATCCCGCCACGCCCAGGTTCGAATCCTGGTACCCCAGCCATTCCAATCTGCTCATATTTTTATATCCGACTTTTAGTCTATTTTTATATTGGAACTTTTCCTCTATAATCAATTCTATAAAATATGCGGAATTAGTAGATTTACTAGATATCTAATCTCCATTCATATTGGGGTATAGCCAAGCGGTAAGGCAGCGGGTTTTGATCCCGCCATGCCCAGGTTCGAATCCTGGTACCCCAGCCATTTAATTTTCAAACATTATCTATGTATCACTCTTTTGAGTGAATTGATTAATGTCAATTGATAGTCATAGTTAAAAAAATCAGCCACTAGTTATTTTTTGGATTAAGTTTATTTATCTTATTTAATATATAAATGATGAGTTGCTTTTAACAGTAAATACTAAAGTGGATTATCTGCTTTTTAAAAGCGAAATTAAAATTATTTTAACTATAATAACAATGAAAATTGCGTTATATCATCTTATAACGCAATTTATGAATAAATTTTCTATTTCAGCACACAAACAAAATATAATTCATTATCTTTCAACTGCCATTCAATAGCCCCTTTTGTTGAACCTACTGCATATTGGTTATTACTATCTCTTTCGTCTGAAGTCCAATATAAATGTCCTTTAGGGAAATGGTTACCGGGATAGGTGTGATGATAATAGTTTTCTTCGTTAGTTACATCACCCCATTCAGCTAAAAGATTGTTTCCAACCTGACGATAATAGTGATTTGTTGTAATGGCTAGACAATTATCTGAGTTATTATCAGATTGGCAAGCACCACCATTAGTTATAAGACTTTGGTCACTGTTGGTTAAATCTTCAATAGATGGAACGATATAGTTTCCCTGACAAACACTTGTATGTTGATTATAAGGATAAAAATCTTGGCTGGGTGCGGAGAACCATTTCTTAATAGTAAACGAATAAATATCTTCACCGTTGGATTTTATAGAAAATGTAGGATTTGCTTCTGTGGCTTCTCCTAGCAATTTAACTTGAACAGCCGTGTTAGCTAGGTGGCTATCTACATCATTATCACTAATTGTGTTTATTTGAACATTTACTCCTTTTGAACTATTTGATGATGTTATTGTCGATAAATCAAAAGGTGCACCAGCTATAAACATGAGAAATCGTGCTTGATCAAATCCAGTAGTTGGAAAACCACCAGCACTGACTTTATTGACGAAGCCAGAATCAACTATGTGTTGATTGTTATCACCCCAAGTTAAATGTGCCCAGTCACCAGTGTAATCTCGATTTTCGAAAGGGAATGAATATACAATTGATGGTCGATTTGCACAAACGGTAGGTTTGATCGCATTGTAAATCAAAAAGTCACTTTTAGGCGTAGAATAAATTGTATAATTTGGCATGCCATATTCAGAAACTAAAGCGATAGTGCCTGAAATTCTGATATATGGGTTCCACCCCAACCGTGCTAGCTCACAAAAGGTTCTATTTCTATCTGGCTCCAATAACAAATAGGATATATTGGCAGCTCGATAGAACCAATCTATTTTAAAACCGCCATCAGGTGGGGTTATTTTAGTTATAACATCGCCGTCATCATCAGAGACGTTCTGGCTATCAATTGGATTAGTAGGTGAAAATGGCATTATTATAGGTTCAAAACCATAATCAGACTTTAACATAGTTAACAATTGATTTGGTGTGGTTGTATTAGGATCAACTTGAGGGAAATTTATGGACTTTATTGTGTCGTTTAAACTATTTAATTCAGAGTTTATTGTTGTTTGTAATTTTACTCCAAAATAGTGAAAGTTTTGTTGATTATATTCTCGAGATCCATTTATGCCTATCGCATCTGGGTTAATAAAATAGGGAGCGGAACCATGAATAACCTCTACTGTTTTTGTATCCAATGCCAAAGCTAAACCGTTCATTAAAAATACTGAAATTAAAAAGAATATGATAAATCGTGTTAAGCATTGAAATTGAGAAAACAGTATAAATTTAAATCCTTTCAATAACATCATCTTACCTTACCTTTTAATTCTTAAATTTAAATAAAAAAGATACATTTATTGTGTTTAAATTATGCTGATACTTATTACTAAAAACTTAAATCGTGAAAAGCTTAATTCTTGGATAAAAATCTTTTTTATGAATTGCATTGTTAGGTAGAGCTTGAAACTAAAAGTTAATTTTTGTAAAAAATCCATGTGTAAAAATATGATATTTAACACATGGATAATTATGTAGTGGATCGTTATTTATATAAATTTACATAAACTGTTTGAGCGGTGCCGGCACGATTGGCAGAGACTTCTTTGACATAATAGAAATTAGCATCATTAGCGATAGCATATTTTTGTGCAGCAGCACTAATTTCGCTAGTATTATTAAATGTGCCATGGAAAACAATAGTTTGATAAGGTTTCATCACTTTGAAAGCATCACTAGTGATTTCATAAGCATCTTGACCTGCAATAGCTTTAGAGATAATAAAGTCACGGACTGGCGCATCTTTTTTAAATAAAGCAACATCAATTTCCTGCTCATTATTTTTAACATCATCGGCAGTAATTGAATACACATAAAATGCATAAGCATTTTTTTCTGCTGCTAATTTACTTGCTGAATCCATTATTTCAGAGGTATTGTTATAGTTACCTTTGTATTTAACTATTTCAAATGGTAAATAATAAAGTGCTTTAGAGCGAGGATAAAGCACAATACCATTATGGGTAGCTTCATCTTTGCTGACAGCAATAGGCGCATTTGATAAATAAATATCCGCATAAACAACAGCACGATCGGTTGAAGTACCAGTAGCTGGTTGTTCAATACCAGTGATATGATAATATTTTGCTCCAGCTTCATCAGCAGCTTTAGATATATCATCTGCTGCATTTTGTGCTTGTAAATAGCTACCAGTTACTGAAATTTCTTTATAAGGAATGAGGTTATGACTTTCTTCTGCTGTTAATGGTGATGCCGCATAAATATTGGCAACAGGTAGAGATAATAGTAAAGCTAATGCAATAGATGATTTATTAAAACGTTTCATAATAATGTCCTTCATATTTATGTTATAAAAATTAAAAAACAATTTGTAACGCTTATTCTATGGGGGTATTGC
Source organism: Gilliamella sp. W8128 (assembly GCF_016100545.1). Classification (NCBI taxonomy): domain Bacteria; kingdom Pseudomonadati; phylum Pseudomonadota; class Gammaproteobacteria; order Orbales; family Orbaceae; genus Gilliamella; species Gilliamella sp. W8128. Next base: position 105,487 of record NZ_JACFSE010000001.1, read on the forward strand.
ATGAGAGTTTTGAAAAACGAATAACGCTCTCGAAATAAATCTTTTACTAATTCTTTCAGACAGCTAGATAAAACAGGGTAGAAATGATAGAAATGAGAAATAACCGATTAATAGTATATATTAATCAAAATATTTGTGTAGGTACCACTTGGTTTTTTTTGAAAAAATTTTTCTTAAAGCATTTTATGTTAAAGTCAGAACTGAAGCATATTTAATTTAACTGTAATTTATAATTGAGTATTACTTTTGATGGTACTTATAAAACTATTAATAATTTGTGCAGTCAATCCCCAAATAACAAAATTATCATATTGATAAAAATGAACATCATGTTGCGACTTTTGTTGCCAATTTGTGGTTCGATTAGGTACCAATTCAAATGGAAAATTGTCATCAGGCTTAAAACCGACTAACATAGTAGCTTGTTTCGGTTGATGGTTAATAAACCAGTCAAGTGGAACCGTAAAAACAGATTCAACTTCATCTTGATTAAGTAGCAAGTTATCTAAAGATTCAATTTTTGCGACAAATGGATAAATCATCATACCTAACGAAGCAATAAATTTCGGCAATTGCCCCAAAATAGTTATTTGATCAATGGTAATGCCTAATTCTTCAAAGGTTTCACGTTTAGCTGTATATTCAGGGCTATCATCAGTTACTTCAACTCGACCACCAGGAAAACAAATATCCCCGGGTTGCCATTTAAGTTTCTTTGAACGTACTTGAAAAAGTAGGTGTAATTGATTTTTGATAGAGATAATGGGTATTAATACTGCTGCTTTATTAATGGTGTGAAATTGTTTTTTGGTTTTTTTTAAAGATTGTGATATTTTTTCGATTGTGGTCATAATATTTATTTCGTTTTATTTTTAGGTTTACATTCTTTTTACGTTATAATATAAAATTATTGGAGAAATTGTTCGTCAATAGTACATCTGTTTCACCTGAATAATACTATGCAATACGATATTAATAACATAAAAAAAGAACTTGATGATCTTGCTATTCTGAAACATGAGCGAGCTCGAAGTGGAATGCCTTTGGAATTCCAACGAGTTTTTACCTTGTTACCAGTGCTTTTTCATTTTCATCATCCAGATCTTCCCGGTTATCAAAATATAGATACCCCATCAGGTATTGCATACTATCAACCTTCAAATGAGATTATTGAACAACTACAACATTGTTTCAATTTTAAGAGCGCTACACAGACAAAATATTCTGACATATCTGCACTATATTCAATGGGGAGTACCTGCTCTATAGGACAGGCGGTTACCTCTGATCTAGATATATGGGTTTGTATCGAAAATAATTTATCTACAGTTAAAAAGCAAGCTTTAATAACGAAGTGTCGATTGATTGAAGAGTGGGCTGAGGAACTAGGTGTAAAACTTACATTATTTGTCGTTGATGTCGATCGATTTATCAACCAACATCATGAATGTTTGATGGGTGAAAACTGTGGTTCAGCACAACATATTTTATTGCTGGAAGAGTTCTATCGTTCCGCTAATCTTTTAGCTGGTAAACGACTACTATGGTTTGCAGTTCCAGCTGATTTTACTATTAATGATGTTACTTACCCAACTTATGAAAAATGTGTTCAAGCATTAGTGGTCGCTAATATAATCAAACGTGAAGAATGGATCGATTTTGGACCACTCACAGGATTGTCTGCTGAAGAGTATTTTGGTGCAAGTTTATGGCAACTCTATAAAAGTATTGATTCGCCATTTAAAGCTGTATTAAAAACATTACTACTTGAAGCTTATTCTTCAATCTATCCTGAAAATAGACCAATTGCTTATGAAATGCGCGAGTATATTCAAAAAGGTGAAATTCACGTTCATCATTATCTTGATTCATACTCTATGTTATTGGATCGAATTACTAATTATCTAATTGAAATTAGAGATTTTCAACGTCTTGAGTTGGTAAGGCATTGCTTTTATTTAAAAGTAAATGAAAAATTATCAGATAATGATCAGCCATTGTTATGGCGTCGAAAAATATTACTTGAATTAGTAAAACAATGGGGATGGACGAATAAGTTATTGGTAAAATTGGACGCCAGTAAAACATGGAAAATAGAACAAGTACGTGAAATACACGAAATATTGCTCCATACCATGATGACAGGTTATCGTAATTTACTCAATTTTGGTCGTCGTAATAACTTAGATTCACTTATTAGTCCACAAGACTTGGCTATACTGACTCGTAAATTATATGCATCTTTTGAAGTTTTACCGGGTAAAATTTCAACATTAAAACTTAATATTTCGGATAATCTGCAAGAAGATGTATTAACTTTTATCCATGTCAAAGAAGATCGTATCAATCGAGCTGGTTGGTATGTTTACAATCAAACACCTAAACTAAATTCTATTATTGGTCACCAATACTTAGAATATAGTAAATACTTGGTTAAATTAGTTGGTTGGTGTTACTTTAATGGTTTAATTTCTGATTCAACCAATTTTTATTATTATGATGGTGATGAGCGAGATAATCAAAAAATAACCAAGCTCATCGAAGATCTGAAAAATTATTTTCCGATAGATGTACCTGCCGCAACTGAAGAACAGTTATATGGGCCTTGTGAAATACGCCATTTGGCGATTATCTTGAATTTAGAAGATGATCCAACTATTAATTTAGAACTTGAAGATGAAATTAGTACTAATGTTTTAAATTATGGCAAGCAAGAGTTAAGTTTAGTTGGTTCTATAGATTTACTTTATCGTAACTCATGGAATGAAATTCGGGTATTACATTTTAGTGGTTCTTTATGTGTGCTGGAAGCCATAAAAGCGTTACTTAATCGTATGCATAAAGATGCTGATTTACCTAATTCGGTCGAAATTTTTTGTTATAGTAAACATCTTAGTCATGAAGTCTGTAAACAAATGAAAAAACTGATGGATGACTGTGTTGATTTACGATTGACGACTACTAAAAATAACTTAACCCAAGTCAAACCACTTAGAATAGATGGTGCTTCATGGTATCTATTTTTTGAACGATTTGGCGTTTCATTTCATCAATTCGAAAATGCTATTGATTTTTATGGAGCGGTATCGAATAATAAAGTTCAAGGTAGGCCGTTAAATATCTTAGATGAAAGTAATGAATTACCTAAAGAGATAGATAGCGTCGCTTATGAAGGTATTATTCAATTCTTCTTTGAAGATACCACTACAGGATTTGATTTATATATTTTAAATGAACATAATCAAATAGAAATATACCGTAATTGTAATGGTACTAAAGAAAATATGGTTAAAGATATCAATGATTTTTATGTATTATCTGATGACCGTTTTACTTTCACTACCAGTAGTTCAGTTAATTTTAATTTACCGCAATTTTATCAAATCACATATAACGATGCGGGCGAGCGCGAAATCTTCTTATTGAATTAATTATCTAAAAAATTTTTTATCTAAAAATTTAATAAAATCATTGTCTTTTAGTATATAAATAATTAAAAATGAAAATGATTGGTTAAAAAAATGAAATTTCTATTAAAATAATGGGAACTTTTTTTAAATTTACGAATCTAACTGTTAGAGTGCACAGTTTTGGGCCAACTAATAGTTATTAACATAATGAGGAATGGCCTTTAATGGGGGAGCAAATAACAGACCAAGTTTTAGTTGATCGCGTTTTAAACGGAGATAAAAATGCGTTTAATTTACTTGTCGTTCGTTATCAAAATAAGCTAGCTCATTTGGTATCACGTTATGTTTTACCTTCTGAGGTCCCTGATGTTGTGCAAGAAACCTTTATCAAAGCTTATCGTTCGTTAAGCTCTTTTAAAGGGGAAAGTATTTTTTATACTTGGTTGTACCGAATTGCGGTTAATACAGCAAAAAATTATTTAATTTCGCAAGGTCGACGACCGCCATCTTCGGATATTGATGCTAGTGAAGCTGAAAGTTACGAAGGTGCCGACTCATTGAGAGATGTCGATAACCCAGAAAGTTTAGTTCTTTCTAAAGAAGTTGAAAAAGTTGTATTTGAAGCAATTGAAGCATTACCTGATGATTTGAGAACTGCTATCACATTACGTGAAATTGACGGTCTAAGTTATGAGGAAATTGCCGAAATTATGGGAACACCGGTTGGAACAGTTAGATCACGTATTTTTAGAGCTCGTGATGCTATTGATGAAAAAATTAAACCTTTAATTGGTTAAATAAATTAAGTAGCAAGAAATTTAAGGTATCTACTATGCAAATAGAACAGAAACAGCAACTTTCATTATTAATGGACGGTGAGTTAACTGATCAACACTTTGTTGAGATGGTTAGCCATGATGAAAGTTTGCAATCCTGCTGGCATCGTTATCATATTGCAAGAGACGCAATGCGAGGAGAATTGCACGGTAGTTCATTAACATTAGATATTACCAATCAAGTTGCTATGGCAATTGCTGATGATGACTTATATCCACAATTAACTGAGCAGCCATCCCAAAGTGAGATTTCAATTCCAAAAGCCGAAAATCTATTCTGGATTCGAATGAAAGATATTATGGCTAAAGTTAGTCAAATTGGATTAGCGGCTTGTGTTACCTTAGCTATTATTGCGGGAGTCCAATATCATCAAGGTCAATCAGATGATGTTAGTGGTGCGCCTACGCTAAATACTATCCCTATGGGAGTAAACGTTGCGCCTGTTGGTGGTATACAACAACATAATGATCAGCAACTTCTTGAAAAAAGACAATATGATAAGATTAGGTTGTTGGTTCAAGATTATGAATTACAAAAAAGGTTAAATGCCCGTTAACTAAAAATGAATTTTCTTTATTCTTTGATAAAATTTATGTTAAAACAGAGTAATAATTTTTTTATTACTCTGTTTTTTATATTTTTTTCCGCATCTGTTATGGCGGAAGAAACGCATGATGCGTTGAGTTTACTCAATAAAATGACCAAAGCTGTGCAGACGCGTGACTATCAAATTCATTTTATTGCGCAAGATAAAGATCAATATGCAACTACCTTTGAATATAATCATTTAGGTGCTGACAAAAAAGAAAATATCAATGCTCAACTGCTTTATCTTGAAGGTCCAGCTAAAGAGATAATTTTACATAATAATACCACTAGTTATTTTCAACCTGATAGTCCTTCTTTTTCGATTTCAAGTTCCCGCATTACAGAGGCTTTTCCTGACGTTATTTATAATGATTTTAATTCATTAGCTAATATTTATGACTTTATTTTATTAGGTAAGACTAGAACGGCTAATCGAGGTGCTCAATTAGTCAAAGTCATTGCTAAAGATAAAGATCGTTATAGTTATGTTATATGGATCGATGATGAAAATTTTTTACCACTACGCATTGATTTGTTAGATGAAGATAATGATATTATTAATCAATTAAAAGTGGTTGATCTTGATAAAGAATTTGATGCAAAAAAATTTAAAAATTATATTGATAATCGAACCTACCCAATTTTATTATCAATTGAAAAACAGAATAATCTTCTTGATGCTTGGCGTTTAGCATGGTTACCTAAAGGGTTTAAAGAGATTGCTGCTTATAATGTTAACTTTTATAGTTCTGATATAGCGACTAAGCTGTTTTCTGATGGTGTATTTTCATTTACTGTAAATGTTTCTTTAGAGCAGGCCAGTCAATTAAATCAAATTATTCAGCAAGGTGGCCGAACGATTTTCTCAACTAACATGGGTAATAAAAATATCATAATTATTGGTAATTTACCTCAAGTAACAATAGAAAAAATTGCACAAAATATTGTTGAGAAATCACCGGAAAACTCTCGATAACACTATGCTTACTCACTATTAATGTGTAGAATGTCTGCTTTCAAATTCGTGATTATTTGACTTGTTATTTATAGCCGATAACATTAATGATAATTAACAGTACATAACTAAAATATAACTTATTGATATGAATAAAAATATCCGCAATTTTTCAATTATTGCTCATATTGACCATGGTAAATCAACGCTTTCTGATCGTATTATCCAAATTTGTGGTGGACTTTCTGATCGCGAAATGGAAGCTCAAGTTCTAGATTCGATGGATTTGGAACGTGAACGAGGTATTACGATTAAAGCTCAAAGTGTTACTTTAGATTTTCATGCTAAAGATGGCCAAACATATCAGCTGAATTTTATTGATACTCCTGGACATGTTGACTTCTCTTATGAAGTATCACGTTCGTTAGCAGCATGTGAAGGAGCATTATTGGTAGTCGATGCTGGACAAGGTGTTGAAGCGCAAACACTTGCCAATTGTTATACGGCACTTGATATGGATCTAGAAGTTGTACCAGTACTTAATAAAATCGATTTACCTGCGGCTGAACCTGAACGAGTGGCGGAAGAGATTGAAGACATTGTTGGTATAGATGCTAGCAATGCAGTTAGGTGTTCCGCGAAAACCGGTGTTGGAGTGGTTGATGTACTTGAACAACTTGTTCATGATATTCCTGCACCCGAAGGTGACTCAAATGCACCATTACAAGCGCTAATTATTGACTCATGGTTTGATAACTACCTAGGTGTTGTATCACTAATTCGTATTAAAAATGGTGAACTACGAAAAGGTGAGAAAATCAAAGTTATGAGTACCGGAATGACTTATAATGTTGATCGTTTAGGTATCTTTACACCAAAACAAGTTGATAAAGACTGTTTACATTGCGGTGAAGTAGGTTGGGTGGTGTGTGCTATTAAAGATATTTTAGGTGCACCAGTCGGTGATACCTTAACATCGGCCAGAGCACCTGCTGAGAAAGCATTACCAGGTTTTAAGAAAGTAAAACCACAAGTCTATGCAGGTTTATTCCCAACTAGTTCAGATGATTACGAAGCATTTCGTGATGCATTAGGTAAATTAAGTCTTAATGATGCTTCACTTTTTTATGAGCCAGAAAATTCAGGCGCATTAGGATTTGGTTTCCGTTGTGGTTTCCTTGGCTTGTTGCATATGGAAATCATTCAAGAACGGTTAGAACGCGAATATAACCTTGATCTTATTACTACAGCTCCAACGGTAGTTTATGAGGTTTTAACTACTCAAAATGAGATCATTTATGTTGATAGCCCTGCTAAACTACCGGCCGTAAACAATATTCAAGAACTACGTGAGCCGATAGCTGAATGTAACATTTTAGTACCACAAACTTACTTAGGTAATGTAATAACATTATGTGCTGAAAAACGTGGTGTACAAGTTAATATGGTTTATCATGGCAATCAAGTTGCATTAACTTATGAAATACCAATGACCGAAGTTGTATTGGATTTCTTTGATAAACTTAAATCGACTTCACGTGGCTATGCATCTTTAGATTATAGTTTTAAGCGTTTCCAAGTTGCTGATATGGTAAGACTTGATGTATTAATCAATGGTGAACGAGTTGATGCATTAGCGCTTATCACGCACAAAGATAATGCACCTTACCGTGGCCGAGAACTAGTGGAAAAGATGAAAGATCTTATCCCTCGTCAACAGTTTGATATAGCAATTCAAGCGGCAATTGGTAATCATGTAATAGCACGTTCTACAGTAAAACAATTACGCAAAAACGTATTAGCCAAATGTTATGGCGGTGACGTTAGTCGTAAAAAGAAACTTTTACAGAAGCAAAAAGAGGGTAAAAAACGTATGAAGCAAGTAGGTAATGTTGAACTACCTCAAGAAGCGTTTTTAGCAATTTTGCATGTAGGAAAAGATTAATCAGTTAAAGAGGAAAACAAATGGCTGGAACATTTGCCATCATATTAACATTAGCAACTTTTATTACCGCTATCTTCTGGTTTTTAGAAAAATTTAGATGGAAACCAGCTAGACAACGTAAAGTAGAAGAAGTGCGTAAAGCCCATAATGGTGAGGTTGATGGGCGAGTCCTTGCTGAGGTTGGAAAACCAAAAGGTTGGGTTGAAAGCTTAGCATCTTTTTTTCCGGTTTTATTCGTGGTTTTTGTTATTCGTTCATTTATTTATGAACCCTTTCAGATTCCTTCAGGATCGATGATGCAAACTTTATTAATTGGTGATTTTATTGCGGTTGAAAAATTTTCTTATGGCTTAAAAAATCCAATTAACAATAAAGTACTAATTGCTACAGGAAAACCCCAAAGAGGGGATGTTGCTGTATTTAAGCATCCTAACATACCGCAAATGGATCTAATTAAACGTGTGGTTGGTTTACCTGGTGATAAGATTGTTTATCTGGTTAATGAAAAGAAAATAGTTATTTATCCTGCTTGTCAAACAACGGATAGTAATTGTGTTGGTCAACGATCTGAGCCATTAGATTTGCACTATACTCAACCACAGCCAAGCAATTGGAAACAAGTACACGAAAAAGATAAATCTAACCCAAGTTTTTATACCTTGGAACAATATAAGGACAAAGGTATTGTTGATTCTCAATCCATAAGAACGTTTGATATAAAAATTCAACAAGAAACCTTGGGTAACAAGTCGCATGATATTTTAACCACGTCAGGAATAGAGGAAGATCCGAGTTATTATTATCATCAAAAAGGTCAACCGGTTGCTACTTGGGTAGTACCACAAGGTAACTACTTTATGATGGGCGATAATCGTGATAATAGTGGTGATAGCCGATATTTTGGTTTTGTTCCCGAAGAAAACTTTGTTGGTCGTGCAACCGCTATTTGGATTAGCTTTGAAAAACAACCTGACGAATGGCCTACAGGAATTCGATTCAGCCGTATCGGTGGGCTCCATTAACTGTGATAACTATGAAAAATTTGAATCAAATACAACAATCGATTGGTTATCAGTTTAAAGATACATCTTTACTACAACTCGCACTGACTCATCGCAGTGCGAATAAAATGCATAATGAACGGCTAGAGTTTTTAGGTGATTCAATCCTTAGTTTTGTTATTGCTGATGAGCTTTATCATCGATTTAGCAAGCAAGATGAAGGAGATCTTAGCCAAATGAGAGCAAGTTTAGTTTGTGGCCAAACTCTTGCTGAAATGGGTAAAGAGTTTAAATTAGGTGATTATCTTATTTTAGGTCAAGGCGAATTAAAAAGTGGTGGTTATCGCCGTGAGTCGATTATTTCTGATGCCGTGGAAGCTATCATCGGTGCTGTTTACTTAGATAGCGATATTGAAAATATTCGGCAGTTAATTTTAGCTTGGTATACAACTCGTTTAAACGAAATTAAACCCGGCATTAAGCAAAAAGATGCTAAAACACGATTACAGGAATATTTGCAAGGTATTCGACATGAACGACCATGCTATTTAATTCTTGAAGTTACTGGTGATAATCATGAGCAAGAGTTTCTCATTCAATGTAAAATTGACAATGATGATCATCAATATTTAGGCCGAGGTTTAAGCCGTCGTAAGGCTGAACAAGCCGCTGCTCAAGAAGCACTAAACCAATTAGGTATAAAATGACAGAATCAAAACAACATTGTGGATTTGTTGCCATAGTCGGTAGACCAAATGTCGGCAAATCAACTTTATTAAATCAACTACTTGGCCAAAAAGTATCAATCACTTCACGCAAGGCACAAACTACACGTCACCGTATTGTAGGTATTGATACTCAAGATGATGATCAAATTATCTATATTGATACCCCCGGTCTTCATATTGAAGAAAAAAGAGCGATTAACCGGTTAATGAATCGAGCTGCTAGCAGTTCAATTGGTGATGTTGAATTGGTTATCTTTGTTGTTGAAGGCACACACTGGACTGATGATGATGAAATGGTTGCAGGCAAACTTAAAGATTGTAAAGCGCCTGTATTACTGGTGATCAATAAAATTGACAATGTTACAGATAAAACTCAGCTGTTGCCCCATATTCAAGAAATCAGCCAAAAAATCAAATTTTTGGATGTTGTGCCTATTAGTGCTGAAAAAGGTGAAGGCGTTGATATCATCAAAGACATTGTAAAAAAACATTTACCTGTTGGTGAACATCATTTCCCCGAAGATTATATTACTGATCGCTCACAACGGTTTATGGCTTCAGAAATCATCCGTGAAAAACTAATGCGCTTTTTAGGTGATGAACTACCTTATTCTGTCACGGTTGAAATAGAACAATTTAAAGTCGATGAGCGTACCGGCATGTACCGTATCAATGGTTTAATTTTGGTTGAACGTGATGGTCAAAAGAAAATGGTCATTGGTAATAAAGGTGAAAAAATCAAAAAAATTGGCATAGAAGCACGTAAAGATATGCAATTATTTTTTGATAATAAAGTTCATTTAGAATTATGGGTAAAAGTTAAAGCTGGCTGGGCTGATGATGAGCGAGCTCTTCGAAGCTTAGGCTATAGTGACGATTAATCCAAATCCTTTTGTATAAATATCAGGCAAAGATTTTGCCTGATGATTACTTTCTAATTTATCAACTCCTGTTCCGATTTATTTTTCAAAAGTTAATGCTAAACATCTACTCTGGTTTTATATATAATAGCCTTTCACTGACTTGGATTTAGAATTTTAATTTCGGAGCCTTTTCATGCAGCAGTTTCGTCCTATCCGTCGTGCTCTACTTAGTGTTTCTGATAAAACAGGAATTATTGAATTTGCCAAAGCTTTATCAGATCGTAATGTAGAACTCCTTTCCACTGGTGGTACCGCTAAACTATTAATCGACAACCATATTCCTGTTACTGAAGTATCTAATTATACAGGTTTTCCTGAAATGATGGATGGCCGAGTTAAAACCTTACATCCTAAAATACATGGTGGTATTTTAGGCCGTCGAGGTGTTGATGATGACGTTATGCAACAACATCAGATCGACCCAATTGATATGGTCGTTGTGAACTTATACCCTTTTGCAAAAACTGTTGCTGATCCAAACTGTAGTTTAGAAGATGCGATAGAAAATATCGATATTGGTGGGCCAACTATGGTACGTTCTGCCGCCAAAAATAATAAAGATGTTGCGATTGTGGTTGATTGTCAGGACTATAACACAATCATTGATATGTTGGATAACCAACAAAATTGCCTCTCTTTTAAATATCGTTTTAGTCTAGCAATAAAAGCTTTTGAACATACTGCTCAATATGACGGTATGATTGCTAACTATTTTGGTAAACTTGTCCCACCATATTATGGCGACACTGATAAGCCTGCTGGAGAGTTTCCTCGAACTTTAAATCTGCAGTTTATTAAAAAACAAGATATGCGATATGGTGAAAATGCTCATCAACAAGCTGCGTTTTATGTTGAAGAACAGCTTGAGCAAGCCTCTATTGCAACTGCTAAACAATTACAAGGTAAGGAATTATCTTATAATAATATTGCCGATACTGATGCCGCATTGGAATGTGTAAAATCCTTTGATGAACCTGCTTGCGTAATTGTTAAACACGCTAATCCATGTGGTGTTGCAGTGAGTGATAATATTTTAACTGCATATCTAAATGCTTTTAAAACTGACCCAACTTCTGCATTTGGTGGCATTATTGCTTTTAATCGACCTTTAGATGCTAAGACCGCTCAAACTATTGTCGATAAACAATTTGTTGAAGTGATTATTGCACCTTCAATTGACCAAGATGCTTTAGCTATCACACAAACTAAAAAGAATGTTCGTGTACTTGAATGTGGTAGTTGGTCAAGTAATTCTACAACTAGTTTAGATTTTAAACGTGTTAATGGTGGGGTTCTTGTACAAGAAAGAGATTTAGGTATGGTTACTAAAGATCAGTTAAAAGTTGTTACCAAACGTCAACCAACTGAAAAAGAACTATCCGATGCGCTATTTTGCTGGAAGGTAGCAAAATTTGTTAAATCTAACGCCATTGTTTATGCCAAAGATAATATGACAATTGGTATTGGTGCAGGGCAAATGAGCCGTGTTTATTCAGCGAAAATTGCCGGTATAAAAGCAAAAGATGAAAACCTAGAAGTTGCTGGTTCGGTAGTTGCTTCTGATGCTTTCTTTCCATTTAGAGATGGCGTAGATGCAGCCGCTGCGGTGGGCGTTACTTGCGTTATTCAACCGGGTGGATCGATTCGTGATGATGAAGTGATTCAAGCCGCAAACGAGCATAATATTGCGATGATTTTTACCAATATGCGTCATTTTAGGCATTAATCTTTAAAAGTATTGAAAGGACCTTGTATGAAAGTTTTAGTTATCGGTAATGGTGGGCGTGAACATGCCTTAGCATGGAAAGCAGCACAATCACCATTAGTGACCAAAGTATTTGTTGCGCCGGGTAATGCAGGTACCGCACTTGAAGCAAATTTAGAAAACATCAATATAAAAGCAACCGACATTGCCGGACTATTAAATTTTGCACAGGAGCAACAAATAGACTTAACCATAGTCGGACCAGAGGCGCCATTAGTAATCGGTATTGTTGACAGTTTTCAAAAAGCTGGATTGAAAATTTTTGGCCCATCTAAAGCTGCTGCACAGTTAGAGGGATCAAAAGCTTTTACTAAAGATTTCTTAGCTCGTCACAATATCCCAACGGCTGAATACCAGAATTTTACCGAAATTGAGCCTGCTATTGCATATATTCGCCAAAAAGGTGCACCAATTGTAATAAAAGCCGATGGGTTAGCTGCTGGCAAAGGCGTAATTGTCGCTATGACGCTAAAAGAAGCCGAAGATGCTGTACATGATATGTTGGCTGGTAATGCTTTTGGTGATGCCGGTCATCGAGTTGTCATTGAAGAGTTTCTTGATGGTGAGGAAGCCAGTTTTATTGTTATGGTCGATGGTGAACATGTTGAACCAATGGCAACTAGCCAAGACCATAAACGAGTTGGCGATGGGGATACAGGTCTAAATACTGGTGGAATGGGGGCTTATTCACCCGCACCAGTGGTAACTGATGATGTATTTACTAAAGTGATGGAACAAGTCATCTATCCAACAGTTAATGGCATGGCACAGGAAGGTAATGTGTATGTCGGCTTTCTTTATGCTGGTTTGATGATAGATAAACAAGGTAATCCAAAAGTTATTGAATTTAACTGTCGATTTGGTGATCCTGAAACCCAACCAATCATGATGCGAATGCAATCTGATCTGGTTGAACTCTGTTTAGCTGCCGTAGAAGGTAAATTAAACACAATTAAATCAAAATGGGACCCAAGGCCTGCTTTAGGGGTAGTTCTTGCTGCTGGTGGATATCCTGGTGATTACAATACTAAAGATGTCATTTTAGGCTTATCTTCTGAAACTAATCAAAATTGTAAAATCTTTCATGCCGGAACAAGCTTAGAAAATGGACAAGTATATACTAATGGTGGGCGAGTTCTTTGTGTCACTGCATTAGGTAACTCGGTATCAGATGCTCAAAAAAATGCTTATGAACAACTTAAAAATATCTATTGGCATGGTTGTTACTATCGTCATGATATTGGTTACCGAGCTATTGAAAGAGAAAAAAATAGTTAGAAGACTAATGAATAAAATAGCGCTGTATAGCGCTATTTTTTATCTGTTAATAAGAAGTTAAAAAAGTTGAGGAGAGGGGTTTTTAACCCAAAAAGTTAAGTATAGTTTCTTCATGGCACTGATAGAGCCCCAAAAACTTTTCCTAAAAAATATTTTGGGGATATTGTGAGTGAATGTATAAATAAACTATATTCTTTTGATAACAATTGAGGTATTAATACCACCAAAAGCAAAATTATTAGTTTGAAAGTATTCGATATCTAAATTTCGCCCAGCCCCGACAATATAATCAAGATCTCCGCATTGCGGATCCACATGATTTAAGTTGATAGTTGGGTTAAACCAACCTGAATGCATCATTTCTAATGTTAACCATGCTTCTATTGCACCACAAGCACCAAGGGTATGACCAAAATAACTTTTTAATGATGATATTGGTGTTTTATTACCATAAATATTTGCAACTGCGTTACTTTCAGCTACATCTCCTCGTGCGGTAGCGGTGCCGTGTGCACTAATGTAACCAATTTGGTTGGCATCTAATCCTGCATCTTTTAATGATTGTTCGATACAATACTGGATTGTTTCTTGTCTTGGCTGAGTAATATGACTGGCGTCACAGTTGGTTTTAAAGCCAATAATTTCACCATAAATTTTCGCTCCACGAGCTTTAGCATGCTCATATTCTTCCAAAATTAATGCTCCTGCACCTTCACCAATAACTAAACCATCGCGATCGCGATCATACGGCCTTGGTGATAGTTTTGGTGTGTCGTTAAGTTGACTAGTAGCAAATAGAGTATCAAAGACTGCTGCTTCTGAAGGACATAACTCTTCAGCACCACCAGCTACCATGATTTTTTGCATACCGTATTTTATTGCTTCGTAAGCATAGCCAATCGCCTGGCTACCAGATGTACAAGCACTTGATGTGGTGATCAATCTACCTTTCAAACCAAAAAATAGGCCAGTATTAACAGCGGTAGTATGCGGCATCATTTGAATATAGGTTGTTGCTGTGATGTTATTAGTATGCTTTTCATTTAACATAGTCGCAAATGATGCAACTGGTTGAGTACTACCCGTTGATGATCCAAATGCGATGCCAGTATTACCATTAGTGAGCTCGGGGGCATCTAACAATCCAGCTTTTTCCAAAGCAATTTCAGTTGCCTTGGTTGAGAGTAGGGATACTCTGCCCATTGAACGGGTTTTTTTTCTTGTATAGTGATCAGGTAATACAAAATTATCAATAGGAGCACCAAGTTTGGTATGTAAACCGTCATAGATTTCCCATTCCGGCATGTATCGAACTGCATTGTCTAATTGTTTTAATTTGTGTTCAATTTCAGCCCATTCGTTACCAAATGCAGTAACACCACCAATCCCTGTTATGACTACTCGTTTTGTCATACCATTCCTCCATTTATTGAAATGACTTGCCGTGTTATATATCCAGCGTTGTCTGACATTAAATAACTTGCAAGTCCTGCGACTTCATCAACGTGTCCCATTCTTTTTAATGGAATCATGTTCATTGCTTCTTTTAAAGCTATTGGTTCCATATCCAATATCCCTGTATCGATTAGGCCTGGTGCAATGCAGTTAACGGTAATTTTACGTTTAGCTAGTTCAAGGGCTAACGCTTTGGTTGCGCCAATTACACCGGCTTTAGCTGCACTGTAATTAACTTGGCCACGATTCCCAACGATGCCTGAAACTGATGATATAACAACAATTCTTCCTCCATTACGTAATCCAATCATCGGCATGAGACAAGGGTGTAATACATTGTAAAAACTATCAAGATCGGTATGAATCACAGCTTTCCAATCATCTTGGGTTAAAGCAGGAAAAGCCCCATCACGTATAATACCTGCATTATTCACCACTCCGTAATAAGCACCATGTTGTTCAATATCGGCTTCAATTACTTGTTGGCATTGTTCCGTATTGCTGATATCAAATTGTATGAGTCTGCTTTTTTGACCTGTTTGTTCGATGAATTTTTGCGTTTCAAGCGCACCTTGTTCATCACGATGGTAGTGTATAACAATATCAAAACCATCTAACGATAATTTGCAAGCAATTGCTTTACCAATTCCTTTACTTGCTCCAGTGACAAGTATTGTTCGATTCATTATCATAATCCTCCTAGTCGCTGGGAACCAAAAAGTTGATCTAATTCATTGTGATCGGGTTCATAAACATTTAGTTTGCCTGATGAAACACATTGTTGATTGATGGTAATTTGGCAATCAAAATTAGCCAATTTTGTATCAAAAAGTACTAAATTAGCGGTTATTAGTAATTCACTATTAAGAGGAAATGCTGGTAATGTATTTTTTATTGCTCGACCGCCTAGTAACATACCCAATTGTGGTGAATGATTTTTTTTTGCATCATGATATCCATTCCAAACGCCAATGGTTTGAGCCATCAATTCGATAGCAAAAAAATTGGGTAGTTGATTATCTCTATTTAAAAATGGAGAGAGTATGCCATCTTTAGTAACTTTAACACTGCAAATGCTTTGTTCATTGTTAACTAAATGAACTTTATCGATCATGATCATTGGTGTCTTGTGTGGTAAATAGGAATTTACTGATTGATATTGCATTATACTTTTCCAATAATAAGTGATGCATTATTGCCACCAAAAGCGAAAGAATTTGACATTATAATTGGTGTTTGTAGCATCATTTTTTCTGTAACTATATTGATTTTATCTAGATTCATGTCATAGGGTGATATCGAAAAATCTTGCTGCGGTAAATAAATATTTTGGTTAAGTAACAAATAACCTATGGCCAATTCAGTAATTGCTGCACTACCCAATGTATGCCCAGTTAGATGTTTAGTTGAACTGCAATAAGGCAAGTTTTGATTAAATAAACGATAAACCGCCTTACTTTCAGCTTGGTCATTAAGAATTGTTGCTGTGCCATGTAAGTTAAGATAGCCAATTTCATTAGGTGTTAAGTTAGCATCATTTAATGCCATTTCCATTGCAGCTTGCGCACCAATTCCTTCTGGATGAGGGGATGAAATATGATAAGCATCTGAAGATTCCCCGGAGCCTAATAGAACAATTTCACTTGATTCTTCTTTGGTTAATAAGATTATGCCACTAGCTTCACCAATGTTTATGCCGTTACGATCTTTAGCAAATGGCATGCAAGGGCTATCTGATAGAGCCTCGAGTGCATTAAAGCCATTGATTGGCATTCTGCTTAAGCTATCAGCACCACCAACAATCGCAGCATCAACTAGACCTAATTCAATCAATCGTTGTCCACTCATTACTGCTTTTGCACTAGAAGTACAAGCAGTTGAAATGCTGTAACTAGGACCTTTTAAGTTGAGTAATTCTGTTAAAAATCTAGACGGATCACCCAGTTCTTGTTGATGGTAATGAAAATTTGGCTGACAATGGTGTGTTTTTAGGTAATATTTAATATTGTTGTCACCTTCATGTATTCCCGAAGTACTTGTACCCATTATGACGGCTATTCGTTTGGTCCCATATTTTTCGATAGCTTGTTGTATTGGTTGTTTGATTTGCAAATATGCAGCATAGAGTAATTGATTATTTCTTGTTGAATATTGCACTAGATGTTCTGGAATTGAGGGCAAATCATCGGTAACTTTACCTAACCAGGTATTATGGCCATTTAGTAACCAGCCGTCTTGTTTCGTTAAGAAATGTTTCGCACAATAATTCTCTGATAAATTATTGGCTATTTGTTGTTTGTTGTTTCCTAAAGTGTTTATTGCGCCAAGCGCTGCAATATAAATCATCTATTATTGTTCCATACTCTGAATTGCAATTTGATAACCAAATACAGCATGTTCAATTTTAATTGGTTTGCGTATAACAGTTGAGGACTGTTTATTATAGGTGATATTAATAATGGTTTCGTGTAGGTCATTAATAAGTGTTCTAGATAAATCTTTATCAATGAGCTGCCAATTGCTAGGTAATACTTTTTGCCATGCAACTGTTGGCAAAATGCTTAACATGATGTCCGATAATACTTGTTCTGGTGGAGGTAGTTGTTGTATAAATAAATGTTGTTTCGCTTTGACTTCACTGCCGTTATATTGGATTTCAAATAGACGAATACCGATAGTAGAAAGTCCCATTACAGTTAAATGGTTGTTTTTGATGTCAACGATTGTGATAATTGAGTTTTCTTGATTATTGTATTTAAAAGTTAATAATTGTTGATCGTGATAATCTTGGTTGAGATCTAATTTTGGCAAGTTAACTTTAGTTCCTTTGGTCAACCAAGCTTCTGATTTAGGTTGAGATGAGCAAGCTGAAATCAATAGACTTAATAATAGCAAAGTTAAATTTAAATATTTCTTCATCCTTTTGTACCTAATATTTCATTATTCGTTTTATTTATTATTGATAACTAATGGCGCAAATAAAAAAGCAGTAAAAATACCACTGGTTAATACCAATCCAAAACCTTTGATTGCAACAGTATGGCTTATTATTAGTAAGCCAAAAGATAATATTGTGGTTAGTGCTGCCATTGTGACGGCTAATAACGCACTTTGGGTTTGGCTTTTATCATTACTAAGAAATAAACTATAGTCGATACCAATACCAATAACAAGAATTAGTGCTAACATTGAAAATAAATTAAGTGTTTGGTTAGTTATGCCATGCATAGCTAATGCGATACCAATCGATAATAAGGTTGGCAATGTGCTTTTTAATGCTGCTTTTATACCATATTTACGATGATAAAATATAAAGCACAAGCAAATAATGGTTACAGCACCAGCAATAAGTTGGGATAAGTGTATTCTATAGAAGGCAAACATAGTGTTAAATTCATCTCGGCGATCAAGCCAATGAATACCTTGATCAACGTCAGATAATTTTCTAATTTCATTAATATTTTTAATACCACTTATTGGAATTAATGTAGCACTTTGTCCTGATTGTAAAGTTAACCAAAGTAATTTTCTACCTTGACTAAGTTCACTTTGTTGCCATTGCTCTGGTGTAATAATCGCTTGTTTCTTATTAAGGTCAGGTAACTTAGTTTTAATTCCCATTTGCGTTAATGAGGATAAAATTTCTGGACTGTATTGGTTTACTAATTCAATATTTTGTTGTTGTTTCTGTATCGAAGGTAAATTTATACTTTGATATTGTTCAAAATAACCTGCTAATTTGGCTTGTTCAAGTTTGAGTGAAAATTGTTCTAGTCGTTGCAAGGTTTGTTCAGCTGTATCACCAAACACGATAAACCATTTTTGATCAGTTGTCTGATGGGTGATGCTGATAATTTTTTGTTCTTGTTGTTGTAATTGTACTGGTAATGCTTGTAGTTTTCCAATATCGTCATCGACCTTTAAATTAATTAAGCCATAACCAATAAATAATACTGCAATCGATACCATTAACCATTGCATCTGTTTATATTGCCATAAATTTAACCAGCGATTTAATAATTTATAACCAACATGTTCACGGACAGGCAATTTGTTAACTAGTAATGGATACCAGCATATAACGGTTAAAAAAGCACCTATCAAGCCAAATACTGCAAATATGGATAGCTGTTTTAAACCAGGAAAAGGTGCAATTAGTAAAATAATATAAGCAATAAAACTTGTACATAATGCTAAAGTTAGCGTTGATATTAGTTTTTTTAAACTGGCATAAGGTGATTCTTGATTCCCATGTAACAGTCGTTCTGTTAAGTAGTGAAGTGAATAATCAACGGTTATACCTATGACACTAGTGCTCATAACTAGTGTCATAATATGAATTTCACCAAATAGAGTTAAAACCGCAATTAAACCACAAATTAAACCAATAAAAATTGACAGTAAAGATAGAATTATCGGCCTTATGGATCGAAATATACTAATAATTAATATTACAATACCGATAATTGATAGACTACCAATTGTGGTGATATCATCTTTAGCTTCACTACTGGCATAATCGCTATAGAACAGCACACCTCTTTTTAAAATTTCAACACTTGGCCATTGTTCATGTAATTGTTTGGTAAGATCATTTAACTGAGAGGTGATCTGATTTGATTGACTCATATTAAATGATGAATCATTTAACTCAGCGTAAATCATATACCATTGATTGCCTAGGTTGTCTTGTCCAGACAACCAATTATTTTGGATAGTTAATCCACCTGAGTTTGCTAGTTGATTCAATTGTGATGAGCGTGTTAGTAAAAGCGGATCATTTTCTAATTCAGTCGCACTTATCCCGCTAAAAGGAGAATATAATTGGCTTTGAATCCAATTTAGTTGCGTATGATTTTTTAATCTTTCTTGGGTTTTCGTATCGAGCAATTGGTAGCGATATTTGAATGCAAACTCTCCCCACTTTGTTTGAAATTGTTCGTCGAAATAACCATTTACTTCACCGATAAAAGATTGCTTTTTTAAAGTTTGATACCACCAATTTACAGGTTCTAATTCATTATTTTCCGGCTTAATTAACCAGACTAACTGTTTGTCCAATCGATTTTGGAAGCCGTCAATGAGTTCAGTTGGAACATTGTTGGTTTGTTCTTTTGGCAATAAAGATAAAACACTACTATTGATTTTACTGCTAACTAAAAGATTATATGCAGTAAAAATCAGACAGATCACTATTATTAACCATAGAATTGCTCTTCTTGTTAATATTAATCGATTATCGGAATAACAATTGTTCATTTTGACTTAATTTCATTGTTTTATGATTTGCGAATGTCAGCTCTGTTTTATCATTTTGCATATCATTAATGGTAACTTTTTCCAAATAAGATTTACCATTGAGAATTATCTGTTTGAAAATTTTGTTTAAAGGCGCTAATTTTGGTTGTAGTGTTACGGTCCAATATTTATTTTGTTCGGTTAGCGTTATATCAAAATTACTTTCAAGCATATCTTTATCGGCAGTGAAAATTGCTGTTAAGAGATGGTTAAATTGAAAAAGTTGTGGCTGTTTTTCAGCAGTTATAATTTCTGGATCTTGGCCTTCTATTCGTTGTTCCATCCGTTGTTGATTCATTTTTAATGTCATCGCAAAAGGTGTCTTTTGTTGCCACCATAATCCTAATTCTTTGGATATGATCATTTTTCCTGTTGAATGAATGGGTGCAGTTAAACCATTAATATAGCGATCTTGAACAAAATCAGCACGAACAACTTGGTTTTTACTAAATAACTGTTGTAAATCAGTTAACGTTATTGCACTGGATATAGTTGAAAAGGTTAATAGTAGTGCCGAGAATAAAATAGTAAGGTATTTTTTCATTTGATTAATCCAAAACATTGCAAAAATATGTCAGGTGTGACAAAGGTCATTTCTTGATTAGCAGCCGATACAGCAACTTGAATTGTGTAGCCTGATGTCGTTTTTTTACCTGTTTTTTTGTCTTTTATTAGGTAGCTTATTTTTATTCTATGCTCATATTCTTCAAGTTTGGCATTAATTTCTAAAGTTTGTTCAGCTAGCGCTGGTGCGGTATATTTGATTTTGGCATCAACAATAGGCCATAGATAACCAGAATCAATCATTTCTTTATAACCATAGTTAAATTTTCTAAATAAGGCTTCGCGAGCTTTTTCGAAAAATTTAAGATAATTACCATGCCAAACAACACCCATAGCATCAGTATCATGAAAAGATGGGGTATAGTCGATTGTGATATAGCAGTTGTTAAAATTATTCATCTTTATTTCTAAGTGTTTCAGGTGGATTAAATTGCCAAAAATCGAAAAAATTGAACCAATCAAGTGGTGATTGTAGACAATAATATTCTAGCCTATTAGCGTAAAACCGTACGGTTTGTTCAAGTTCTTCTTGTCTGTTTTTTCTTGATAGTTTTAACTCATCAGTAAAGTGTTCAAGGTATATTTGGAATCGCCCGTTTGGTTTTAATCCCCAGCAAAAGTAAACAGGAAATTTTAATGCAGAAGATAATACAAACGGTCCTTTAGGAAAGGGAGCAGGTTTACCAAGAAAGTTTGCCCAAATAATTGAGTTTTCGGGTACTCTCTGATATGGATTAACCGAAGTCCTATCTGCAATGATAGCGACCCATTCACCAGCTTCTAGTTTTTGCTGAAGTAATATGGCTGTATCTGCACCTAAAGTTGCGACTTCAATTAAATTAATAATCGAAGCTTCATTAACTTGTTTTAATACTTGATTAAATCGTACTGCATTACGTTTATGGACTAGGGCATTAATTTTCACATTATGTGATATTTCAGCTAGTGCTCGACACATTTCAATATCACCTAGATGGGAACAAATTAATATAATGCCTTTTTGTTCCGAAACTAACTTTAAAAATTCGTTTTTATTCGGTGCATAAATGTCATCAAGTTTTATATCACCTTGCCAGCTGGCAAGTTTGTCTAAGAGTGATTCACCAAAATGTTGAAAATGTTGGAAAGAAGTTAATTTTTTCTTCTCTATTAAAGGAACATTTTGATATTGTTTAAGAATTTTTTCTAAATATATTTTGGATGCTTGACGTTGTTTTTTTCCAGTTAACCAGAAATAACTAATTACCGGGAACATGATTATTTGAGCCGCTCGACGACCTAATAGGCGATATAACATTAAAATTAATTTAATACCAAATAGACCTTTGCGTTCTTCAGTTTGTGACCAGTGCGTACTTTTATTTTTCTTCAATCGGTTATGTTTTATTAATTTTGGTATTCGTGGCAACATGCCAAAAAAAAGTCGTGTATGCATCCAACTAATTAATAGGTTATCTTTGCAGGCTTTAAAGTGAGAAACTCCATCAATGGGATAAGTCACATGAGTTGGTACAAAAACTGAATCGATGCCTTGCCAATATAATCGAACCATGATGTCGGTATCAAAGTCCATTTTTTTACCAATTTGGTATTGTTTTATCAGTTTACATGTTGGTTTTAAAGGATAAATACGAAATCCGCACATACTGTCTTTTATATTAAAAGATAAGGTTTCTATCCATACCCAAAAATGGGTTATATACCTTGCAATGAGGCGATGTTTTGGCACTGAATCATCATAGACAGGACAACCAGATATCAATGCATTCGGGTTTAATTTAGATTGTTCGATAAGTTGCCTTACAATTTTGCTATCATGTTGCCCATCAGCATCAATCTGTATGGCATAATCAAAATTTTGATTAAATGCATGGTTAAACCCACACATAACAGCCGCACCTTTACCTTTATTTGAAGATAATCGAACTAAATTTACCCATGGGTATTGATTACTGATTTCAATTAGTTTTTGTGCTTGCTCATATGCGCTACCATCATCAATTAAAAAGCAAGGAATATGGTATTGCTCAATATTTTTGAGTACATTGACTAATGCATCACTATGATTATAACAAGGGATAATAAAACAGTAACTATCAGACAAGTGCGGTACTACTACTGACATAGGGTAAGCTTTCCTGTACTTGCTATTTTATTGTTATTGTACTGGGTAATAAAACTATAAGTGAATTTTAGCTTTTGGGTGTCTTTATCCCAAATTAAGGTTAATTTTAGATGATCATTGGGTAATATCGGTGATTGAAATTTTACTACTTCAATGGATGATATTGATAAATTAGAATTGAATAGCTTTTGGGCATAACTAATGACCCAATTAAGCTGTGTCACCCCAGGCAATACTGGTTGTGTAGGGAAATGCCCTTGAAACCAAAAAAGATCTGATGGTATGGTCATTTCAATATTAGCTTCTGTTTCAGTTTTTATAATGTTTATTTCTGTGGCTAACTCTTTTTTCATATCTTATCTGTTGCATCAAATAATGCTTTTAAGTCAGTATAAGTGCATTTACCCTGTGAATTTTTCGGAAAATTTTCAATAAAACGCCATTTTTTGGGCGTTTCAACTAATGATAATGTATCTTTTATTAAATGTCGAAAATATTGTGTAAGTTTAAAGTGGTTAAAGTTATCTATCTCTTTACTGTTGGTTGAGTCTATTTTGATAATGGCGCCTAAAATAGTTCGATTGTTTTGTTCTAATGGAATAACAATTACTTCTTCAACTACTGCTAGTTTATTTATTTGCTTTTCTATAAATGTAAGGGATAGGCGCTGTTCGGCAATCTTGACTATTTTATCTATGCGACCTTTTAAATAGAATTTCGTATCATCTATTTTTTGTAATTTATCGCTTAGTAATTCAGCTTGCTGCAGTAATGGTGATATCAACAGTGGTTGATGATCTGAGGTGTATTTTATTTGAATTGGATAAAAAAGTTCCCAAGGCGTATTTAACGATTTTTGCTTTCTTTTTGCTATAATTCCTGTTTCACTTGAACCATAAATTTCACAAGGTAATACGTTGAAATTTTGTAAGCAAAATTGAGCATTGTCGAAACTCAGTTTTCCGCCAGAAGAAAACACATTTTCACACTTAATAATCGGTAATTTATTATCTAAATTTTTAACAATTGATGGCGTTGTAATGTAAGTTATTTTTTTTGATTGGTAAGTTGCTAATTGTTCTTGATAGAGTATTGTTTCGCATACAAAAGGTATTTTACAACTTAACGATAACATTATTTTAAAAGTTAACCCATACATATGTTCATGTGACACAGAAGCAACAAATAGATCATTGGTTGGTCCGCCTAAATTATTTATTAATATCGCAATTTCATTTTCAAGTTGAGAAATTGATTTCTCAATTGGTTTGGGTAATCCAGTTGAACCTGAAGTAAATAATGTCAATGATGTTTGTTTAAAGTTTGGATTGATTGTACTAATTTTCTCATCTAGTTGAGGCTGATTGATATCAATGATTTGTAGCGTAGTTGGTAAATTAATATTTGCGATATCGATATCAGTTAATATTGCCTGATAATAGTGTTGTAACTCAATATAGTTAGGATTTAGTAGCAGTGGATGTTTTCCTGAATATAGGAGAGCGAAAAGTCCAGCAACAAAATTAAAACTGTCATCCATGAATAAAACCCAGTTTTTTTCTGGATGTTTTCTGATTTTGCTGATAATAGTATTGGTTAGTTTTTTTAAATCACCAACTGTTAGTGGTTGGTGTTTTCTGTATGCTATTATTTCATAATCAGGGCGTAATAATTGCTCCGATAATAAAACTAATGTTTTAGTTTTTGACGAACAATCCATTCTCCCCCCATTAATAGTCCAGTAAAGATATAACTTATTAATCCGTTATATATTGTCCACCAATACATATCATTAATGAAACATGTAATTAGTGCAATTGAACCATTTAATATAAAAAGTAAACACCAACAAATAGTTACTTTTCTTGTATATTTAATTGTACTCGGTGTTAAATTACCTTCTTTTAATCTGGCAAATTTTTCAATAATATTTTGTGGTTGATATAATGAGTAGCCAAAAAAGATTAAGAATAGTAGGTTAGTTGCTACAGGGTAATAAAGTAAGAATTGAAATTCGTTAAATATCCAACTAATTAATGCTAATAACAACCCAAAGCACGTTACAACTTTAGCTAACCAACCTATATTTGAAAATAAATTGGGTAATGTAATTAGTCTCAATATTAACAATGTAACAATACATAAAATAGCAATATTGATTACTTGATATTTGAAAGATAAGTAAATAACTAAAGGGTAGCAAAACAGGATAACCCCTGTTATTGCTTTTATTATTAACTTTACCTTATTCATTATGCTATTTGGTATTCATTAAATTGTCTACTGCATCAACAACGTCTTGAACGGTTCTAACTGCTTTAAATGTTTCTGGATCGACTTTTTTACCAATCTTTTTTTGTAAATGTACGACTAAATCTACAGCATCAATACTGTCTAAGTCTAATTCTTCAAAAAGTTTAGATTCTGGCTTAATCTGATCGGCAGGTAATTCAAAAAGTTGCACTAGTGCAGATTGAACTTGTTGAAAAATTTGTTGCTTATCCATTAAAAAACTTCCTTATTACTGTTGAGAACTAATTAAATCAGCTAAAGTTGCAACTGAGTAAAATGCTTTTTTGGTTTCTTCACTTTCAGATGATAAAACAATACCATATTGATTTTTGATCGCAAGACCTAGTTCTAGTGCGTCTATTGAATCTAAACCTAATCCATCTCCAAATAGTGGAGCTTGGGTATCAATATCTTCAGGTGTGATATCTTCTAAATTAAGAACATCAATTATTAATGCCTTTATATCATGATGTAGAGTTTCCATTTTATTTCCTTTGTATCTGTTATTCTTTTAATTGTTCTAGAGTTAACAATGATGCAAGATGTCTTGTCAGTTTTCTTGCGGCAATAGTGGTATTTTGGTCTAAAAAGTCTTCAATTTTAATCTTTTCACCGACATTGATATTGAAAACTGCCTTTCTTTTAGGAATGTCATACCATTTTTGTTGTTTTATCAACCAAGGTGGATTGCATTGAATATGTATGATTCGAATATCTGCATGGCAACGTAATGCTATGTTTGCAGCACCTCTTTGTAATGTTATAGGGTTATTGGGTATGCTTCTTGTTCCTTCTGGGAAAATCAAAATTTTACCCTTGTTAGATAAGATTTCGTTGCATTGTGGTAGTATCCTGCTTGATTCTCCATTAAGAATATAACCTGCCGTTTTAATAATGCGACTGATGAAAATATTATTAAGTAAAGCTCCTTTAACCAAGCAATCACATCTACGCATAACGGATACCAGCAATACCACATCTAATAAAGAGGGATGATTTGCAATGATTAAACATCCTTCATCGTGTTTTAATTTTTCAATTCCTGTAAATTGATAATTAAAAATACCTAGATATTTTATTATCCACAAAAATACTTTAAAACTTATACTAATGCTATATTGAGCAATTATTGTTCTTTTTTGTTTATTCCATACGAATAACCTCAATAAACTAAACCAGATTATCGAAAGAACGATTAACCCATAAAGACCAAATATAATAAAACCCAATGCAGTTGCGAATAATCGCCACCACTGATTTAAGGTATATGGTTTTCGTTTTTTTATGTATTGAGAGTCCATTGCCAATCTTGAGATAAACCTTTTATGATGAATTGTTGCTGTTTATTTAAAAATGCATTTAAAAAAGCTAACGATTGAGGATAGTCGATTTGATTTGATTGTGATGTTTTTTCAATACTTTGACAAGTAAATTGATTACCTTTAGTTAAAATATATCCTACCGCATAGTAAGGAATTAATTGGTGAACAATTGTTTGATAAGATTGAGGTATCATACCATCAAAATCAATTAATAGTACTTTTTTATCTTTTTGAAGTAATATCGGTAGTGCTTCTAACAAACTTTGCTGAAAACTATCATCATTTGCACTAAGTGAAGTGACGGGCACTTTTTGTTTGGCAATAATCGTGAATAATCCTGATGCTGTATTATGTACTGATAATGCGAAGTCAGTTGGTGAAATATCAACATTTTGATTTAATGCTGTAAGTATTTTATATGTTCTTTCAAGTTCACCATGCCTACTTGAGAATATTGCTAAGTCAAGTTTGTTATTTTCAATAAGCTCCAAACCAACTTCAACTGCTAGGCGTGATGAAATACTCATCCTCCTTGCTTGCATCATAGGTAGTTTATTGAGTTTGGGTAGTGGTAAATCCCAATTGTGGTTAATCTGTTTTGACCATAATTGCCAGTCAGATTTAGAAGATAAACCCGCAGATAAAGCAAACCAATTTTCGATTGAAAAAGAAAATTTCATAGTAATGTTTTTAATTAATTCTTTACTTAGTTACTTTTTGTAATATTATTAAATCAATAATTCTTGAGAAACATCAAATTTAATTTATACAATACAGTAAAACAATAAAAAGGCAAGAGATTGACAGAACAAGAAAACAGCAAGTATGGATTTAATAAAGAAATTTATACTGCATTAGAAGCAATTACAGAAGCCCAAAAAATTGCCTTTGCACCAATTTTATTCCAAGCAATCATCGCTATGAAAAATCATGGGATTTTATCTCAAATTGATCAGGCTGGAAAAAATGGTATTAACTTAGATGACCTAACTAAAAAAGTTTCTTTATCTTCTTACGCAATTGAACTACTGTTAGATGTTGCACTTAGCATACGTGTCATTTATCAACAAGATTCAAACTATATTTTAGGTAAAATAGGTCATTTTTTATTACATGACAAAATGACAGAAGTTAACCTCAATTTTTCCCAAGATATTTGCTATCAAAGCATGTTTTTTCTTCAAGAAGCGCTTGAAAAGGGTGAACCAAGCGGCTTGAAAATTTTTGGTGAGGGAAAAACGATTTATCCAATATTACAATCATTACCAAAACAAGCTAAAAAAAGTTGGTTCGAGTTCGATCATTTTTATTCGGATCACTCTTTTCCTGCTGCTTTGCCTTATATTATTCAATTAAAACCAAAACATATTTATGATATTGGTGGAAACACAGGTAAATGGGCGATTTTTTGTGCTAAGCATTTAGAGAAAATTCAAGTAACAATCTTAGATTTACCTGAACAAATAGCTGTCGCTAACGAAAACATCAAACAAGCAGGTTATGATGATCGTATTGATGGTGTCTCTGTTAATTTATTGGATGCTCAAATTTTACCCAATCAAGCAGATGTATGGTGGATGAGTCAGTTTCTAGATTGCTTTAGTTTGGATCAAATTACCCAGATATTAAAATTAATCCATCGTAGTATGCATGATGATGCTACAGTCTGTATTATGGATCTTTTTTGGGATCGTCAAAATTTTGAAGCAGGAGCTTTAAGCTTAAATGCTTCCTCTCTCTATTTTACCTGTTTAGCTAACGGTAATAGTCGTTTTTATCATTCTAAAGTGTTTTATCAATGTTTAAATGAAGCTGGTTTTCACGTTGAGAAAGATATTGATGGACTTGGATTTGGTCATACTTTACTTATATGTAAAAAACGTTAATAAAAATAATCTTAAAGGAGTAAACAATGAAATTTTTTAAATATATTGCTGCATTTTTCTTAGTTTCACTATTATTTGGTTGTGCCGGTAAATATCAAGCGCCACACAATATCACTACCCCTGTTAGTGGTTTAACTAAAGAACAGGTTAAACAAGCTATTTTAGATAGTGGAACAAAAGGTAAAGCAGCATTCGGTACTTGGAAAATGGAAGTCTTAAATAGCAATACAATTAGAGGTCATTTATTCAACCGTAAATTTGAAATTGTAGTTGATATCCCTTATTCTGCAACAAGTTACTCAATCAATTACGTGTCTGTTAGTCCAAACTTGCAAGATAGTAAAGGAAAAGTACATCGTAATTACAATCGTTGGGTAAATAATCTTGATGTTAAAATTAGAGAAAGTCTTTTCAGAGCTAAATAAAAATTTAATCTAAAAATAATTTTTATTTTCAAAGAATGAACCACTAAGCCCAAAATTTGTTTGGGCTTTTTTATGTTGAATTCATTATTGATATTATATTTTTCCATTCACTACTTTTGACAATATAATGTTATTTACTGACAATAATATTAATCGTTAAAATTAACTATCTATTCTTGGTATTGAAGTTTAAAATATATCCATATTCATAAATTAGTATGAATATTATTCAAGTTCCAATCTTTTCTTTTCTATCTTTTTCTATTTCATAAATCTTAGCACTTGAGGACAATTATTATGTTTCAATGGCTTTCAAATTGGATTTTAGATGGACTTAAGCATTCACCCGAAATACTTTTATTTCTCTCTTTAAGCTTAGGGTATTTGATTGGTGGAATTCGAATCGGTAAATTCCAATTAGGTGGGGTTGCGGGTTCATTATTGGTGGCAGTTGCATTAAGTGTATTTGGTGTTACTGTCAATGCTGGCGTTAAAGCTGTGCTTTTCGCTCTATTTATTTATGCAGTCGGGTTCGAAAGTGGACCACAATTCTTCCGTTCATTAGGAGTTAAAACTCTACGTGAAATCTTTTTAGCGTTATTTATTGCTGTTGCCGGTTTTGTAACGGTAGTGGTGTTAGCCAAATTATTCCATTTAGATAAAGGTCTTGCTGCTGGTTTAGCCGCAGGAGGATTAACCCAATCAGCTATTATGGGAACGGCATCAGATGCGTTAACTCAGCTAGGTTTAAGCCCAGAAGAGTTAAGTCGATTACAAGGTAATGTGACTATTGGCTATGCGGTGACATATATCTTCGGTTCACTGGGTGCGATTATTGTCTGTGTTAACATTTTGCCAAAAATTATGGGGCGAGAAATTAACGACGATGCAATTAAGGCCGAAGCAGAACAATTACATGGCTCGCTTTTATTAGGTAGTGGTCAAAATTTTGCTTTATCTGATGTAACTGGTCGCTTATATCGTATTACTAATAAGGTTAATCAAACCGTTGAAAGTTTAGAAAAGGTGATTAATGGTATTAGTATTGAGCGAATCAAACGTGGCAATCGTATTATTGAAGCTGCACCTGAAACCTTATTAAAAGCCAAAGATATTATTTTAGTTGTTGGTCATCGTGATGCCATGATTGCTGCAACTGATTTATTGGGTGAAGAAGTGAATTCAGCACAGGGTATGGATGTGGTGATGAATACCCAAGATGTTGAAATGCGTAATACTCGATATGTCGGTCAAAATTTAACGCAAGTGCTTTCATCTGATGAAGTGATGAAGTTAAAGCATGGTATTTATTTAATTGCTGTTCATCGTGATGGACAACCATTGCCATTAAATAATGATATGGTATTTAAGTTAGGTGATGTTATTACCATTTATGGTACCGATGGTGATTTAAGGCGTGTGGTTGACAGAATTGGTGCTCCGATTACCAAAAGTGAAAAAACTGACTGGATATTCCATGGTTTAGGTCTGGTAGTTGGACTTATTATTGGTCTTATTGTGATCAGAGTCAGTGATATTCCAATCACTTTAGGTGCAGGTGGTGGTGCATTATTATCAGGATTATTGTTTGGTTGGTATCGCTCCTTACATCAAACTGTTGGAAATATTCCAACCGGAGCAGTGCAATTACTTAAAGATTTTGGTCTAGCTGGCTTTGTAGCAGTGGTTGGTCTCAGTTCAGGTTTACAAGCAATTAATACGATTAAAGATCAAGGTCTTTCATTATTCTTAATCGGTGTTGTGGTGACTTTATTGCCGATGTTACTAGGAATTTATTTTGGTAAGTATGTCTTGGGTTATAAAAATTCAGCGGTATTTGCTGGCGCTTTAGCCGGTTCTCGCAGTGCAAATCCAGCTTTTGGTGAAGTACTAAATAAAGCCGGTAACTCAACGCCTACCAACTCTTTTGCAATTACCTATGCTTTAGCTAATGTTTTCCTAACATTATTGGGACCATTAGTTGTTGCTTTTGTTTAATTGACATCTCAAATTAAGGATACATGGTTATGAAAAGTAATAATGAATATGCGAAATACGCGAATTTAAGTCCTTTTGAATTGAAAGATAATTTAATTAAACTAGCACAAAGCCATACTGACCGTGTGATGTTAAATGCGGGGCGTGGTAATCCTAATTTTTTGGCAACATGGCCACGACAAGCATTTTTTCAACTTGGTGTTTTTGCGTTACAAGAATCCGAAATGTCTTTTTCATATATGAATGAAGGTGTCGGTGGTATGCCAATTAAGGCTGGTTTAACTGGTCGTTTTGAACATTTTGTTCGTCAAAATTATCAAACTCCGGGTGTGTCATTTTTAGGTAAAGCATTTTCTTATATTCGCGATCAGCTTGGCCTAGATGAAAATGCATTTTTACAAGAGATGGTGGAAGGTATTTTAGGTTGTAATTATCCTGTGCCAGATAGAATGTTACGCTTTAGTGAAGAGGTAGTTAAAGCATATGTGCTTACACAAATGGGGGCACAATATCTTGGTCGTGATGATCTGGATCTGTTTGCCGTTGAAGGCGGTACAGCAGCAATGGCTTATATTTTCAATTCTATGAAAGAAAATAACTTAATCCAAAAAGGTGACAAAATTGCCATTGGCGCACCTATTTTTACACCATATTTAGAAATTCCAGAGCTTAATGATTATCAATTAGTAGAGGTATTAGTTAATTCTGATCCTGATGCCAATTGGCAATATCCAGAAGCTGAATTACGTAAATTAGAAGATCCTGCTATTAAAGCTTTTTATTTAGTAAATCCATCTAATCCTCCATCAGTAAAAATTGATGATAAAAGCTTGCAGATCATTGCTGATATTGTGAAAAAACGTCCGGATTTAGTTATTTTAACTGATGATGTTTATGGCACATTTGCTGATAATTTCCAATCCTTGTTTGCTATTTGTCCAAAAAATACCATTTTAGTTTATTCATTTTCTAAATACTTTGGGGCAACCGGTTGGCGTTTAGGTGTTATTGCAACAGCACGTGATAATATATTCGATAAAAAAATTAAGGCATTACCAAGCAAAACGAGACAGATTTTAAATAAACGCTATAGTTCTATTGTAACTGATCCTGAAAATCTAAAATTTATTGACCGTTTAGTGGCCGACAGTCGTGCAGTGGCGTTAAATCATACTGCTGGGCTTTCAACTCCACAACAAGTACAAATGGTGTTATTTGCTTTGTGTGAGATGATGGATACCGATCAAAGTTATAAAGCTGCATTAAAATCATTGATCCGTCGTCGAGCGGCTTCGTTATATCAACATTTAGGACTTGCGCATCATACTGATCAAAATAGTGTTGATTACTATACCTTAATTGATCTAGAACATATTTGTCGTGAGCTTTATGATGACAAATTTGCTAAATGGATCTTAAAAAATAAAAATCCGTCTGAAATGTTATTTAGAATTGCCGATGAGGCAGGGGTGGTTTTATTACCTGGTAAAGGATTTGCTGTACAGCATCCTTCGGCTCGAGCTTCATTAGCCAACTTAAATGAATATCAATATGCAGCGATTGGCTTATCAATGCGTAAACTTGCTCAAGAGTATTATGCTGAGTATCAAGGAAAAGCTAAGAAAAAATAGTTAATCACTTAGATTAATTCATCTGTCTACATATCAAACCCTAGTTTAACTAGGGTTTTTTATTTTATATATCATTTAACTTGATTATAAATTTTAGTTATTCCTTCTGAATAAAATCAAGTTAATTTAATAATATTGATTTTTTTAAAACAGCTATTTGACAGCTTATTTTTTAATCTATATGATCGCAAATGAAAATCATTATCAACTGTGGCATATTCGGATGAAAAAGATAACTGCAAAATTTAGTTTATTTAGCTTGTGCTTTATGTCCTCATCTTCTCGATATAGAACTTATCAACAACCACGACAAGTAGGTATTTCTGCACAAATAACCTATTGATAAATCAGTTAAATATTATATGTATGAAAGGTCTAAATTTGTTTTATTTTTTACTATTAAAGAATGGTATTAATGAAAATATTATGACCACAAAATAGGTACTGCAAAAGGATAATTAGTAAATGAATGACAATGCAACAATTAAATTACCTAAAAATGTATGGTTATTATTTGTAAGTCTTTATATTACAGAATATGTTGGTATTGGCTTTTTGACTATCGCTTTAGCTTTAATCCTAAGGAAAGATGGCATGGAGTTAGACCAATTAAGTCTTATTCCTTTAATGATGTTACCAATCGGGTTAAAAATTCTATGGGCACCGGTTATTGATAAATATTTAAAACGGCGAATATCTCATTATCGTAATTGGTTATTTATTTCTTTAACGCTAATGTTAGTATGCTTAATATTTATAGCTTTGTTAGATCCTATACAACAGTTTTATATCATTTTACCCATCATTTTTATTTTTTCGACCATGACTGCAACTCAAGAATTAGCCATATCAGGATTAGCCTGTAATATTTTTTTAGCCGAGCAGCGTTATCTTATTTCCAGTATCAAAACCAGTGGTTCTATGATAGGTAATATTTTAGGCGGCGGAGTAATTTTACTACTTTATACCTATATTGGTTGGATGGGTTGTTTATTATTAATTGCTATTTTAATTGGATTTACATTAATTCAACTTTTCTTTTTTGCAGAGTACCGTTACTGTCAAAATAAGCCAATATATGAAAATATGGATCCTAAATATTGGAAAGATCTGATTATCATCTGGAAAGGTAGAATTAATTGGTTAATTATTTTGATACTTATGCCGTTTAGTTTCCTACCGGCTTATAATCTATTATCACCAATACTTGTCGATGATGGTTGGGCATTATCAGATATTGCTATTTTATTAAAAGTATTTGGATCCATTGTTAGCTTAGTGGCTGTTATATTAGTTGCAAAAATCCTCAAGCGATTATCTAGGAAACAAAGTTTAACCTATTCATTACTTTTTCAGGCGTTTGCTTTACTTGCATTCATCCCGATCTCGTTAGGTTATGTTAATATTTTTAATGTCTATTTAGCCTGTTTTCTTTACTTCTTTAGTTTACCTTTAATGTCTATTGCGATTACTGCCATCATAATGGACAACTCAGATAGTTCACAGGCACGTTCTACTGCCTGTAATGCTCAATCGGCACCAAGTTTTATATGTGGATTTATCGTGATATCACTAAGTTATTATCTTGCAAAAAAATTTGGTTATTTTCCAGTTGTAATCGGCTCAATAGTATTGGCATTTTTAAATGCATTCTATGCAAGCAGAACAATGGGAAAATAGGAGCAGAATAGGTAGATAGGATAACTTTATAGTGTAATTGGATGGATAATTAAATTAGTATGCTTATTGCTCAAGATATTGAATACCAAATTCAAGATACCCTTGTTGTTATTGATGTTATTACGGTGCGGAACGCAGTGTGGTAGGAACACTTAACTATAAATGGTAGTTATCAACTATAAACTAACAAAATGCAAACAATTGTTTGCATTTTTTATACTATTTAAAAAAAGATATCATAAAAATAAAATAGTAAGAAAGTTCACCTTGTTGATACATTTGAACAGTTTAAAATGAAATTAGCTTTCTACATTATGGTTTGACTTTAGGTCCATAGCTCCAATCTAGAATGTATGGTTTATAATTAATATCTTGTTCATTATACTTTATAGAAGAGTCCATACCTTCCTCTTCATCTTCCTCTGACGGAATTTTACCAACAAAATCATTCAAATCACCTACTTTAGGTATTGTAGAAAATTCTTCAATAGTGACTAATTTATCATTTTTGACGTAAGTGATCTTCCAAATGTAATTTGTAGGATCTTCACCATGATAGAAAGTATCAGCAAATTTTTCTACCGGGGTTAATAAAGTAGGTAATTCACCACATAGATCAGTTTCGGCGACACAAAACTCAACTAAAACTACACGATAAATATTGTTACCGACGATATATCTCGCAACCGCTTCTCTGGAATAATCGTTTTTATCAGAATAATTATTAACAATAAATACAAAGCGACCATCATCAATATCTGCTGAGTAAGTTAAATATTCTATTCCATCATTTAAAACTTCCTTCTGTTTTTTAAATATGGATATGTTTTCAGTAGTTGGGTTGGCAAATAATGGGGCTGCAAACAACAAAGATAATATAGTGATTTTTTTTAATAGTTCTTTCATGTGTTCTATTCCTATATTTTTATATGCAACAAATAATCTAAGTATGCATTTCAGTAAAGATTGTTGTTTATTGTATTTTAATTTGGTTATTGTACAAATATTTGGCGTTCAATATTGCCAATAAAATTGGTAGATAAGAGTTAAAAACAGATATTTTTCATAAAAACTCTAATATAAATAATCTTCTAATAAATAGATGCTAAAAGCAATGTTTCCCTTTAAAAAAACTCACTTTTTTGTTGGTTTTTGATAAACTAATTATCAATAAACTATATAATCTTAAAAGATATCATATGTAGCATTGGTTCTATTTTAGTATTTGTTTAAATTTTTTATTTAGGAAAAACCGTGCGAGCTTTTTTTCAGCAATCAAATTTTACTGATGGAGCACTAGCTTTAGCGCTTTCGCCTGCTTTGACGCCAACAGGTATTGTTCATCATCCGGTATTTTTTTCTGGTTTTTCGCTTTACCCTCAAATTATTGCAAGAGGATTGCTTGTATTAGCAGACATTACTTCTACGAACTATTGCCAGTATAAGCCTGAGTTTCAAAAAGATCCGGTACTTTCAGCGCAAGGCGATCGTGTAAGAGCAGAGTGTTTTTCTGCCTGTAATGGGGTATATGCACGTTTAGATTTATTAAGAGAAGGCCTTGATGGAGAGATTTATCGAGGTACTACTAATGTTGATATTGGTATTGGTTTAAGACAAGCTCTTGCTAAGGTTAATAGTAAAGACAGACTTCATTTAAATATAGGTGATCAAGGGTTACTAACACGGCATATAGAGGATAAAGGCAATCATCTCAAAGGGTTAGATAAAATCATTTTACAACGGCCTGTTCAAATGCCTAATCGGTGGATAAGAGCTTTAGGCAATATCGCTGAAATCCATAAAAACATGAAGCCAGTTTTTACAATAAAAGGACCTCAAGCACAAATGTTTGTGAGTACTCTACCTAATGTAACGAGTAAAAATCAATCTGGTTGGCTTGTACTATCGCGTTCAGGTATTAAATTAATGCCTAGAAGCGATACGCATAGTGTTTATATATCTGGCTTGCATCGTCTTAATGCACTTAAACGTCTAATAACTAATATTATAAGTTTAACCTTTTACTGTTTGCAAAATAACGAGCAGGGGCCATGCATGATTGAAGTAAGCCTTTTGGGCGCTCGTTTAACACTCAGCTTAACAGCTGAAGCATGGCAAGGATATTCTGGTGAAGGAGCATTGTTAACCTCTTTAGTTTCATCAGCAGAACAAAAAGATTCAAAAATAGTGAATGATCTTTTACAGTTTGATGCGCTTATTAATAAAGAACAATTGTCAAATGCTTCAGCATTAGAGGATTATCGCATTGAGCGCGCACTTGCTTATCTTGCCGTTTGTGGAAAACTTGGGTTTGATGCATACGAAGGTTCTTATTTTCATCGCGAGTTACCAGAAGATCCGAACCGAGTTTTAAAAGATAATCCACGGCTTATTGGTGCACATAATTTAGTTGATCAGGTCGAAAAAATAGATGAGATAACATGGATGGTCAATTCTACAGATGATAGTTATCGTGTGTCTATTCCTACAAATCAATTGGATTGTAATCCACAATGTACATGTAGTTGGTATCTTAAAAATCAACAGAAAAAAGGCCCCTGTAAGCACGTTTTAGCTGTACAAATCAAGGAAGGTATTTATGAACTCTAAGCTTGAAGAAGCCGTTGCTATTTTTAACTCTTTGCGATGGGAAAAAGTAACTATAGATACCATATTACAGCAACCACTAGGAACAAAAGAACAACAAAAAATAGCGCTGAATGGTCTAAAAAATGGAGACTGGGAGCGTCTTATTAAAAGAGAGGCAAACAGCACCTACACCAACGAAGGGTATATAGAATGCAATCTCAAACATATCACATTGTATGCCATTAGGATTGGCGTTTCTATCACCCGTGCTCTAGAGTTTGCTTATTTTGCTGATAGGCCCTTATTACTGCCTATTATTAAGGATAAGGGTGAAAAGTATGCGACTAACTTTATCAGCAAAGCTTGCGTATCTAGAAGAAGAGTATTTGAACACTCTTCAAGTGTATTTGGTGATATTGCCGTTCAACTTGTTGATCAGTTAAATTTAGCTATTCCTGAAAGCTACGAATATATGAAAGATTGGTCAGTTTATGCTGCTTTGTCGATGGGATTACCTGCTAAGGATTATTCAAGAGCAGTATCGATTCAAGAGTTACCGACACAAAAACAAATAAAACGCAGATTTTCTGAGCATATTAAAATAGGGATTGCCGTCAATGTACCTGCAACTGGACCATTCTTTTCTGTATTTATCGAAGGTGTTAAACAAGGTTGGCTCTCAAAACACGACGCAATAGAGTTTATCTTTTTTGCGTTAGATATTGCCAGTCGACCTGGGGATAGAAAGGTTTGGGTTAGTGCAATAGAGGAGTTAGGGATAAGTACTACAACGTTATGTGAAAGAACAGCTGTTTTGATTCCTTTACTTGCCAAAGGTGAATCAGATGTAATTGCAAAAATTGCGCCTATATTGATTGAGAATGTTGATGATGAACTTTTAAATGAGGTAATGATAGCTTCATTCTCAGCAAAGGTTAAATCAACAAAACAGTTAGTTTTAAAAACAGCAATGACAAGAAAAGCCCCTAGTGATTTAGAGCAACTCACACCATGGTTGGCGATATGGTGTGACGATAAAGATAAATCTATTGCAAAGCTAGCTAGTCAATTGGCTAACCATTGGCAACTCAATTATGCACAAAATGAAGAAAGTCATACACAGGACATTAAACATCTTTGGCAAAAAACACCCTCTTTATGGACATGCCCTCAATTTGATTGGGAAGAAGTTACACCTCAAGCACTAACAGAGCTTGCCAGTGAACTGGTTAGTCGAAGAGAGTTTGTTTGTGATACTGTTGCTGAAAGATTTTTAGCTGTTGCAAATAAGATCGCTTATAACGATCCTCAATCGGCTCGAACAAGTTTGGCGGGGGTGAAACCAACATCTGTTGATGTACTACTTAATTTGATTGCTTGTTGGGTGAAAGGAATCGAACCTGAAGGCTATTGGGGAGCAGATCAGAAAGATATGGTACATGAAGTATTGCATGCTCGTAATTATGTAGTGTGCAAAAATTTAGATCAATTGCCTTGTATTTTATCAACTCCTAGTAAGAGTGATCTTTCAATTACAGTAGATGATCTTTGTAAGCGACTAGAAAAATACCAGAAAAATAATATTGATGCACTTGAAGCGGACATATTTTTAGCTTTAACTCGTTTGGATACCAAAACACAAAGTAGTAAAAATTTAAACTTATTAAAAACGTTAAAGGTTGATGTCATTTTACAATCAGGTAAAAAAATGCCTATTAACGCTGGTGACATAGTTTTAGCTTATCTTGATTGCCCAGTAAATGAGGTTTTATTAGATTATAATAAGGAATATTTTTGGGATATAAAAATTCCAACCACTCCATCATTACAATACTTTCCTAAAAGGTTTGATTCTTTAGGTGATTTGACTACTAATGCATTTTCTGTGTTTCCGCTCTGGGGTGATGCTGCTATACGACTGAGTGTTTCCTCATTCAATGAAATGGAGCATGGAAAAGGACTCATTTTTAGGCAAATTGCTAAGAGACAAATACTGTTAACTGCTGGCGCGGCAATGAATATTCTCGCTGCACAGCGTTCAGCATCACCCCGTGCAATAGCTGATATAGCCTTAGCCGTGAATGAGGCATGGGGAAGAGGTTTACTTATACCAGGAATTGCTGATGTTTTCTTACTAGACTGGATAAATAACACTCCTTCTAAATTAGTGAGCTTAGTTGCAACATTGTCAAATATTGCACATCAAGGACTTTTATCAGTGGTATGGCCAATTTTAGATGAATTAATTTTAGCGTCTTTAAAAGCGTCGAGATTGCTAACAGGAACTGATGAAATTGTAGATGCTATGGCAGAATTTTTACCCGAAGTTCAGTTTGCAGTTACCAATGGACTTGCGTCGCCAAACCAACTGGATCTTTTAGGTTTGAGAGCTTTAGCTGAAAAAACAGGTAGTTCACGGGCAATCAGTGTAGCAAAATATATTATTACCCAATTACCAGACATTAAGTCTGTTAAATCAAAAAATTCTGATGAAGTTAATATAACTGATTTTGATAAAATTTGGCCTAAAAAAGAAAGAAACATTCCGGTACTTGATGATGGCGCTATTATCTCAATTGATTTATTAGAGCAAAGCAAATCTAATTCCGCTTTCATTTTTACATTGAAACTACCAGATATTAATGACCGTGTTTTTCATATAGTAAAAACAAATTGGTTTTTTGATTTAGAAATAGAAGGGCAATGTCAAGCATATCCGGCTCCCATGGAACACCCTAAATTTACAACAGATAGCCAAGAAAGTGTTTATTTGCATTGGGATAATGATAAAAAAGCCTTACTGGTGAGCAAATATCGAAATTGGTTAAAAAATGAAGATGGCCCATTGTCTAGTACAGAAATACCAGCATTATCGAATACTTTATTAATAATTGTTATTGGACTTCTCGCTCAAGATGGCGAGGGTGCCTATTTTGCTGAAAATTATGTTTTAACAAGTCGCGTTGATGAAGAAACTGTTCGTAGAGCAATTTTACTATTTTTAAAAAATCCCATTGTAAGTCCTGCAAAACTTATTAGGTCATTAGAAAAAGAAATTAAATTTTTACCATTACTTTGGCCTATTTTAATTGAATGTGTTCGTTTTGTTGGTAATCTCGTTAGCCGAGGAGAAAAAATACCAGTCTGGACAAATCGTATTTTAGATATATCGTTACAGTATGCCGCTTATTTGAAAGAAGCTGCATTGCGTGGTTACATCAAAGATGCTAAATGGGAAGGTCTGCACGAAATAGCTTCATCAAAATTAAAGTCAACAGCGGTGGCGAAAGCAAAACAGTTGCAAGAGGCTTTGAATATTAACCTTTAATCAAAGATTGTTACAGCACTATTAAATCTATATTTATTTAGTTATTTATAGTGCATTATCAATTTTAATGCCTAAGTAGGATGTTATACTTTTGTAGTAGTATGCCTATTTAGGTAATAGTTTTAGTTAAAATGAGCCTTAAGCATAGCCAATTCATTTATCCATAATCATCCAAACGAGAGTGCTTTATTAATCCCCAAATATTAATTTGATGGTATACACTCCTCAATTATTTTTACAAATAAATGATGAAGTGATACTACAGGAAAGAAAGATAACTAACACTACAATAAAAATGACTTATCCTGAAATCAGTTATTTCTTTACCAAAAAATTCCAGATAGAATACTTGCAAATATATATTTTTTATATAGTTATATTCTCGGTTCAACGGATATTGATTAAATTTAATTTTTTATCATAATAACGATGTGTATGAGGGATAGGTGTTCCTCTAGTTTTGTACTCAATATGAAAATGTAACATACTATCTTCAATATTTATCAAGTGTATTTTTTCCATATTCGGATGCATTGTTAATTGTTTACATAATGATTCAAAAGAGCAATTAGTCATTTTATCTAATCTGCAAAGTATTAACTTAGTCTTAATTCATCAAGGTATAAGTACTTGCGAACGCTTGATACAACTCAATGGTATTGCGATTAATCAAATGCAATCTTTGGTCAATATTTCTGAAACGAAGAATCTTATATTCAGTTAGTAGTATATAAACGATAATACAGTGTATTTTAGGTATGTAATGCCTGAAATACGCTGTACAAACAGTAATGTTTTCCGCATATAGTGTCTTTATTATCAATTATTAAAGCTCGTTTGAGTTGTGATGGTCTCAGCCCCAAACTAGATAAACATGTTCTACTAAAATGAGCCGAATCAGAAAATCCCATATCATTGGCTAATTTTGTCAGTGTTGTAGGGGAGTCGAGTGTATCAATTACATCCTGCAATCTTTTCCACAATAGGTAACCCCTGAAATTAATACCCAACTCAGAACGAAAAAGATGAAGAAAGCGACTTTCAGAAAGGTGTATTTTTTCGGCGATTTCCCTCGATGAAATTTGCTTTATGGGTAATGATGAAATAATAGAGATTGCTTTATTAATGCGGTTATCTTGATCACATGAACAATTAGGATCTGACTCACATAATAACTTATAGACGTGATAAAGCTCAAATGGTTGGCTTATAGTAACAGACTTCATAAAATAACTGGCAATTTTTAATGCTTCTTCTTTAGTAAGAAAATAAACAGGATTAGTTTCAGTAAAATGCGATAATAAGTGATAATAGGGATCTTCTGGGTCAATAAGCAAATTAATACAACAGACATCTGGTGCGCGCAGTTTATGGGGAACATTTGATTGAATAATAAAACCAAACACCTCTTTTTTTTCATCTGGTGTTTCTAGTTCAAAAGACATATTGTGCAATGATATTGTCAATTGAAGAGAAGGGTGACGATGCCAATCCGTCGTGATATTGTTTATAAAAAGCAATGTAGATAAATTTTGTCGGTGCACTTTAACTAACAAATCATTGTCTAACATGATATTTTATCCTTGCTAAATAAACATCCTTGTCCTTAAAAACAGTAACATAAACCATATTTAAAGACTATATATATACGTAATTCGATTAACTTTAACTAACTAAAGGATAACACACATCATATATAAAGTTAATCAAGAACAATACAAACGTATTTTTGGCTATTTTAAACCTATCACCAAAAACTTTATTATAGGATCGCAAAATATTTCGCAATCTTTTTGCCATTTTTCAGTAGATAATTTTAATATTAATAATTTTGATAATTTACTATTAAAATTAAAAAAAGACGTTCAATAATTTCCAGTAAGAAGAAAAATAGAGTTCTTAGATGGTAGAGTGTGTTCTGCTATGGCATTAGAAAACTTATTGCGCGAGGGAGAATATTACTGGAGACTAAAAAGTTCCAACGGAGCCGTTTTATGATCTAAAAACATAGCTGGTTCAATATCTCACTTTAATAATTTTGTAACTGCGGTTACAACAAAACACTCAAATGAGGTTTAAAGCATAGGCGTTGATATAGAAAAAATAATGTCCACTCAAAAAACAATTGATTTAAGTCAAACCATCCTAAAATGCTTCACTCCCAGTGACATGATAATGGACATAACACATTACATTACTTTAGTATTTTCAGCCCAAGAGAGTTTATATAAGGCGTTTAGCTCAACTGGTATTACACTTTCATATGAAAATATTTTTTGCATAGGTATAAACAAAGAAAAAAAACATGTACATTACATGTAGGTAATCCGATCAATAAAGTTTTTGAAGTTCATTTTTATTTTTCAAAATATCATAATCTTGTTATGACTTACGTACTTATCTAACCAACTATTTTTCTATTTCATTCTTTGATGTAATGGTTGATTTTGCAAACCAAACAACTATGATTAATAGTATAAAAATAATTCCATATAGCCAAAAAATTTCGTTGGTTGCGATTACCAGCCCCTGATTAGTAATATTTTGTGCTAGTTTTGCCGAAGCTTGAGTTTCAGAAAAACCTTGCAACTGAAACTGCCGATATGTGTATTCTAGCGTTTGTATATTTTGATTCATTAGATCAGTTAGTTGGTTGTGATGAATTGCTTCACGATGTTCCCATAATGAATTTGTTAAAGAAGTACCAATGGAAGTAGATAATGTTCTAAAAAAATTAAATAAACTTCCTGCTGCCGCTAACTTGTGCGAAGGTATATCAGTTAAAATTATTATATTCAAAGGCATAACAAAGCAAGCTATCGCAAATCCTTGAAAGAATTGGGGCCATGCAGAACTCGAAAAATCCATATTAGGCTCAAACGAGTAAGCTCTCCAAAAAAAGCACAAAGCAAAAACAATGAAACCAAAAGTCACAAGCTTCCTCATATCTAAATAAGGAACAAAACGACCGACTATTGGAGCAAGAACAATAGGAACTAAACCGATGGGAGACAATGCTAATCCTGCCCACGTTGCAGTATAACCAAAAACTCGTTGTAATAGCTGTGGTTGCATAACTAATGTGCCTATATGTAGCAAAAATGCCAAACTTATGCAAATCGTCCCTACTGTAAAATTTCTTGATCTAAATAAAGATAGATCAACAATAGGATGATTCGATGTCATTTCCCAAAGAACAAAAAAAGAAAGTGTTACTAACGCTATCACAGATAAAATAATAATTTCAGATGAATTAAACCAATCCAGTTCTTTTCCTCTATCTAAAATTAGCTGTAAACTACCAACACCAAATATTAATAAAGCAAGCCCGATAGTATCTATTCGAGATTTACTTATTTCTGTTTCTCGTCCTTTTAATAATATTCTAATACTTATCCATGCTATTAGACCAATTGGCACATTTAGTAAAAAAATCCAGCCCCAAAATAAATTGTCACTTATCCATCCACCCAAAATAGGTCCGCAGACGGGAGCAATAATAATAGTCATCGACCATAT
Source organism: Gilliamella sp. W8128 (assembly GCF_016100545.1). NCBI lineage: Bacteria > Pseudomonadati > Pseudomonadota > Gammaproteobacteria > Orbales > Orbaceae > Gilliamella > Gilliamella sp. W8128. The sequence continues at coordinate 149,029 of NZ_JACFSE010000001.1, forward strand.
TGCTAAAGACATATTTTTTTTGGAATCTGGAGAGTTAGCTAATAATAAGCTTTGAGAAAGAGGAATAATTGGTCCAGAAACCGCACCTTGTAGTACTCGTGAAATAATTAACATTTCAAGGCTGTTGGAGACACCACATAACCAAGAAGCAAATACAAACAACAAAATTGAAAACAAAAATAATTTAACTTCCCCAAAGTATTTAGCTAGCCATCCAGATATAGGAATTGAAATGGCATTGGATACGGCAAATGATGTAATTACCCATGTTGCTTGGCTACTTGATGTTCCTAGGTTTCCAGCAATAGTAGAGAGAGCTACATTGGCAATTGTTAAATCTAAAATTTGTAAGAAGGCCACTGTTGCCAATGCAACAATAAGCCCAATTAATTTTGCACCTGATAGATATAATGGTGACATTTTATGATTCACTGAATATTACTCTCTAAAATTAAGTTATTTTGCATAATTTCTCGTACTAGTTGCTCGAATTCATCTAAGTCGTAAGCAAGTACATCTGTTTGATATTTAATTTCTTGAGGTGAAATATCAGTAAGTAATTTTCCACTTACATCACTGGTATCCACTGTTACATACATAGATAACCCTACCCGTAATGGATATTCCTTAATTTGCTCTTTATTCAATTCAATACGAACAGGTAAACGCTGAACTACTTTAATCCAATTTCCTGTTGCATTTTGTGCTGGTAATAACGAAAATGCACTTCCCGTTCCCATAGCAATTCCTGTAATCACCCCGTCGAATTTAATATCATCTCCATAAAAATCACTAGTTAACTTAACTTTTTGTCCTATTCGAATGTGTTTTAATTGAACTTCTTTAAAGTTAGCTTCTACCCAAACTTGATCCAAAGGAACAATAACTAATAATCGTTCTCCTCTATTAACCTGTGTTCCAACTTGGACTTGGCGCCTCGAAACATATCCAGTGACAGGGGAAACAATTGTTACTCGTTTTAAGTTAAGCCAAGCTTCCTTTAGTTTAGAAATAGCTTGCTGAATACGTGGTTGTTCTAATAATGAATTCTGCATTAATAGGGCATTATTAATTTCTAACTCTTGCTTGGAAATTTTTAAGTCATTTAACGCAATTAATACATCTTGCCTAGCATGCTCTATTTCTTCTTTTGAAATAGCATTACGAGACCAAAGGCCTTCTCTCCGAGCTAAATCTTTTTCTAATTTATCTAATGTCGCTTGCTTTAATTGAATACTTGCTGACAATTTTTCAGTTGTCAGTTTGATCTGTTGAATTTCTCTTATTACCTTGGCTAATTCATTTTTTGCATAACTAAAATTATTTTCAGCATCAATTGATTCTAATTGAGCGATAACATCTTTTTTTCTTACAAAGTCATTATCATCAACGTAAATGGAGGAGATTCCTCCGCTTATTTGAGTATGAATTGGAATTTGATTTCCCATAACATACGCATTATCTGTAGATTCTGTAAACCGAGAAAACATGTACCAAAAAATGAAGTATCCTATCCCTGAAACTAGGAAAATAACAGATAAAATAATCAATTTTTTATATCGTTTTAAACCATTGAATTGTCGGCCATCGGTGTTGTTTTCCATCCTACACTCCATTTACATCTTTCATTTTAATCATTGCTTCTATGAACAGCATCACAAAATGCTGTTTCATTAAGCAGACATTCCACCATCAATAACTAGAGTTTGACCCGTAATATAATTACCCCTACAACCGAGTAAAAAATTCACAGACATAGCCACTGCCTTATTATTTTCCATTATGTTATTCCATCTCTTGTTTGGTTATTAGATTGTGAAAAGTTAACTGCATTATATAAATGGGTGAGTAATATTGTCTTGAACAAATAAGCTGACTTCATTTTATAAAAAAAAATTATTCATTTATTTAACTCTCTATATTTCAAATAGTTATTTATTCTTTGACAATTATTTTCATTTAAAAAAAAGAATGAGAGATTTAATATAGCTAGTTTATTCAATTAAATAACCTTTGAATTGATATATGCTCACCCAACATATATCTATTAGAGGATATAATTCATGACTTACGACTGTGTAATCATCGGTGCTGGACAAGCTGGACTGTGTTTAGCATCATTTCTGACTAAAAAGATATCACAGTTCTTATATTAGAAAGAGATGAACGTATAGGAGACGTCTGGCCTAGACGATAGTATGCGGTTGTTTACACCAAGAGCAATGAATCAGCTACCAAGTTTAATTATGGCTGTTGATCAAAAAGGGTATCCAGATAAGCATGAAGTGGCTGATTACTTAGAGTTTTACCCTCAACATAACAAATTACATGTATTGCTAAATAAAAACCAATAAAATTCCAAATAAAAAAGGAGTTAGGCTTTACTCTAAACTTACTTTTTTAATTAGTGTTTTAAATTTAAAAAAATTTCATTATTTTTTTGCTAATTCGGCTAATTTAGCCGTTTTAGCCATAAGTTAGTGCGTATTGGCTTAAAATATTGGCAGATGAGAACTTATTTAAGATTGTAAGATTATTTAACTAAAGTGGTATACTAGATGGCAGACTGAAAAAAATTCCATTTCAACTTTTTGATTTTTAGATAATATTTAAAGAAGATGGCGGAAGCGCAGAGATTCGAACTCTGGGAGGGTCGCCCCTCGCCGGTTTTCAAGACCGGTGCTTTCAACCGCTCAGCCACACTTCCGCAATGGCTGTGAATATTAAAGGAGACGGACTTGTTTGTAAATAGTAAATTTAATATTTTTTATCGACTGCTTTAATTTTCGCCAAATTCAGGCGAAATTCAACAAAACTAGATTGTTTACTCGCCAAAACTAGTGTTGCAATCTTATTAATCGAGTATAATACGCAGTAAATATTAAGTTATGTTTTGAAAAATGTTAAATCAAATAGACACTGATGATAAAGGGTATTTAAAAAATTGGCAGGATTGGACTGTTGATTTAGTACCTGAATTAGCTACTTTAGAATCTATAGAGTTAACTGATGCTCACTGGGAAGTGATTTTATTTGTTCGTGATTTTTACTTAGAATATAAAACTTCACCGGCAATTCGTGCATTAGTTAAAGCAATGGAAAAAAAATTTGGTCCAGAAAAGGGCAATAGTAGGTATTTATATAAGTTATTTCCTGATGGTCCAGCTAAACAAGCAACTAAACTTGCAGGCTTACCAAAACCTGTTAAATGTATTTAAGTTAAGAGATAAATTAAACTTATGATTAGGTGGAAAATTCCGTTTTTATTACTACTAGTGCTGGGTTATTTACAGTACTCATTGTGGTATGGGAAGAATAACATTTATGATTATCAAGAAAATGTGCAAATGTTACAGAATCTGCATCGAGAGAATGATATGTTGAAAGCTCGTAACGAACAGATGTTTGCAGAAGTTGACGATTTGCAAAAAGGCTATGAAGCGATTGAAGAAAGAGCTCGCAGTCATTTAGGCATGGTTAAGGCCAATGAGTATTTTTATCGAATAATTATTGATTCTAAAGCAAAACAATAAGGTATTACGTGACAAATAATAGTGATATTATCGCAATCGTTCCTGCTGCAGGAGTGGGTTGTCGCATGAAAAGCCAATTACCTAAACAATATCTAAAAATTGGTCCAATGACAATATTGGAACATACTATACAAAAATTGTTAACTCATCCCAATATTTCCTGTGTAGTGGTGGTCATCAGTCCTGAGGATAAATTTTTTAATACACTTGAACTCGCATCGCAAGATAATGTTAAAGTGGCTTATGGTGGTGAAACTCGAGCTGATTCTGTTTTAGCAGGTTTAAATTTAGTTAATGATAACCAATGGGCCTTAGTTCATGATGCCGCAAGGCCATGTGTTACTCATGAAGATATTACAAAATTAATTAATCGAGTATTACACGAAAATAAGGGTGGAATATTAGCAACACCACTAAGTGATACGATTAAACAAGCTTATAGAGATAATCAAACTGTTATTGCTCACTCTATCGATCGAACTTATTTATGGGGAGCTGCTACGCCGCAATTATTTAATGCTGGTGAACTTAAAATGTGTTTAAGTAAAGCCTTAAAAAATAATATTGCAATTACTGATGAAGCATCGGCTATAGAGTATTGTGGTGGTCATCCATTATTGGTTGAATGTCGTCGAGATAATATAAAAATTACTCGACCAGAAGATTTAAACTTAGCATCATTTTATTTAACTAATCAAAATTAATATAGGTAGATTATGCGAATCGGTCATGGGTTTGATGTCCATAAATTTGGTGGTGAAGGGCCAATTACATTAGCTGGAGTGAAAATCCCTTATCAGTTTGGTCTTGTTGCTCATTCTGATGGTGATGTGGTATTACATGCTATTACTGATGCATTAATTGGTGCATTGGCTTTAGGAGACATTGGTAAATTATTTCCAGATACAGATCCTAAATACAAAGGTATAGATAGCCGATTATTATTGAAAGAAGTGTATGGTATTATCCAATCTAAAGGTTATAAATTAATTAATTTAGATACTACTATTATTGCACAAGAACCTAAAATGAGACCTCATGTAGATCAAATGCGGGTTAATATTGCTGAAGATTTGCAAGTTCATTTTGATCAGATTAGTGTCAAAGCAACGACTACTGAACAATTAGGTTTTACTGGCCGTAAAGAGGGTATAGCTTGTGAAGCAGTAGTGTTATTAGCAAAGAAATAGAGATAAATTAGACAATAGGCGATTACGTGTTAGCAGAGCTCAATTATTTTTATGGTAAACCAACAAGCCATGGTTTATATAAGCAACAATATGAAGATTTTATTGTTATCGAAGAACTAGGTTTTGATTTAACTGGTGAAGGTGAACATGTTTTAGTTTATCTCGAAAAGAAAGATTGTAATACGGTATTTGTGGCTGAACAGTTAGCTAAATATGTCGGTATTTCAGCGAAAAATGTCAGTTATGCAGGTCTTAAAGATCGCCAAGCTGTTACCCAACAATGGTTTAGTTTGCATATGCCAGGGCAAGATACCCCAGATTTTTCACAATTTGATTTAACTGGTTGTCAAATATTGCAGGTTACTCGGCATAATAAAAAATTGAAAATAGGGGCTTTAAAAGGTAACCGATTTAAAATTGTTTTAAGAAATTTGACTGGTCAACAAGAAGTCGAATCAAAATTAGAGTTAATTAAACAGCATGGTGTTCCTAATTATTTTGGCGAACAACGATTTGGACGTGAGCAAAATAATATTCATCAAGCAATAAAGTGGGCTAATGGTGAAATTTCAGTTAAAGACCGTAAAAAACGAAGTTTTTATCTTTCTGCTGCACGTAGTGCTATTTTTAATGATATAGTCAGTCAAAGGATTCAACGCCAGATTCAGCAAACAGTTGTTGATGGGGATATATTACAATTATCAAAAAGTAATAGTTGGTTTTTGTCTAAAACTGAGGAATTATCACTTTTACAACAACGTTTACAAAATGGTGAGATTAATATTACCGCTCCTTTGGTGGGGGATTCAGGATTAGGTACTGAATCTATTGCTTTAACATTTGAACAAAGTTGTTTGGAAAATTGGTCTTGTTTTACTGAGTTATTTAGAAAGGAACGGGTTGAAACGATGCGACGCTCAATATTGTTACGTCCTGAGCAACTAGAGTGGCAATGGCGAGATGAAAATAACTTAGATATCAGTTTTTATTTACCTTCGGGTTGTTATGCAACAAGTGTATTACGTGAATTGATTATTGGAAATGAGTAATTTAAATGCAAAGTTTAAAAAGGCAGCAGTTGATTGACTTATTACGCCAGCAGGGCATAAAAGATGATCGTGTTTTAGAAGCTATAGCTTCAATACCACGTGAAAAGTTCGTTGATGAAGCGCTTTCACATCAAGCTTATGATGATCGCTCGTTACCTATTGGTAGTGGTCAAACTATTTCTCAACCTTATATTGTTGCTAAAATGACCGAATTATTAAACTTAACGCCTAATGCTAGAGTACTTGAAATTGGTACCGGTTCAGGATATCAAACAGCAGTTTTAGCCAAACTAGTTAATCATGTTTTTTCAGTAGAAAGAATAAAAAGCTTACAATGGAATACCAAACGACGATTAAAGTTACTTGATATCCATAATATTTCAACTCGGCATGGTAATGGTTGGCAAGGTTGGCCAGAACGTGGGCCATTTGATGGCATAATTGTAACTGCAGCAGCAACCGAAGTGCCTTCGAGTCTGCTGACACAACTAGCCGACAAAGGGCGACTAGTGTTACCTGTAGGTAAAAACCAGCAAACGTTACAATTAATTGAGCGAGATGGTGATAATTTTATTACTCAGAATATTGGTGAAGTGAAATTTGTTCCGCTTGTTGATGGTGATATAGAATAATGAAAAAGGAGCGAATAATTTGATTATTTGCTCCTTTTTCAATTTAACTATTCTCTTTCATTTATCGAAAATTAATTTTTCTTCTCTTTTTCTTTTTGTTCGGAAAGTTTCCACTCACAAATACCGTATACTGCATTAAACAGATAAATTAAATACTGAGTTGCGATAACAATATTGTCAGTATAAATATTTAAACTAATAACTAATACATTTAATAAGACCCATAAATACCAATTGAAAGCATATCTCATCATTAATAAAAGTTGAGCAACTACGCCTAGCCCGAATATAAAGCAGTTAGTAATAAGTTGGTAGGAGGTATTTATTGCGCCGATTTCATTAGTTAAATAAATATTGAAAAAAGCAGCCGCAATGAGGAATATTAACGCATATAAAAAGGCATTTTCATTTAAAGTACGAACTTTAACGCTTTTATTATTATCTAGATTTTTTTGCCAAGTTAATATGCCATAAATATGTGAGCCAAAATAGTAAAACGTTGGTAAACCTGCTCCAATATTGCCACCAAGGAAATTTGCACAACATTCAGCGATTACTGCTAGCATACCAAGCACATTACCTAAATTTTTGCGTTTAGCTAATAAGATTACACATAACAATCCTAAAAATGCGCCAGCGTATGATACTGCATAGCGTATATTGAAATCATTAATTGGATCCGTATATATATATGCTCCGGTGACACAAATAATACAAAACAATGGATAAAATTTATTGCGGCCAATAGCTATGACAAAATGGCTTAATTTATTCATAATCATTACTCTTCATCATTAATAAGTTGATTGACTAATTCGATACTTCGCAAATAGCGTTCTTCATAATCGGGTGAATCAATTTGGATGTATTTGATATGGTTTTTTTCTAACAATGAAATCAGCAATTGTTGAAAATCTTTTCGCTGTTTTGGACTGCCTAAACTTCTTAATCCGTCAGCAACCCACGGTGTGTTATTACCTAATAAGATAACTAGATCGAATCGATAATTATTGATCATAGCTTGTAAAAAAGGATGTTCTTTACCTTCATATTTTTTACAAAACGCTTGAGTCGTAATAAAATCGGTATCAATAAATGACACTTTGTTAGCATGTTTTATTGCGAAATCAATATATTGAGCATGCCCTAATGCAATTTTATCATAGTCAGCATATTGCAATGCTCGTTCATCGCCACCAAGGTGAGAAAATACATAATCACGGCCATATTCCCAAGCACTAGTGGTATTAAACATATTGGCTAATTTATTTACTAATGTCGATTTACCGCTTGATTCACCACCAAGAATAGCTACCGTTCTCACAAAAAATGGTCTCACTTCTGTTGGTATATATTGCCAATTTTTTAATGGGGCTTGACGAATTTGAGTACCACTGACTTGCATAAATTGCCGAGTAGGATCGATAAGTACGGTGTCTAAATCGAATAAATCTTTATACATGGCTACATCTTGTGGTTCACTTGAATAGACGCAACTAGGATTAATGCCTTTTTCTTTAAATAATTTTTTGACTCTATCACTCCATTCATTCCAACCATTTGGATAAGCCGGAATACCATCTTCTTCTAAAAGTTCAATATGGATATTTTTTTGATATTTGAATGTTTGTAACAACCAACGAATCCTATCATTGATCGTTGGTTGGCGTGACATAGCACTTTCTTCAAATAACGCCATATCCCGGATAGTATCGGAACAAAGAATAATATAAAGTTCATCAACTTGGCTAATTGCACGTTGAATCAAATAAATATGACCAGTATGCAATGGATAAAATTTTCCAAAAATCACTCCAACTTTTTTATTTTTGCTAGCTAAGTCTATTTGCAAATAATGATGAAGTGATTGTAATTTCTGTGCGCTTGGATTTTTAATTTTATCATTGATCAATTGACTCAAATAACCTTTAGTCATCTGACAAGCATCAGCAACAGTCTGTAAGGATAATTTTTTGCGTTTTATGGCTGCTTTTAAATAATTGAAACCATCCATACCGCCTCCTTTTTGTTTTTTATCTGTAACAAAATTTACATCATTTTTTATAAATGTTCAATATACTAAACAAAAAATAAATATTTTTGATTTGTAATTTAAATCTTATGCTGAATGAATAATGATTTATCATAAAAACTGTAAATAACTATTTTTTATAAGATTAATTTAATCATCTGCAACCTCAATGTTGAAGAAACTTCAACTACTTCGTTATTTAGTAATGATATTTCACAAAAGTATGCTTATACTATTGATGTTAAAATAACAAAACATTGCTAATTGATATTGTAATTAATGATCAGCTATCGGTAATTTTAAATAAAATAGTAATACTAGATGATGACAAATATGATGGTGTTCAATATTATAAACAAACTAAATTATTAACTTGGCAATTTACTTTAACATAAGTGAAACTAAAGATCTTAATTTAAGCTTTAAACTCACTTTTCCAAATGATAAAGAAATATCTTTATGGATGATATACCTTATAAAACAAAGTATAAACTATGTTAACTAATTGGTTCGAGCAATTTAAGCAAAACAGTCAGATCAGTTTACTCGATCTTCATTTGGCACAATTTTTGGTCAATAAAGTTGATGGCAACGATGAAATTATTAGTAAACGTTTTGCCTTTTTAATTATATCGTTAAGTCAGGAAGTCAGGTCAGGTCATGTTTGTCTTGATATTACTCGCCTGAATCAACAATTTATCGATCCACAACTTTGGCAGGAACTCAATGCTCCAACAGTTGAAGATTGGGTTAATGTACTCTGTGTAGCTTCAAATAAACAGGTAGTAAGTGATGGGAAGCAACTTGCGCCACTTATTTTTATTGAAAATAAACTTTATTTTCAACGTATGTGGCTAGATGAACGTCATGTTGCACAGTTTTTTAATCAACCACAGTTGAATATTACATCAAGTAAATCGATCGACTTAAAAAATATTCTCGACCAACTATTTGTTGATAATAATACAACTATTGATTGGCAAAAAATTGCGGTTGCGGTGGCGCTAACTCGTAAAATTGCCATTATTTCAGGTGGCCCAGGTACAGGTAAAACAACTACAGTAGCTAAAATCTTAGCAGGAATAGTCTTAAATGATCCTACCACGCGAATCGTGGCAGCAGCACCAACTGGCAAAGCTGCATCAAGGTTAACCGAATCTCTCAGTCGAGCAATTGAGCAGTTATCTTTTGAATCATTAAATATTCAAACTGAAGCCGTGACTCTGCACCGTTTATTAGGTGCAAAAACTGATAATCGCTCATTTAATTATAATAAACACAACCAATTACATATTGATGTTCTTGTAGTTGATGAAGCGTCAATGGTTGATCTGAATATGATGGCAAGAATTATTGAGGCTCTGCCTAATTGTGCTCGCTTAATCTTATTGGGTGATAAAGATCAGCTATCTTCTGTTGAAGCCGGTGCAGTATTTGGTGACTTATGTGACTTTATTTTAAATGGATATAGTCAATCTAGGGCTGATGAACTAAGTCAATTAACTGGCTATACTATTCCAATCGCAGACCAACCAGCAAGTATGATCACCGATAGTATCTGTTTATTGAAAAAAAGTTATCGTTTTAACGAGTCTTCAGGAATAGGCTTGTTGGCTAATGCCGTTAAAGAAGGTCAATTGCAAGCGGTTAAAAAACTGCTAGCCAATAAAGCTTTACCAGATGCTTGTTATTATGAATTATCTTCAAGTCAAACTTACCAAGCTGTTTTAGATGATTGTGTAGCACATTATAAAAATTATCTAAATGCTATTAAACATCATCAAAATAATGATATTGCCAATGTTTTAAGTAAATTTGCTGAGTGTCGTTTACTGTGTGCTGTACGTGAAGGTAAATTTGGGGTAGGTGGGTTAAATAAGCAAATTGAATCATTATTAGCCAAACATAAATTGATTAAATTAAATAATCGTGATCAATGGTATATTGGTCGGCCAATTATGATCTTACGTAATAGTACCTCATTAGGTTTATATAATGGTGATATTGGTATCACTCTTACGGCTGAACATGATCACTCAAAATTACGGGTTTATTTCCCTTTTTCTGATGGTTCTATTAAAGGTTTTTCTCCCTATCGATTACCGGAGCATGAAACTGCCTATGCAATGACTATCCACAAATCCCAAGGTTCTGAATTTGATCATGTCAATATTATTCTACCAACAGAATTTTCACCACTACTTAATCGATCATTACTCTATACGGCAATAACAAGGGCTAAAAAAACAGTCTCAATTTATTCTGATGCTAAAATTTTAGATCGTGTAGTGAAAAGTCAAATACATCGAGAAAGTGGCCTAGTTGAACAAATAAAAAATGTTCTACAATAGTAGCGACACTTAAATTATTGCTGATATAGATAAAGCACCAATTTATTGTATTATAGCTGGTGCTTTTTTATCTATTAGTGAATGATCTTAGCTAAAAAGTCTTTAGCACGATCTGATTGTGGATTGGTAAAGAATTGTTCTTTTGAGGTATCTTCAATGATTTCACCAGCATCCATAAAGATCACGCGATGTGCAACTTTACGTGCAAAGCCCATCTCATGGGTAACAACCATCATTGTCATGCCTTCATAAGCTAATTCAACCATAACATCTAGTACTTCATTAACCATTTCTGGATCAAGAGCCGAGGTTGGTTCATCAAATAGCATAACGACAGGATCCATACATAGTGCTCGAGCGATTGCAACACGTTGTTGTTGACCACCAGATAGTTGAGCTGGGAATTTATCTGCATGAGCCAATAAGCCAACACGATCTAATAGCGATAGCGCTTTTTCACGCGCTTCTTCGTTTGATCGGCCTAATACCTTAATTTGAGCAAGTGTCAAATTTTTCAAAATTGTTAAATGAGGGAAAAGCTCGAAGTGTTGAAATACCATTCCCACTTTTGAACGCAGTTTTGCTAAATTAGTCGATGGATTTGTAATCTCAGTACCATCAATAATAATTTTACCTTGTTGAATAGGTTCTAGAGCATTTACGGTTTTGATTAGTGTTGATTTACCTGAACCAGAAGGCCCACAAACAACAACAACTTCACCTTTACCTACTCTTGTAGTACAGTTTTTTAATACTTGAAATTTTCCGTACCATTTTGATACATTTTCTAAGGAGATCATCGACTTATCCCTTTCTTGAAATAATTAACTAAACGAGAAGCAGTATAACAAATTATAAAGTAACTTATTGCTGCAAAAATAATCATTGAATATTTAACAGTACCACCCTGAACCGTACCAATTTGGGTAACACTGGCGCCAAATAAATCAATTAAGCTCATCACATAAACCAAAGAGGTATCCTGGAACAAGATAATACCTTGTGTTAACAACAATGGCACCATTGATCTAAATGCTTGTGGTAATATTATCAAACGCATTGCCTGACTTTTGGTCATACCTAATGCGTAAGCCGCATGATATTGACCTTTAGCAACCGCATTAATCCCTGCACGAATGATTTCAGAATAGTAAGCTGCTTCAAATAAAGCAAATGCGATCATTGCTGAAACAATCCTAACATCAGCATAAGGCGGTAAATTAAATATATGTTTAATAACTTGTGGTAACGCTAAATAGAACCATAACAAAACTAATAGTAATGGAATGGAACGGAATAAATTGACATAACATTTAGCAAAAATATTTAGTATTTTATTATTTGATAAACGCATTAAAGCTAATACTGTCCCCCAAACAATACCAAATACGACGGCTGTAAATGTAATTTTAGCGGTTAACCATAACCCACTTAATAGTAGATGATAATTGTCTGATACCAATGAAGGTATATCTGCAATCCAATTTAGTAGTTGCATGTTATCCTCCATGATTCATATTAGGTAAGCGGGTTTGTTTTTCAACAAAACGCATAATGGTTAGTACGGCATAGTTTATCAACATAAATGCAATCGTTACTCCACATAATATTTCAACAATGCTGTTAGTTGCATCGTTAATGCGATCTATTTGACCAATCAAATCTATCAATCCAATGGTGGATGCAACTGATGAATTTTTAATGATATTGGTCATTTCAGACGTTAGTGGTGGAATAATACGACGATAAGCATTAGGTAGTAGAACATACATATATGCTTGTCGATTTGTTAAACCAAGTGCAATAGCGGCATAACGCTGACCTATGGGTAAAGTTTGAATACCGGTTCTAACTTGTTCTGCAATACGTGCAGAAGTAAACAGACCTAAAGCAATTGCCGCCGTGATAAATGCACTGACATCAGGTGATAAACCAGATATAAACCATGTTTTTAAACTTCCAGATAGAATTTCTGGAAATAACATGTACCATAAAAACATTTGTACTAGTAATGGGATATTACGGAATAGTTGGATATAACCGGCTGCAAAACGATTTAGAAATTTATTTTCTAATGTTCGGCAGATTCCCACTAGTGATCCTAGTATGAATGCAATAATCCAAGCAGTAACTGCTAATGAAACGGTTACAATAATACCGTCAAAAAGCCAGTTTAAATAAATTCCATCACCATACGGGGTGGATTCAAAAAATAGTGTCCAATTGAAACTCATAATATATTTATTTCACTAAATTAGATTATGTACTAAATGCAACATACATTTAGTACATAGGATTAGAAAGATGAGAAAAGTATTAATCTAATGCTTTATCATTTGGATTTGCAAAAAGCTCAACCATTTTTGGTGAAATTGTTAGAGCCATATTCGCTCCTTTTGGTGGAACAGGTTGAGTGAACCATTTGTTATAAGATTCTAATGCTTTTCCTGATTTTTGGGCATCAGCAATGGTTTTATCCATTAATTGTTTAAATTGGGTATCGCCTTTTCTTAACATACAACCATAAGATTCATAAGATAATGGCTCACCGACAATTTTCCATTCAGCTGGGTTAATTGCACGTGAACGCTCACCGGCTAAAAGTGCATCATCCATTAAAAATGCCTCAGCACGACCAGTTTCAAGAGCATTAAATGCATCACCATGATCTTTTGGCGTAATAATACGAATACCTAATTTTTCTTTATTGTTAATTTGATTTAAACGGACTTCAGATGTAGTACCAGCGGTAGTCACTACATTTTTTCCTTTTAAATCTTCAATACTATTGATATTACTATCTGCTTTAACAAGGAATCGGGTACCTACAATAAAAATACTGTCAGAAAAATCTACAGTCTTTTGACGTTCAAGATTGTTTGTTGTGGAACCACATTCAAAATCATAGGTATAGTTATTTAGTAATTGAATTCGAGTCTTAGAGGTAACAGGTAAATATTTAACTTTAAGATCCGGTAAGTTTAGTTCTTTTTTGACTGCATCTACAATTAAGTTAGAGTAATCTTGAGAATAACCGATAACTTCTTGTTTTTCACCATAGTAGGAAAATGGGATAGAAGACTCTCGATGACCAACAACAATTACACCGCTTTCTTTGATCTTAGCCAATGTACCACTTAGTTCTTCTGCAACAGCGGCACCACTCATTAGGCCTAGCATTGCTAATGATAACACTAATTTGGTTAGTTTTGTCTTTTTGTACATACTCATCTCCTACTGTTTAATTTGTATCATATTAAATAAATTTAATATTTTTACAAAGGGCGTATATTATAACTTATTTTTTAGCATAAAAGTACTTTTTACTGTTTATTTATCGTTTAAAAGGACAAGCTATCGTCAAGAAATTAGATGATTTTTACCAATTCTTAACATAGCCAATTTTCTGAATTTCAATATCATATAAGCAATATTTATGCCAAAATATTGCTTAGCGACGATTTCTTACAAAAATCAAAATAAATAATAATGAAATAATCAGATAATAGAAAAGGTTTCCAAACCTTGCATAAGGGGTTAAACCAACAGTGGGGGATAATTTGTAATTTAAAACCTGAGTTTGAAATTGTGGTAATTGTTCAACTATTTGACCATGATAATCAATAATTGCTGTAATGCCTGTATTGGTACTACGAATCAGTGGTCTGCCAAATTCTAAGGCTCTTGCTTGCGCCATTTGTAAATGTTGTTTGGGGCCAATACTGTTACCAAACCAAGCATCGTTAGACACAGTTAGTAAAAAATCTGTGTCTGCGGTAAAGTTTTTTAAAATCAAATTGGATAAAATAACTTCATAGCAAATTGCTGTAGTAAATTTGAAGCCTTTTATCTCAAGTGGTGGTTGTTTTTCAGCACCAGCCTGCATGGATGACATTGGGATATCAAGCATTTGCCCAATAGGATCAAGTAATGATTCTAAAGGAGTAAATTCACCAAACGGTACCAGATGATGTTTTTGATAACGGTTGGTGTTAGGGTATTGATATGGTGTTTTTCCTCCTAACACTAACAATGTGTTATAAATATTAGGGTTCTCTTGATAACCGTAATTTCCTAAACGGTAATCAATAATACCAACAGCTATTTCACTATTATTTGCCCTTGCTTCGTTATCTAAAAACTGGAGGAAAGGTTGCTGATTGATTTCGTAATCGGTAATGCTTGCCTCAGACCAAATAATAATTTTATCTTTAGCAAGATTTTGTTCTGTCAATGAGCCATAAGTTTGCAGAGTTTTATTTAGTTGCTCTTTAGTCCAGCGGAGAGATTGTGAAATATTACCTTGAATTAAGCTAAAATCAGCAGAACGGCTGTGGTTAATTGTTGTCCAATTAATTAAATTGAATGATATTGGTGCAATAAAGAGCATTAATAGTGCGAAAATTGCACCAATTGTGTGCTTTTTAGGAGAGCGATTCAATGCTATATTTAAACAATAGATGACTAAACCACAGCAGATAGTCAATATTAATGTGACACCATTTATTCCAACTATCGGGAAGTAGCCTCTCAATGGACTATCTAGTTGACTATATCCTAGTTCTAACCATGCAAAACCGGTTAAAATATAGCCTCGTAAAAATTCAGTAAGCTGCCACAAAATAGGGGTGAGCAAAACCAATTGTTTTATCGAGAATTTTGGTGCGAAACGATCACATACTCTTAGCAATAATGCAAATAACATAGGATAAAATGCTAAGTATGCGATTAGTAGTCCTAAAATAATTACTGCTACCGATGTTGGTACTTCACCATATTGTTTAATGCTTATATAAACCCAATGAGTACCCGCTAAAAAATAGCCAATACCCCAGCTAAAACCAATAAGCATTGCTCTCTTTTTTGGTTTATCAGCGATTAACCACAAAAGGCCGGCAAATGCTACAAATGCAAGTGGCCAGATATGAAAGGGTGCGTAACTAAATACCGCAATTGCACCAAAGATAAAGCTTAATAAAATTTGTTTAAGCATTTTCTGATTGCTCTAAATTAGGTATGTTTGCATCTTCAGGGATGGTGACATGCAATTGAATAATACGTCTTCGGTCAACAATGGTTACTTTAAATTGATAACCATCAATAGTAATCGTTTCGCCTCGGATTGGTAAACGTCCAAAATGTTGCATAACTAATCCGCCAATGGTATCCATTTCATCATCACTAAACGTGGTGGCAAAAATTTCATTAAAATCTTCTACAGGAGTAAGGGCACGGACAGAATAAACTGATTGTGATAAACGGCGAATATCGCGATCTTCAACCTCATCGTATTCATCTTCGATATCACCAACAATAAGTTCTAAAATATCCTCGATAGTGACTAAGCCTGAAACACCACCAAACTCGTCAATGGCCATTGCCATATGATAGCGTTGCATGCGGAATTCTTTTAACATATGGTCAACGCGTTTACTTTCAGGAACGACAACAGTTGGTCTTAGGATCTTTTTCAAATCAAAATCCTTGACACCTTGTCGAATATAAATGAGTAAATCTTTGGCTAATAGTACTCCTTCGATATGGTCTCGATCTTCACTAATTACTGGATAACGTGAATGGCCATGTTCAGAAATAATATCTAAACATTCATCAAGGGTGAAATTATCTTTGATTGTTACAATTTGAGAGCGAGGTATCATGATATCACGAACGCGTTGATCGGCTATATCCATTACACCTTCGATCATATCGAGGGTATCAGGATCAATGAGTTGATTTTCTTCAGCCTCACGAATAACTTCGATCAGTTCTTCTTTATCTTTTGGTTCTGAATTGAATAATTGACTTAACCATAATGTAAACCCTTTTTTGGGTCTCCGGTGATTATCATCACTCATTTTGCTCTCTTCCTTTTTGTAATATCAAATATAGTTCGATTTATAGTTATTGTTCTAATATCTAAACAGATTATTAGTCACATTTATTTAATCAATTAGTTGATAAGGGTTATCAAAACCTAATTGTGCCATGATGTCGATTTCGATATTTTCCATTTCTTCAGCTTCTTCGTCAAGGATATGATCATATCCTAATAAATGCAAACATCCATGGACAATCATATGTGCCCAATGTGATGTTAATGATTTATGTTGTTCGCTAGCTTCGATTTCAACCACTTGTTTACAAATCACTAAATCACCGAGTAACGGCACATCAATTTCAATTGGTGATTCAAATGGGAATGATAAAACATTTGTCGGTTTATCTTTATTACGATAAGTGTAATTAAGATGTTGGCTCTCTTCTTTATCGACAATTCGTATAGTGATTTCGGCATTATCCATAAACTGCGGTAAGATCACTTCTAGCCATTGCATAATTTGTTGTTCTGTTGGGAGATTCTCATGATGCTCACAGGCAATTTGCAAATCTAAAATAATAGTACTCATTTTATTATCCGATCTATTCACGATGATAAGGATGATTAGCCGTTAAACTCCATGCACGATAAAGACTTTCAGAAACAATTACTCGTACTAATGGATGAGGCAATGTTAAAGGTGATAATGACCAACTTTGTTCAGCCGCCGCTTTACATGCTGGCGACAAACCTTCAGGACCGCCAATTAACAAACTGACATCACGACCATCGGTTTTCCAACGTTCAAGTTGTTTTGCTAAATCGTGGGTTGTATAAGGTTTGCCTGGAATATCCAGTGTGACAATGCGATTACCTTTGCCACATGCAGCTAGCATTAATTCACCTTCTTTATCTAAAATTCGCACAATATCAGCATTTTTAGTCCGTTTTCCTGCTGGTATTTCAATCAGTTCTAAAGGCATATCTTTGGGGAAACGGGATTGGTAATCATTAAAAGCAGTGGTCACCCAATTGGGCATTTTATTGCCAACAGCAATAAGCTGTATTTTCACGTCACTAACTCCAAAGTTTCTCGAGTTCGTAAAGTTGCCGACTCTGTTCTTGCATGATATGTACAATGACAGAATCCATATCAACTACCACCCAATCAGCATCATTTTGGCCTTCACTACCTAATACAAGATGGCCTTGTTTTTTTGCTTCATCAAGTAAGTGTCCTGCTATTGATGCAACATGACGGTTAGATGTGCCTGTACAGATAATCATATAATCGGTAATACTTGATTTGCCTCGAACATCAAGGGTAACAATATCTTTGCCTTTAAGGTCATCAATTTTATCAATAATAAAATCTTGTAATGATTGTTGCAAAATAATCTCTCTACTATTTTAAATAAAGCAGTAGTATAGCATATTTTTTCTAAATCGCCTTGAAAATAGTGTGTCTCAGCAATAACCCTCTATATTTAAAAAGTCACAAAAATAATTTTATGGAGAGCTATTTTAATCAAAAAAGTTGAGGAGAGAGGGTTTTTAAAAGGGGAAAAATATGATTAAACCGCTTATCTCACTAATAATATTTACAAAAGTTAACAATTTAGCTTTTTAAATCAGTTGCATAGATTATTTTCAATCACTATACTTTTAGATGATTTTTAGCGCAATAATAGGCTGTTATTTAGTCAAATTAACTTAAAAAAGCGAAATAAAACATAGGATTACTTGACAAGGTTGTCGTTATGAACTATAATATTAAACACCAAACACCAAACACCAAACCTGCCCAACTTATACTTTAAAATCATCTTATTGTTGCAATCAACGTTTAGTCTCTTCTAGTAATTTATTTTTTCCTCGATTTTTAAGGTTATTTTTATTCTCGCCACTTTTTAGCGTTTTCGCCGTTACTTTAGTTTTATTCTTTTCATCAAGTAGTTATGCATTATCGTCTTATACAACTAATGTTATTCATGGTAGTGCACCCTATTTAACATTTGATGAAGGACAGACTAAAGTTACTGATACCAATCATTTATTAGCTATCCGTTTATCTGATGGGCGATTATTTACAAATGAATCAAATAATTCAACGGCGACTAATCCTATTGTATTAACTAATTTGGGTGAAAGCTTCGCTGATATAAAGATGTTTATACCAACCAATACTAATTCAATCCGATTAAATACACTTATTGGCGCGCCTTATAACTATTGGCGCGATGATGATGGCGATGGTCAGGGGAGTAATGGTATTTCAGCTACTGGTAATTTAACTTTAACTATTGTTGATAATAAAAATCAAGTTGTAGCACGTAATCATGTACTAAATATTTGCGAAGCACCATATAAAGTCACAATAACAAGTACTGATGGCTTATTAAATACTCAGTATGGCGTTCCTAATCGTAGCACTTTTAGTGCTAGTAATGCTACATATTACATTAGCCCTAAAGCTATGCCAACGATCTGTTTTGCTAAACCAGAGCTAAAGTCTGGTACAGGCATATATGCTGGACCTAAATCGATATGGGATCCTGAAAGGGGATTTCTAGTCCAATCAACTACTCCATCATCTTATGCACGAAATTTTCCAACTACTGGAGCAAATGGTTTATATTTTGATTTAAGTATTGGTGGTAGTTATGAACCTTTGAGTTGGTCTGTTACTAATAGCGGTAGCGGTATTAGTGCTGATGTGAAGTATTTAAATGAATCAGATACCAGTGTTGTTCGGGTCACCTTAACGGGTCCCTTTGCTATAGATGAAAAGATACTTGTTCCATCATTGCCTCAGACATTTGAGTTAATAGGTAAAGATAGTCATGATAATGAGGTGGTGAAGTATGGTTTTCAGATAAAAAAGTGGTTTATCAACCGAGGAAATGTTAAAGCTAAAAATGGTGACCAACGTTTGTGGTGCAAAAAAATTGGCTATCGTCTTGTACAAGTAAAAGATTTAACCAATGCTTCTTGTCGAGGAAAAAATGCTGATGATCGTTGTGTAGGTGCTGTCGGTGCGACGCCATTGTCACCTAATAATTATTCTCAACGTATAATTAATGCAGGTTTTTTTTCGGAGTGGGGATATATGATTAAATATGATGGAGCTAACTTTTTTAATGACTATTATTGGACAGACGACGCAAAAACGGATGGGGGTTATACTGGTATATTTGTGGTTTTTCCTGATGATGGAGACATACATTATAGATCTTTTGGCAAAAAAACTTATGCTGTCTGTGTTACACCTTAATGATTAATCTCTGATTAGCTCGCTAAAAACGATAAATAATACAGTTAAATAAAAAATGGTTGTCACTGGATTATAACTAATCAGCCCATATCATCGATAGATGGTATGGGGTGTATTAAATAGTCACAATTCATAAATATAAGATATCTTTACATAAATTAACAATTTAGATTCTAAAATCAGTTGCATAGATTATTTTCAATCACTATACTCTTAGCAGATTTTAAGTACAATAATCGACTGTAAATTGTTCGAACAGACTTAAAAAATCAAATAAAACATGGAATTACTTGACAAGGTTGTTGTTATGAACTATAATTTTAAACACCAAACACCAAACACCAAACCTGCCCAACTTATACTTTAAAATCATCTTGTTATTGCAATCAACGTTTAGTTTTTTCTAGTAGTTTATTTTTTCCTCGATTTTTAAGGTTATTTTTATTCTCGCCACTTTTTAGTGTTTTCGCCGTTGCTTTAGTTTTATTCTTTTCATCAAGTAGTTATGCACTAACATCCCTAAGAGCCAGTACCGTCAAAGTTATTACCGGGAATTCTCCCTATATTATATTAAGTGATGGTTTTAACCCTTTAACTGATTTACGGCAAATAATAGGTTTGAATTTTCCTAATGGTCAAGGTGGTTATAATTGGATAAGCGCCTGGGATGCGGGGATTACCATAAAAGCACCGCCAGGTATGCATTTTAATCAAGTCATGTCCCATAGTGTCATTAGTGATGGTAATGCTCATTATATCCCTTATCTTTATATAGGTGATGCAGATGGTGATGAAGCGGGTGGATATGTGTCAGGTTATCTAAAAGCGACATGGTATGAAAATGGCGCACAAATTCCGTATGATAGGTTAGGTAATGAATTGTGGGGTTGCGGTGGGCCTTATAAATTAAGAGTAGAGGTTTGGGATATCCAAGCTAATACCCCTTATGGTGTGCCTAATAATCGTTATTATGGTAATAGTTGGGTGGAATATACCGTTATTCCCCATAATCCTAGTATCTGCTATTTAAGGCCAAATGATATGGGCGATTACGGCGGTTATGATGGAAATGTATTTCATAACTTTTGGGGCTTTTCTCGTTGGAGTGGTTTCCCAACCACGGGTTTTCAATATGCGGCATTTACGTTAATCGGTGCAGGTGCGGACCAAAGTCGTTATCGATGTTATTCACATAATGGGGGCGGCAAAATATGGTTATCGACCATCAATGGTTATGGCGCAAACTGCACGGTTAATTATGCATCAGAACAAAAATGGCAATTTATTGAAAATGGTACGCCGGTAATAACCATGGAGTACTTTAACGGTCGAGATTGGATTTGGATGGATAGTTTTACGATACCGGTACCGAGTAAATGGCCATCGAAAGGAGGTAAAATTTTTGGATTTACCAATTTTACTGAAACATCAGAATCATCAAGTATACCTTTAAGAACATTCGAAAGTTTTACTGATGGACAGACTTTTCGTGTATTAGATTATTGTACAGGAAGAGAGCTTCCTCCTCATAATGGAGGAATATATAATCCTAAACGAGTGCGATTACATGAAGCATTGGATGACAACTTTCGTCAACAATATTTGTATAAAGCAGATGAAATAAAAATGAAAAATCCTAATAGTAATTACGGTTGGGTACGTTCAGTTGGCAATTTTATGGGGGAATGGGGGAAATTAAAGGGATATAATATCGGATTGTGGGGAGATAGAGGAATATGGACAGCTGATAGAGGTATAGACAAGATAAATCAGGGAAATATAGTAATAACGCATACAAGTCCAGTTTATGTTTACCATGATGGCACTATTTATCATGATAATTGGAAAAATATATATCATGCTGTAGAAGCAGTTTGTCGTGGAGATTAGTTCTATGATGTTATTCATTGATAATCTGGCAAATACAACGTAACAAATTGTACCTATCAATAAATATATAAATACAATATGTTGCGATCTATCTTTAATAAATAAGGCATCGAATGTAGAATTGACTGCATAGCATATCTTTGAAGAGCGCACTTTTTAAACCCAAAAATTTACGGAAAGGAGTTTTAAAAAGGTTAAAACAGTGCGTTAACAGCTTATCTGACTAATAATATTTACAAAAGTTAACAATTTAGATTCTAAAATCAGTTGCATAGATTATTTTCAATCACTATACTTTTAGATGATTTTTAGCGCAATAATAGGCTGTTATTTAGTCAAATAAACCTAAAAAAGCGAAATAAAACATGGAATTACTTGACAAGGCTGTTGTTATGAACTATAATGTTAAACACCAAACACCAAACACCAAACCTGCCCAACTTATACTTTAAAATCACCTTGTTATTGCAATCAACGTTCAGTCTTTTCTAGTAATTTATTTTTTCCTCGATTTTTAAGGTTATTTTTATTCTCGCCACTTTTTAGTGTTTTCGCCGTTGCTTTAGTTTTATTCTTTTCATCAAGTAGTTCTGCATTGACATCCCTAAGAGCCAGTACCGTCAAAGTTATTACCGGGAATTCTCCCTATATTATATTAGGTGATGGTTTTAACCCTTTAACTGATTTACGGCAAATAATAGGTTTGAATTTTCCTAATGGTCAAGGTGGTTATAATTGGATAAGCGCCTGGGATGCCGGGGTTGCCATCAAAGCACCGCCAGGTATGCATTTTAATCAAGTCATGTCCCATAGTGTCGTTAGCGATGGTAATGCTCATCATATCCCTTATCTTACTATAGGTGATGCAGATGGTGATGAAGCGGGTGGGTATGTGTCAGGTTATCTAAAAGCGACATGGTATGAAAATGGCGCACAAATTCCGTATGATTGGTTAGGTAATGAATTGTGGGGTTGTGGTGGGCCGTATAAATTAAGAGTAGAGGTTTGGGATATCCAAGCTAATACCCCTTATGGTGTGCCGAATAATCGTTATTATGGTAATAGTTGGGTGGAATATACCGTTATTCCCCATAATTCCAGTATTTGCTATTTAAGGCCAAATGATATGGGTAATTATGGTGGTTATGACGGAAATATATTTCATAACTTTTGGGGCTTTTCACGCTGGAGTGGCTTCCCGACCACGGGTTTTCAATATGCGGCATTTACGTTAATCGGTGCAGGTGCGGACCAAAGTCGTTATCGCTGTTATTCACATAATGGGGGCGGCAAAATATGGTTATCGACCATCAATGGTTACGGTGCAAACTGCACGGTTAATTATGCATCAGAACAAAAATGGCATTTTGTTGAAAATGGTACGCCAGTAATAACCATGGAATACTTTAACGGCCGAGATTGGATTTGGATGGATAGTTTTACCATACCGGTACCGAGTAAATGGCCAGCGAAAATAAATCAAAACCTTCTTGAATTTACTAACCAGTTATCAGACGATATTAGCGATCCTGGAGATCGAAATATTTGGCATGGAGGTGCAGAACATGGACATTGGCAGCATATTCCCAAAACAACTTATAAAACATTAGATTATTGTCGTAACGATGACCACATCTCGATCAATAGATATAACACAACAAGAGATGAAGCTTTAGATGACAATTTTCGTAGGGGATTGCTATATACACTAGAAGAATATAAAGGAAATAGTGATTGGAATCCAAATTTTATACGAGGAGTAGGCAGTTTTATGGGGGAATGGGGGGTATTGGGTAATTATAACTCTCTTTTTGCAAACGAGATATGGACCGCTACTAAATCGATTTCTAATACCGGCCTTGGTCCTGCACGTTTTTATCCGCTTGGTTTGAGACAAAATGGTCAGGTTGTATTCAATACGGGCGGCAAAAAACAAGGAAATTCTAATATTATTAATATGGCTATTTTTAACAAAAGAGCGATATGCCGTGGAGATTAATTCTATAAAGTTAACGATTGATAATCTGGCAAATACAACGCAACAAATTGTACCTATCAATAAATGTATAAATACAATAAGTTGCGTTCTGCCTTTAATAAATAAAGCATCGAATATAGAATTGACTGCATAGCATATCTTTGAAGAACGCACCTTTTTACCTCAAAAATTTGCGGAGCTAGATTTTTGAATTCAAAAGGGTTGATAAATGGATGAAATATTAAAACTCACAACTCAACCACTCGATCAAACAATGGACTATCGGTTAATCTATGGGTGACCATTAGTAATGTTTTATTTTTACAGGTTTGTTTAATCAGCTTGATGATCTGCTGTTCGGTTTGTTGGTCGAGGCTTTCAGTTGGTTCGTCCATTAGGATTAGTGGTGAGTTATGTAGTAATGCTCGAGCAATGCCGATACGGCGAATTTCCCCGCCTGATAGTGAACGTCCACCCTGACCTAATGGTAAATTTAAACCTTGATCGGTCGCTAACAATTTAGATAGTTCAACTTGATGTAATACATCGATCAACTGTTGGTCAGATGCCTGTTGATTACCAATTAGCAAATTTTGTTTAAGTGTATCACTAAAAATAGTAATAACCTGAGGTACAACCGCAATGATTTGTCTAAATGTGGTTTCATCGAGTTGATCAACCGGAATATCATTGATCAAAATTTTGCCGGAATTTGCTTCCCATGTGCGTGTAACTAAATTAAGCAGTGTTGATTTGCCACAGCCAGTTTTACCTATTAAACCAACATGTTGACCGGAATTAATAGTTAATGAAAAGTGACTTAAAATAGCAAAAGGTTGATTAGGATAACTAAAACTAATGTCATCGAATTGTAGTTTAGCAATAGATAAATCAATAGTTTTGCCTTGTTCAATAAATTTGATATCAGGTGTTTGGTTAAATAAGACTGTTGTGCGTGTTGCGGATGTTAATACCTGCCCTAAAAAGATAAATGCTCCTGGAATGGGCGCTAAAATTTCACTACTAGCCAAGCAAACAAAAACAAATAAGGCAACTAAAGGTGATAATGTGTATTGAGTAATCAACCACAGCACCAATAAAGTTAAAAAACCAGCAATCAACACGACGAGTGCACTTGATAATGCCATTAATGTTGATTGACGTTGTTGATGAAAAAGCCAGTCTGATTCAAGTTTATCTAGTTTTGTACGGTAACGATGTTGCGCATTAAATAACGTTAGTTCAGCTTGACCTTGTAAATAATTAATTAATGACGCCCGATATTCACTTTGTTGTTTAGCTAGAGTTTCTCCTAACTGTTTGCCTGCATGATAAAAAATGACAGGTATAGCGAGTAAGGTAATTGTTAACACGATAGTAATGATTAAGGCAATGGGTAAATTGATATAACTTAGCCCGACAAACAGCAACAAAATTATGACTAATGCTGTAACAATCGGTGAAAATAGTTTTAAATATAGATGATCAAGTGCATCAATATCGACAATAAAACGGTTAAGTAAATCAGCTTTTTGATATTGAGCTAATTGGTTAGCACTGAGTGGTAAAATCTTTCTAAATGCTAACGTTCTTAAATAAGCTAAAATTTTAAAGGTAGTGTTATGATCAACTAAACGCTCTACATAGCGTGATGCTGTTCGGGTAATTGCTGCTGCTCGTACACCAGCTGCAGGTAACATGTAATTAAAGGTATATAAACCGGCAACACTAACAACGGCTGTAGAGGCTAAAAACCATCCCGATAATGAGAGCAAAAAGATACTGGCAAATAGCGTAAGAATAGATAAACCAAGTCCAATAACGATTTGCCAAAAGTAGTGCTTATAAAGTGCAATATAAGGGCGTAATAGCGTTAGCATGAACTCTCCTTAATGGCGTTAATTTGTCCTTTTGACAGTTTCCAAACTAGCTCAAAATCATGCATATCATCATGTTGATGAGTTATGGTAATACTGTTAGTGGCAATATCATATGGTGCTAACAATTCTACTGTCTGTTTATCTAAACTTGCGGTTGGTTCATCTAGGATTAGTAATTGGCAAGGTTTTAGCATTGCTCTGGCGAGTGCTACACGTTGGGCTTGTCCTACTGATAATCGAACTGCATCTTCGCCGACCTGTGTCTCCACTCCCTCAGGCAGTTTAGCGATAACATCAGATAATTGTGCTTTGGCTATCACTTCATCAAGCTCATTAGTGGTTGCTGTGGGTTTACCAAGTAGAATATTTTCACGAATCGAACCGTTAATGAGATAAGGATTTTGGCCAATCCAACTGATTTGTTGTTGCCAACTCTTTAAATCTAAATGATTAAATTCAATACCATTAATTTTAAGTGAACCTTGATAAGGCAAAAATCCAAGTAATACTTGCATGAGCGAGCTTTTTCCTTCACCACTAGTGCCAATTAAGGCTAGTTTAAAGGGCGCATGTAATGAAAAGCTAAGTGGCCCAACAATTGGCAGAGCTTCATTGGATAGTACGATCAGATCTTTGGCTTCAATTGTTTTTAAAACTCCAATATCTAGATAATTGTTTGCTTGCAATTGGTTCAAGTTATTTTTTGGCTGAGCGTTATCAACTTGTTGCGGTAAATTTTTATTTAAAAAAGTTTCGATATTATCAGCAGCAGCAATAGCTTCGGCTTTAGCATGATAATAGACTCCGAGATCTCGTAACGGTTGAAAATACTCAGGTGCTAAAATTAATGCAAAAAAACCAGCAAATAAAGTAACAGTTCCATTATAGGCACCAAAATCAAATTCGCCTAAATATGAAAAACCAAAATAGACTGCCACTATAGCAATTGAAATTGAGGTAAAAAACTCTAACACAGCAGAGGATAAAAAGGCCATTTTTAACACTTGCATGGTTTTAACTCGGAAATCTTCAGATGCTCGAGCGATTTCTTCCGTTTGTTGTTCACCTTGATTGAATAAACGAATGGTGTTAAGTCCTTTTAATCGATCTAAGAAATGGCCACTTAAATAAGCTAACGCTTTAAAATGGCGTCGATTAATATCAGCTGCTCCCATTCCTACTAAAATCATAAAAATAGGGATCAGGGGGGCTGTGCAAAGCAAAATAATGGCTGCAGCCCAGTTGAAAGGGAAGATAGCAATACAAATTAATATTGGTACCATGCTGGCTAAACGCATTTGCGGTAAATAACGAGCAAAAAAGTCATGTAAATTATCGACTTGTTCAATAACTAACGTGCTCCATGCTCCGGTAGTGCTTTGATTTAAATAAGCCGGACCAAACAATTCAAACTGATCGATTAATTTTTGTCTAATTTGCTTACGGATTTTTTGCCCTAAAGCAAAGTTAATCTTTTCACGAAGATAAATTAACGATCCTCGAGCCAGTAAAATGATAATTAAAGATAAAAAGTAAGGAATAACCGTCAAAAAAGACTGTTGTTCAATAATTAATCTTTGTAAAATAATCGCCAAAAAAGCTGCTTGAGCAATCATTAAAATACTTAACATAAATCCAGTCAAAACCGAAGCACGTAAATCTGACTTGTGTATTTTGGTGTGTTGTTTTAACCAGTTAAGTAAATAAGTTTGGCGTTGTTTATCTAAAGACATATTATTTAGCTGATTCTATTTTAAATTATCTAAATAATGTTCAGCATCTAACGCTGCCATACATCCCGTTCCCGCCGATGTAATTGCTTGTCGATAAATATGATCCATAACATCACCGGCAGCAAAAATACCCTCAATGCTAGTTTGAGTTGCATTACCTTGAGTGCCTGATTGCACTTTTATATAACCATTATTTAGTTCAAGTTGGCCGTCAAAAATAGCAGTATTAGGTTTGTGGCCTATAGCAATAAAAACGCCCATTACATTAATTTCTTCGCAAATATTAGGATCTTGGCTACTACGAATTCTAACACCTGTCACGCCCATATTATCACCTAGAATTTCATCAATAATTTGATGAGTATGCAATATAACTTTACCTTCTTGCACTTTTTCAGCTAAACGGTCCATTAATATTTTTTCAGCCCTAAAACTATCACGACGATGGATCAAATGAACTTCGCTAGCGATATTGGCTAAATAGAGGGTTTCTTCAACAGCAGTATTACCACCACCGACAACAGCAACTTTTTGGTTACGATAGAAAAAACCGTCACAAGTAGCACAAGCTGACACACCTTTACTTTTAAACGCTTCTTCCGATGGTAAACCAAGATATTGTGCTGATGCGCCTGTAGCTATGATTAATGCATCACAACTATATTCGGTATCACTACCAAAAAGTTTGAATGGTTTTTGGCTAAAGTCAACACGATCAATATGATCTAAAATGATTTCTGTATTAAATCGTTCTGCTTGTTGTTGCATTTTTATCATTAATTCTGGTCCGGTAAGTTCTGGATCGCCAGCAGGCCAGTTTTCTATTTCGGTGGTTGTAGTCAGTTGTCCACCTTGTTGTGTACCAGTAATTAATACTGGTGATAAATTTGCTCGAGCAGCATAAACAGCAGCTGTGTAGCCAGCAGGTCCTGACCCTAGTATCAATAAACGGGCATGTTTGGTGTTCATGTAATATCCTTCTTTATTCTGATATTCTGGCTAATTTAAATACGGTTAGCGCAATTTATAGTTGATAAGTCTAACATTATCAAGCACTATCGTGCAAAAAAAATGGTTATCATAGCGATAGGTAGCATTGATAATTCGAGTTATTGTTGAATGTTTTTTGTTTCTTCATATTTTCAATTTTTTAAATCAATTTTAACTTTTAAACGTTTTATCTTATTTATTTTGATTTTTTAAAGTTTTCAATTAGATCTTAAAAATTATTTTTTATTAAATAATGAGATCACACTCTCATAATAAACTGTGGAAGCTCTGCTTGCTAAAATAAGGTGAGTTAAAAAATTTTAAATTCTACCTAAAAAATATTAGTGATCCACAAATAGGTAATATTTTATCTGGTATTGAATTTATTTTGCAGTCGTTATCAACTGATGTTGAAATACTGTATACGTTGATGATGAGTTTTTAGGCTTTGATCTTCATGCCGCCAATTGGCGACAGAAGAGATTTTGTTATTAATTATGATAAATAAGTCGTCACATCTTGAAGTGACCAACGAATATGCGGTTGCTGTTCATTAACTCGATAACCAAATGCTAAACAGAGTCCAACGCCAAAAGTTTCACCACTAAACTGTGGAATATGTTTTTCTAAAATCTGGATGACTTTATCATGTTCAAATCCACCAATAGCACAAGAATCAATACCATGATAAGCCGCTGCTGTCATCATATTTGCTGCCGCTAAGTAATCTTGCATTTCTGACCAATGATTCACCGTTAAACCATTTGCTAAGCCAAATTTAGTAAAATTAATAAAATCTTGGCAAGCAATATCAATGGCGGTTTGATCATTTTGATTAGGTAACGTTCTTGCTACCGCTTGACGTAAATAATGACTTTGTGAAGTAAAGTTATTGGCTTTACGGTAAAGTATAATCACATAGTGTGAGCAACTAGTAACTTGCTCTTGGTTATAACAAGCAGCACGTAATTCAGTTTTAATATCTGCATTATCGACAACTACAAAATGCCAAGGCTCCATCCCAAATGAGGAAGGAGATAAACGACCAGCCTCTAAAATTGCTTCAAGATCTGTATGATTAATTTTTTTTGATTCATCAAACAGTTTACAAGCATGTCTAAACTCGAATGCTAGAGATAGTTTGTCCATAAAGTCTCCTAAGATTTTAAATTCCATGGTGCTACTTTTAATAATAACACCATACCAGGTATCGCTAACATCGTACATAAACCGAAAAAGCTTGTCCAGCCTAAATAATCAACCATAATTCCTGTTGTCGAATTAATAAGTGTTCGAGGAATAGAGGCAATACTGGTAAATAACGCAAACTGTGTTGCGGTATATAATGGATTAGTGGTCTTAGCAATAAAGGCAACAAAAGCAGCTGAACCAAGGCCAACACCTAATGCTTCAAATCCTATTACTAATGCTAATAAAATTTTTTGATGAGTATTAATCTCATCAAAAGGTCCTTCGATTGATAACCAAGCAAAACCTAAAATAGAGATAACTTGGACAAAGCCAAAACACCATAAAGCGCGATTAATTCCTATTTTTATCATTAATATACCGCCAAATAGAGCTCCCAATACACTTGGCCATAATGATGCATTTTTAGCAATCCAACCCACATCAAAACGGCTGAAGCCCATTTTTAGATAAAATGGGGTAGCTAAGGACGTTGCCATGCTATCCCCTAATTTATATAAAAAGATAAAAGCTAAAATCAATACGGCACTTTTAACACCTTGGCGTGTAATAAATTCACTAAAAGGTTTAATAATAATTTCATCCAAACTATGAGTCTTGGGAGTTTGATTGATTGGTTCTTTAACCAGTAATGTCATAATAATTGCTGGTAACATAAATAATGCGGTAATGAGAAAAACACTGTTCCACGGTAAATAACTTGATAGTATCAATGATAGTGAACCAGGGACTAATCCGGCAATACGATAAGCATTAGTATGAATACTATTACCTAATCCAAGTTCATTATCGAGTAACAATTCACGCCGAAAAGCGTCTAAAGCAATATCTTGGGTTGCTGAAAAGAGTGCGATAATAAAACAGATATTAGCGATTAACCAAATATTTAACGTAGGTGACAAAATACCTAAAATTGCAATCGAAAAGAGTAAAACTAGTTGTGATATAAACATCCAACCTCGACGTCGTCCAAGTTTTAATAGAGAAATATTATCCATAAATGGTGCCCAGAGAAATTTGAAAATATATGGCATCTGGGTTAAAGATAAAATCCCAATAGTTTTTATGTTAATATCTTCACTAGCTAGCCATGCAGGTAATAGTTGTATTAATAAATAAAAAGGCAATCCTGACGCAAAACCTGTGAAAATGCAGATTAGCATTTTTGTATTAAAAATAGTTTTGAAAATAGAATTTTGCGGGTTATTCATTACATAACATTATTGGTGAGTTTTTAGTGAAGTGCTATCATAGCATAATAATAAAAAAAGTAATTGCTAAAGCCATCATAAAACGTTTTACTATATACATAGATTTGTTGATGCCCAGTTTTCAAGGCTAAAATAGCCAATTAAATCAAAATAAATCAAAACTCAGCATTCAATGTTGTCAAAATTAGCATGTGACAATGTGTTTCAATCATCATTTAAAATCAAAACAATACATCAATTTATCTTAAAGGGAGTAGCCATTATGAAGAAAACTGTGAAAGTTGCTGTTTTTAGCAGTAAACATTACGACAAAGAACATCTAGAAATCGCAAATAAGCATTTTGGATTTGAAATTGAATATTATGAGCATAAATTAAGTCATAAAACAGTGGTTACTGCTGAAGGATATGATGCTGTATGTGTGTTTGTAAATGATGAAGTGGATAAACGAGTATTACAAAAATTAGCTCATTATGGGATTAAAATATTAGCCTTACGCTGTGCTGGTTTTGATAATGTCGATCTGGCTGAAGCTAAGAAATTAGGCATTACTGTAGTTCGTGTTCCTGCTTATTCGCCAGAGGCAGTGGCCGAACATGCTGTTGCATTAATGATGACATTAAATCGTAGAACACATAAGGCTTATCAACGTACACGTGATGCTAATTTTTCTTTAGAAGGATTGACAGGTTTTAATATGCATAATCGTACGGCTGGGGTTATTGGTACAGGTAAAATTGGTCAAGCTGTTATTCGTATTTTAAAAGGATTTGGCATGAATATTTTAGCTTATGATCCTTATCCTAATGATATTGTCGTTGAATTAGGTGCGCAATATGTTCAGTTAGATGAACTCTATACTAAATCCGATGTGATTACTTTACACTGTCCGATGTCACCAGAAAATTATCATCTACTCAATAAAGAGTCATTTAATAAAATGAAAAATGGTGTGATGATTATTAATACTAGTCGTGGTGGTTTATTGGATGCAACCGCAGCCATTGAAGCTTTAAAACAAACTAAAATTGGTGCGTTAGGCATGGATGTGTATGAAAACGAGCGAGATCTTTTTTTCGAAGATAAATCCAACGATGTTATTTTAGATGATGTATTCCGTCGCTTATCATCATGCCATAACGTGCTGTTTACTGGTCATCAAGCATTTTTAACCCAAGAAGCATTGTTAAATATTTCCGATACAACATTAAATAATATTGCTCAAATTTCAGAAGGGAAAGAATGTCAAAATATTGTTAAATAACAATAAATAATTTAATATGTCGCCGTTATTTTAATTAATTAAATATGGATGATTTATGCAACGTATCGTTATTTGTCTCATGATGATTTTATGGCTTGCTGCTTGTTCTAGTGGCGGTTCTTCTAAAACACCTATGCAGAAACATCGAGGGCATTCAGATGTAAAAGGTGGTGTTTATTTAGAGAAACAGCATGAACAGCCGAAACCTATTAGTGCACCTTTATCTGTTGATAAAGAAAAGTTCATTACCATGATGGTAAAAAAATATGGTTTTGATCGTCAACAGCTTCGTACAGTTTTAGAGCAGACAAACAAACTTGATTGGGTAATTGGTCTAATGGATAAGCAAGCACCTAAATCAGGCTCTTCAAATGTACCTAATGGCGCATGGATTCGGTATAAAAATAAATTCATTACGCCAAATAATTTGCCTAAAGGTGTCGATTTTTGGAATAAATATGACAAAGATTTACAACGAGCATATAAAGAATATGGTGTGCCACCTGAAATCATTGTTGGTATTATTGGTGTTGAGACAGGTTGGGGCCGAGTAATGGGCAAAACCAAAATAATTGACGCATTATCAACATTAGCATTCCACTACCCAAGACGATCACAATATTTTGCTAAAGAGTTGGAAGACTTTTTAATTATGTGTCGTGATGAAGGAGTAGACCCCTTTGATTTAAGTGGTTCATTTGCCGGCGCTATGGGATATGGCCAGTTTATGCCATCAGCATTTAGAAATCATGCTGTTGACTTTAATCATGATGGTCATATTGATTTATGGGATCCTGTTGATGCGATTGGTAGTGTGGCAAATTATTTCAAATCACATGGTTGGCAACGCAATAAAAAAGTGGCGGTCATTGCTGATGGACAAGCGCTTTCTCTTGACACAGGTTTTAGTACCAAATATTCAATTGAGCATTTAGCTCAATCAGGATTAAAGCCAAAAAGTTCATTAGAAGGTCATAAAGAAGTTAGTTTGTTACGTTTAGATATGGGCGATAGTTACCAATTTTGGTATGGTTTACCTAATTTTTATGTAATTACTCGTTATAATCATAGTACACATTATGCTATGGCGGTATGGCAATTAGGATTAGCTGTTAAACAAGCTAGATAAAATAACGTTAAATCACAAAACTAAAGGTCGCAAGTTGCGACCTTTTTTATTAATGCAAATAAACTGTGCAAAAAATTGAGGAGAGGGGTTTTTACAACTTTGAAATTAGTTAAATCAAAGCAAATAACTATTCAAGTTGTTGGTAAAAATACAATCATTTCTCGCAATATTTTCTTTTACTGTTAAAAATAATTTTTTCAAGGCTTATGCTATTCAATTGCCCTGACAATCAAGGACATTAAGGATAGAAAATATCAAAGGCTAGTTTGTTAATATCTAATAAAAATTGGTTAATCAAATAGTGGTTAATTTTCAGTATAACTATATTAATAAAATTTAATGAACGTTAAATAATCCTAGTAAAATTAAACTGTCTTTAATAATCAATCTTAAAAAGATAAAATAGCTTAAGATTATCCTAATTACTGAGAATCAATATCAATTCATTCTGCATCAAAATAGTTGTTTTTACAAAACTTAACAATTTTTAGACAAAAAATTGTTGCGTAGTTTTTCCTAATAATTATACTTCTTCAAATCACATAAAAAGTGATTGGATAGGCTATTATTTAGTCGTTTAAACAGGAAAAGTTTAAATTAAACATAAAGTTACTTGACAGGATTGTCGCGATGCGTTATAATTTTAACACCAAACACCAAACACCAAACCTGTAAAACCAACTTTATTCTTATCGAGTCCGCTTTATTTAGTTTCAGTACTATTTTTTTTATCGCTTCCATTTAGTAGCTATGCTTTGACTGCTAGTACAACAAATTTTATTCATGGTAATGCACCTTATTTAACCTTTGATGGTGGTCAAACTCGCGTTACTGATATGAATAATTTACTTGGTATTAGTTTATCTGATGGTAGAACTTATTCGCCAAATAATAATTCGGCGACCAATCCGATTGTATTGCCGAATATAAATGAGACATTAATTAATGTTAATATGTTAGTACCAACCAATGCGAATTCAATTGCATTAAATACGCTTATTGGAGCGCCCTATAATTATTGGAGGGATGATGATGGCGATGGTCAAGGTAGTAATGGTATTGCAGTTACTGGTAATTTAAAGCTTACTATTACCGATAAAAATAATCAAAAAGTATCACGTAATACCGCATTAGATCTTTGTAATGCACCTTATAAAGTTGTATTGAGCAGTGATGGCGGTACATTATCTACCCGGTATGGTTTACCTAAAAGTAGTGATTTTAGTGGTAGTCGTGCGACTTATTATATTAATCCTAAAGCGCCGCCAAAATTATGCTTTGTTCGTCCTGAATTGAAATTTGGATCGGATAAGGTGATTAGTGGTATAGATTTTGGTGGTCCGGCTTCAATGTGGAATCCGAATAAAGGTTTTATTGTGCAGTCTATGAATCCTTCATCTTACGGTTTGAATTTTCCAACAACTGGTGCTAACAATCTATATTTTTATTTAGATTTGGCAGGTAAAAACTCTTTATCATGGGCGAGTCCTATTTCTCGAGGAGGTATTACTGTTACCATAACACCTAATTCATCAGGTACCAGTATTCATGTTAAATTGACCGGTCCTTTCGCGAATGAATCTCAATGGAACTTAGATTCACCAGGTCGTATTACTAAACCAACATTACCACAGACATTTGAATTAGCTGGTAAAGATAGTAAAGGTAATGTAGTGGTTAAGTATGGTTTTCAATTAAAAAAATGGTTCGTTAATCGTGGAACTGTTTATCATAACTATTCAAATACATTGTCATGGTGCAATAGTATCGGTTATCGTCTCGTAAAAGTTCAGGATTTAACTAACGCATCTTGTAATGGCAAAGGTTCTGGTTCTCATTGCCAAGGTGCTGTGGGTGTTAAACCATCATCACCTAACAATAATTATCAAAGAAGAATTGGTGGGGGATTGTTTTCGGAGTGGGGCTACATGAATAACTATACGGGAGCTAATTTTGACTCTGACTATCACGACAATAATGCTAAAGGTAAGCAGAATAATTCTAATTCAAGCGTTGGCCACGCCTATTGGACAGGTGATTCTATCGGTAATGATAAATTTGTTGTATCTTCTAGTAGTGGTTATATCAATCGTTTTAGTTTGGATTATGGTCATGATGGCGTGTGCACCTATCCTTAATGGTAAAGATCCTCAGCGTCCTAGAACAGGTATATTTCTATTTAGGGTGATTAAATTTTGAGGAACGGTGTTTTTAGATATTAAGATTTTTAAAATCTAGAAACACCGAAATATCATGTACCAATAGTAATTTCATTTGTACACTAGCTGCGTATCTTTACAAAAGTTAACAATTTTTAAGCAAAAAAATTGTTGCGTAGTTTTTCCTAATAATTATACTTCTTTAAATCACATAAAAAGTGATTCGATAGACTATAATTTAGTCATTTAAATGGGAAAAATCTAAATTAAACATTATGTTACTTGACAGGGTTGTCGCGATGCGTTATAATTTTAACACCAAACACCAAACACCAAACCTGTAAAACCAACTTTATTTTTAAGTTCATTTTTATCGAGTCCGCTCTATTTAACTTCAGTATTACTTTTTTTATCGCTTCCATTTAGTAGCTTCGCTTTGACGACTAGTACAACAAATTTTATTCATGGTAATGCACCTTATTTAACCTTTGATGGTGGCCAAACTCGCGTTACTGATATGAATAATTTACTTGGTATCAGCTTATCTGATGGTAGAACTTATTCGCCAAATAATAATTCGTCGACCAATCCGATTATATTGCCGGATATAAATGAGACATTAATTAATGTTAATATGTTAGTACCAACCAATGCGAATTCAATTGCATTAAATACGCTTATTGGAGCACCTTATAATTATTGGGGGGATGATGATGGCGATGGTCAAGGCAGTAATGGTATTGCAGTAACAGGTAATTTAACGCTCACCATAACTGATAAAAATAATCAAAAAGTACCGCGTAATACCGCATTAGATATTTGTAATGCACCTTATAAAGTCGTATTGAGTAGTGATGGTGGTACATTATCTACTCAATATGGTGTACCTAAAAGTAGTGATTTTAGTGGTAGTAGTGCGACTTATTATATTAATCCTAAAGCTCCTCCAAAGATCTGTTTTGCGAAACCTACATTAAGATATGGTTCAGATACTGAGATTAGTGGTATAGACTTTCGTGGTCCGGCTTCAATGTGGGATCCAAGTAGAGGTTTTATTGTGCAGTCTAGGGATCCTTCATCTTATGGTTTGAATTTCCCAACAACTGGTGCTAATAATCTAT
The DNA here is from genome assembly GCF_016100545.1 of Gilliamella sp. W8128. NCBI lineage: Bacteria > Pseudomonadati > Pseudomonadota > Gammaproteobacteria > Orbales > Orbaceae > Gilliamella > Gilliamella sp. W8128. The sequence continues at coordinate 185,475 of NZ_JACFSE010000001.1, forward strand.
ATTTTGATTTAGATATTGGTGGTGTAGGGCCATTGAGATGGGATCCGGTTACTCATGATGGAATAACTGCTACCATGACGCCGAACTCTTCCGGTACCACTGTTCGCGTTACACTTACCGGTCCTGTTGCTAACGAAGCTCAATGGCAATCAGATTCTCCTGGTATTATATATAGACCTTCTTTACCTCAGACATTCGAGTTGGTTGGTAGAGATAGTTTAGATAATGCAATTATTAAATATGGTTTTCAATTAAAGAAATGGTTCATCAATCGAGGTAATAAAAGTTCAAATTATAGTTTAGCATTATCATGGTGTAGGAGTATTGGTTACAGTGTACCTCAAGTTAAGGACTTAACTAATGCGGTTTGTTCAGGACCATGGAGTGCTGATAACTGTCAGGGTGCTATCGGAGCCATACCATCATCTACTGGTAATCACTACCAGCGTCGAATAAATGCTGGATTTTTTACTGAATGGGGATACCTAACCAACTACATTGGTGCGGGTACAGGTCACTATTATTTGTATTGGACTAGAGATCAATCAGGAAGTGAGCAGTTTATCGTTTACCCTTATGGCGGTGATGTTTATATGTACAATCCAGCCATTAACTTTTATGAACCCTACAGTTTTTATGCTCTCTGTACTTCATCTTAATTGTTGTTTCTTAAATCAAGATTAATAACTAAAATAGAGTCAGGTAAAATTATTCTTGTTTGGGATAAATAGAGACGTCATATTAACCGCGCCAAATAAGAGCGGTTAATATTTTTGAAAACAGGGATTTTAATTGCAAATTAAGAAATGATAAGTTTGACTGAAATTAATAATAAGAAGATACCAAAATATCTAATTAGTTTATTTATTGGTAATTTTTGAGTAATTTGAACCCCGACTTTTGCCATTGGTATGCTAGCTAACATAATTGATAATACTGCTGGTAAATAGACGAACCCTAAACTGTATTTTGGTAGTTCTTGGATATTCCATCCAGCAATGATATAACCAATAGTACCGCCAAGGGCAACAGGTAAGGTAAATGCCGCAGAAGTACCGATCGCTTTTCGCATATCCACGCCGCATTTCTTTAAAAAAGGTACCACTAACACACCACCGCCTACACCAACTAATGCGGCGAATACACCAATTAATCCGCCGATGAATATATAGATTATGTTAGGTAATGATGTCGCTTGGTTATTTTGTTTTTTCGCAACTTTTCCAGTTTTTAGAATAAATTTACTGCCTGTATAGATGAGGAAGATAATAAAAATCCATTTAAGCCAAATACCGGGAATATAAGGTGTCATGTAGGAGCCACCAATAGTGCCAATAATACAACCTAACACCATCTTTTTTAAGATCGACCAGACAATATTATGATTTTTATTTTGAACCCAACTTGATGATAAACTAGTACCAATGATCGTTGCTAGAGATGAAGCCACAGCGATATGGTTTATCCATTGCCCGCCATGACCAAAATAATCGAGTAGCATAAGTAGTGCTGGTACAATTAACGCTCCACCACCAATACCAAACATACCTGCCAGTAATCCAGCCAATGCGCCTATACAAAGCAAGATAATAAATTCAATAATCATACTCTATCCTTAAGTTGTGAATTCATAAAACTAATTATTTGATTATTTATTAGTTATAATCAGTTTTTTGGCAAGTCTATTTAAAATAGTATTGGTTATGTACTATGGCAATATTGTACTGAGGCTAGCTAAAAATACCAGTAGATAGTTAATTATTGATGATTTATACCAGAAAAATAATTCAAAAGATGACATATCGTTTAAAAAGACTTATGTTATTTAGCAATTAATATGAATAAATATGTTTAGTTAATTTTTGATGAAAGGGGAAAATAATGAAAGATCGTTTGAAATGGATTGATGAGTTTGGTTTTTTAGCTGAAACCGCAAGTGGGCATTCCTTGGTAATGGATGGCGGTCTTGAACATGGCGGTCGAAACCGTGGTGCTAGACCTATGGAGCTTTTGTTACATGGTGCTGCAGGTTGTATGGCTTACGACATTATTGCTATTTTGAAAAATAATAAAAAGGATGTTCGAGATCTTTGGATCGACATTGATAAAACTCAAGCAACCTCTTCGCCAAAAGTGTATACCTCAATTAATTTTCATATTGTAATAACTGGTAATAATGTCGATAACGAGGCTGTAGAAAAGGCGATTAAACTTGCATCTGAAAAATATTGTAGTGCTTCAATTATGTTAGGTAAGACAGCCAAAATGTCCTACACTTATGAAATAAGGGATCATGTTTAATAACTTTCTTATAACAGATAGTTATAAGTAAATAACCAGCTGATATTAGTCTGCATTGTTTAATCTATTGTTGATGCTTTATGTGCATTTATTATGTTACATGTATCAGTAATAGGTTATTTTAAATTTAAAAAACGTTCGAATGGTTGGCGAGCTAATTTATTTGATATTTTAATCCCTATTATTGGCATTGCAGTATTGTTACCTGTATTGTTACATATTGATAATTATGCAAAAATCATCGGTGGTATTTGGTTAGTTATAGGAATAATCATTCTTATTTTAAATAAAAATAAATGCCAAATCGATTGGTTAGAAGCAAATAAATAATCAAGATTTTGTCTAATCAAGCTATTAGTTGTCTGAATTTATAACCGATAAAATATTTTAAAAGCATTTTCTAAGCCAAAAAATTTGAGGAAAGGGGTTTTTTAACCTCTTCCTCTAAGTAATCGCAAGTTTTACTGTAACGAATAACAGGGAGATAGCAAAATAGTTAATCAGTTTCTTTATTGATAGTTACCTTGCAATTTATCTAACAATGTTTGCTATAAGCTTAATAGAAAATACTACCGCTTTTACCAATCTACAAATAAGCTGATAATTTTATTTGTGCTAAATAAGATAATAAACTCAACGATAATAAAACTTTGTTGTTTACATTTTTAATTAATCATATTTCGATTAGTTAACTTCCAGATTTTTGATGATTAATAATTGTATGACTGTTTTTTTATAAAGGATGCATAATCATTGTTGTTTTAATAGTTATACGCATAACCTTTTTGTATAATGCTTCTTATTTACGATGTTAAGTTCAATGCTGACAGAAATATTACGTGGCTCGATGATTTCGGCAAGTTTGATTATAGCTATTGGTGCACAAAATTTGTTTGTACTTAAACAGGGGTTATTAAAAAATCATATCTTTTTTGTCGCTGGTATTTGTTTTATCTGTGATTTTACTTTGATGGCTATCGGTATTTGGGGAGTCGGAGCATTTATTAGTCGTAATCCTATCATAACCGACGTGCTTGCCATTTTAGGCGCTTTATTTTTGATTTGGTATGGATTTAATGCCTGCAAGAGTGCAATACAAGGTAACAGCACTATGCAAATTGATTCTACTCAGCAACAAAAGAATGCGTTAACTAAGGTTATATTGTCTACTTTGGCTGTTACTTTACTTAATCCCCATGTTTATTTAGATACAATTGTAATTGTTGGTGGTATAGCTGGAACTTTATCGACTGAGCAAAAATGGGCATTTTTAATTGGTGCTGTTTGTGTTTCTTTTATTTGGTTTTTTGGTATTGGTTATGGTGCTCGGTTACTTATACCATTATTTAAACAAAAAAGAATGTGGGTTATATTGGACTCAATTGTAGGCGTCGTAATGTTCTATATTGCTTACCGACTTATTTTTTATGTTATTTATGGCAGTTGAATGTTGTTAATTTCCCCACAACACTCAACTTGAAAATTAATTAGAGTTAGCATGAGTACAACTTTCTTCATAGCCATTTTGACAAGCTAGATAATAATAATGTCTGGCTCGTTCTGGATCTTTATCAACTCCCAGCCCTTGTTCATAGATAATTGCTAACACGTATTGGGATCCTGCTTCGTTTTGAGCGGCTGCAAACTCAAATGATTTTCTGGCTTTGGTATAGTCTTGCTTAAAATAAGTACCTTCATAGAAAAATAAGCCTAAATTGTATTGTGCTAATGGTGACCCTTGTTTGGCAGCTTCGATATCCAATTTTACACCTTTAGCCAAATCTTTGGTTAGTCCTCCCTCACCATTGTAGTACATTATAGCTAAATTATGCTTTGCATGAGAATCACCACCTTTTGCAGCTATTTCATAATATTTTCTTGCTTTAAATTCATCTTTTTCAACACCACGACCATTTGCATAAAGAACGCCTAAATTATAAGTTGCTTGCATATTTCCTTGTTGTGCGGCTTTTTCATACCATTCTCTAGCTTTGACAAAGTCTTGATAAAATCCACTATCATCTATATTTTTTTCAATTCCTTTGTATGTCTTTTGGGGTTCGGCTTCTTCATATAGAACACCAAAGTAAAATTGACCGATGGGATCTCCACTTAATGCTGATTCTTCAATCAGTTCTTTACCTTTTTGTTTATTTTTATCAATTCCATTACCAAAAAAGTACATTGAACCCAAAACTGCTTGTGCACTCATATGATGTTGTTCGGTTGCTTTTTCAAACCATTCCTTTGCCTTGGTAAAATCTTGTTTAACTCCTTCACCCTTTAGATACATGCGGCCTAAATAGAATTGAGCTTCAGCATCATTTTGCTGCGTTGCTTTTTTATATTGCTCATCAAAAAAAGCCTCAATATTTTCAACTGCAAAGCTGGTATTTATTGCAAATAAAAATAAGCTAATCATTACTATTAATCGGGTCATAATTTTACCTTAATTGTCTATGAAATTTAAAATCTATTGTTACTAAATATATTCATATATGTAGCATTATTTAGTTAATTGGCATTAAAAATTTTTATCATTATCAATGTATAACTGGAATATGTTTAGTTAATCTAATAATAACGTGATATTTATCACAATTATAATATTTTTTGTTTATGACAAAAGTAAGTTTTTAATATTATGCTAATTTATAAATTTGGATTGTTACTGTTTAGTTTACATAATTACATAACTATTCAGGCAAAACCTAAACATCTTACTCAATAAGGTGTTTAGGTTTTTTTGCTTTAAGAAAGCCAAATATATTAATAACTATGAAATATCAGTTTTAGCGGGTATGCAAAATTAATTGGATACTGAGTAAATAGACAAGGGGTTCTTATGACAAATAAACGAGTGAAATTAGCATTATTGGTTAGTGCGGCTTTGGCTGTTGGTCAAGCTGTTGCTATTGAGCAGGTTGAGATTAAAAGCCATCAATTAAAGAAAATTGTAATTGATAATCTAGAATTTAAAGACTTTGATAAAGATGGCAAATTGTCTCCTTTTGAAGATTGGCGTTTATCGCCTGAAGTTCGTGCTAAAGATCTACTTAGCAAATTGTCGTTAGAAGAAAAAGCAGGGCTGATGATGCATGGTAATGCCAAAAGTTTAGGCGATGAGCTTGGTCATGGAGATAAGTATAATTTAGAAGAAATTAAACAGTTAGTGCTTGATGATAAGGTAAATAGTTTAATTACTCGCTTAGAGGTGAATCCAAAAGATTTTGCTGAGCAAAATAATCAATTACAACAAATTGCAGAGTCCTCTCGTCTGGCTATTCCTCTGACCATTAGTGTTGATCCGCGAAACACTTTCTATTATGGCAATAAAGTAACGAGTAACGCTGGATTTAGCCAATGGCCAGGAACCTTAGGTATGGCGGCGATTGGTAATGAGTCAATTATAAATGAGTATGGAAACATTATTCGACAAGAATATCGTTCACTAGGGGTAACTCAGGCTTTATCTCCTATGGCAGATTTAGGAACTGAGCCACGTTGGTCTCGTTTTGAAGGTACATTTGGGGAAGATCCAATGCTAAGTAAAAGTATGGTGCGTGGTTATATTTCAGGTATGCAAAATGGCAAACTTGGCTTAAATTCACAAAGTGTGGCTGCCGTCGTTAAACATTGGGTTGGTTATGGCGCTGCAGAAAATGGGTTAGATAGCCATAACTCTTATGGTAAATATGCACTCTATACTCATAAAAACAGTTTAGAACAACATATCATACCATTCACTGGAGCATTTGAGGTCAATGTGGCTGCAATTATGCCGACTTATTCTATTTTAAAAAATGCCCAATTAAATGATCATAAAATTGAACCTGTCGGCGGAGGTTTTAATCGCTATTTATTGAAAGATCTATTACGAGATACTTATCAATTTAAAGGGGTGATTATTAGTGATTGGAATATTACAAAAGATTGTAATGAAGTTTGTATCAACGGTAACCCACCTGATATAGCCCCTAAAGCGGAAGGAATGCCATGGGGAGTAGAAGATCTCACTGTTGAGCAACGTTTTATTAAAGCTATTCAAGCCGGTGTTCAACAATTTGGTGGAGTGAGTGATAGCTCTGTTATTGTGTCAGCTGTAAAAAACAATAAACTGGATGAAAAAACTATTGATAGTGCAGTTTTAGCAATTTTGACGCAAAAATTTGCTTTAGGACAATTTGAAAATCCTTATGTTGATCCTACTGAAGCAAGCCGTTTTGTTGGTAATCAAGATTTCCAAAAAGTTGCAGATAAAGCGCAATTTGATTCATTGGTGTTATTAGAAAATAAAGATAAGATTCTGCCATTGAAATCCAGTAGTAAAGTCTATTTATATGGTTTTGCTGAAGATGCTAAAAATACCTTAAAAGGTAAAATAACTATTGTTGATAAATTAGATCAAGCTGATGTAGTTGTTGCTAGAGTTAATGCGCCTTATGAACAAAAACATAAAAATTACTTCTTTGGTGCAAGATATCATGAAGGTTCACTAGAATATACTGCTGATGATAAAGATATAAAATTTATTAATGAAGCAAGTAAAAAACATCCCGTTGTAGTCACTGTTTATTTAGATAGACCTGCAGTTTTAACTCCAGTAAAACAAATAGCAAATGCAGTGGTTGCAAATTTTGGTGTAAATGATGTTGTGTTATTTAAACGTTTATTGGATAGTAAACCATTCAGCGCTAAATTACCATTTGCATTACCAGACTCAATGAATAGTGTTATAAAACAATCTTCTGATTTAGCAAACGACATGCAGGCATTATATCCATTAGGGTATGGTTTAACGCTTTAAGTCGTCTATTTTGTGCTATTGAATTAAGTTAAGGCAATAGCACAATTATTATTTTCAGTAGAGTTTTTAACTATAAATAAGCAATAAATTGAAAAATATGATAATTTTTTCAACATTAACTACATCCACAATCAACACTGCTAGTTTTTTGTTTTTTTGCTTGATTATTTTTCTTGATAATTGCTTGAACTTTTTTGGAAACTACTAATAAATGGTCTTTAGAATCTAAATAGTTTTGTTCTGCGGCTTTAGCAAACCATTGTTTTGCTTTAAAATAATTCTGTTTAACACCGGTGCCTTTATAATACATAGTTGCTAAAGTATATTGTGCTACAGGATCCCCTTTTTGCGCTGCTTTAGTATCCCATTCAATACCCTTTAGATAATTTTGTTTAGTACCTTGTCCGTTATAATACAACATAGCTAAACTATGCTGAGCGCCGATATGTCCTTGTTTAGCAGCTTTTTCAAACCATTCTTTTGCTTTGCTATAATCCGGTTCAGTTTTTTGTTCGGGCTCATTAATTGCCCCTTGTTCAATACCTTTAAATATCCGTTTTTTAACTGTATAACCATTAAAATACATTATTCCAACATGATATTGAGCCTCAGGATCATTTTGTTCTGTAGCTTTTTGATATTCACTTTCAAAATTTAATTCAGGTTGTTCATCAGCAAAAGCCGAACTATAAGTGAACAAACCTAATAATAGGATTAGAATTAATTTTTTCATTATATACCCAGTAATTTTATTACTGTAAAAGGACTGTAGCGAATTTATTCGTTATAGATAAATCTATTGTCGTTATGTAATTTAGCTATTTTATAAGCAAGTTTACAAAAGTATCAATAGTTTTCTTTTGGTTAGTAAAATGTTGGGTCGTGAGCTAGATTATTCGGCACATCATGTGCCTCACCCTTTCAGGGCCAACACTTTGTGTTGTTCAAATTCGTTCCAGACGAATTTGTCGAACGCAGCGTTCTCATCGCTAAGTAATTTATCTGTAATGGAATAGGTGAAAGAGAAAAAAAGTGGTGGGTCGTGAGCCTGATTATTCGGCACATCGTGTGCCTCACCCTTTCAGGGCCAACACTTTGTGTTGTTCAAATTCGTTCCAGACGAATTTGTCGAACGCTAGCGTTCTCATCGCTAAGTAATTTATCTGTAGTGGAATAGGTGAAAGAGAAAAAAATGGTGGGTCGTGAGCGATTCGAACGCTCGACAAACGGATTAAAAGTCCGCTGCTCTACCGACTGAGCTAACAACCCATTAAGAAAGTAAAAGTGGTGGGTGATACCGGGTTCGAACCAGTGACCCCCTCCTTGTAAGGGAGGTGCTCTCCCAACTGAGCTAATCACCCCAAGTGTTTTATTTCTAAAACATCACGGTAAGAATTGGTGGGTGATACCGGGTTCGAACCAGTGACCCCCTCCTTGTAAGGGAGGTGCTCTCCCAACTGAGCTAATCACCCTTACCGTGTGGATGTGCATTATAAGGCACGTCTTATTTCAGTCAACCTTTTTTTTTAAATTTCCTTAAAATTAACCCTGTTCGGTTTAATTTTAGACATTTTTTGGATGATACTTCGCAAATATGCATATTGTTGGCTTATCTCCAGTTAATTATGATTATGATTTTTGATATCACCAATCAACATTATTTAAGATTCATATGATGTTTTTTAATAAAAAATGTGCTGTTATTACAATCGAACCAGAAATATTAAGCTATCAAGTGGTAACTATTAAAGCCCTTAACGAACATTCTAATAATAAAAATTTAGCTGATATTCCTTATCAAAATTCGACTGATATTGAGCAACTGATACAAAATTTAAAAAAACAGCAGCCAAAATTAACCGCAATAGCACTGAATTTAGGCCAAAGTTACGTTCAGTTTCAGAAAACGGCTTATCCTGAGGTGAAGTTAAATTCAGCAGAATTAACTTTATATGTAAAATCAATAATCAGTAAACAATTTCAGTTACCGGCAAACAATATGTTTTTCGACTTTGTGTCATTAGCAGACCATCCGAAAACTATTATGATTGCTATTTGTGAGAGTGATACAGCCAATTATTGGATAGATTTATCCAAAAAACATGGTTTAACTTTGCTTTCTATTAATAGTAAGTTTGAAAATATAAGATTTAATTTTTTACCCTGGCGCCAGCAAAAAGCAAGGCAGCATCAGTTTCAATTACTACTTTTCATGGTTAGCTTTATTGGTTTATTGAGTTGTTTCTTCTTTTATCTTTTACTTGATAGCCAAACTACATTTACTCAATATTCGAAACGGCTATCAACACAACAAGCGCTAGAACAGCAATTGTCTGCTCAATTAGCAAGTTTTATTCCTAATCCTTCACCAAGTCAAAAACAGATTCAACAATCGCTACAAATGTTTGCAGAAATTCTGCCGGAGACAATTTGGTTAAGATTGTATGAATATGAAGCACAAAAGATAAAAATTACCGGTCAAAGTATTAATTATGTAGATATTATTAATTTTAATCAGCAACTTTTATCCAGTCATGAGGTAAATAGTAGCCAGGTGAAAAATATTGAAAATATTGGAGACAGTTTGTTATTTCAAATGGATATTGAATTAAATGAATAATGATTTTTTTTATAGACCTATTTGGCAACAATATTTAATCAGCCTTTTGTTACCTTCAATTGTGTTTTTTATCTGTTATCAGTTTTTTATTCAAGAATTAAAACAACAAACTGAGATGCAAATTACAATATATGAAGAAAAGAAAACGACAATTAAATTACTTCAATCAAAAATTGAACGTTATCAATCTGCTAAAAATAGTTCGCTAACTTTACTAACAGAACTTGAGTTTGCTAAAGCAATCAAACGTAATCAATTGCACTTAACTTCCTTTAAATATGAGAAAAATGAATCGTCAAGTTATTGGCATATTGAGCTACAAGGGCAGTTTATTAATTTTATGCAATTTATTAGTGAATTAAATGACAATTTTTATTATTTAGATTTTCAGAATTTTATTATTGATAAACAAGATACTTATTTACTAATTAAATTTAGCATATTGATTAAAAGGGATATTAAATGAATCATTATCTTATTATCAGTTCTTTTTTATTAATGATTTGTTGTTTTAATGTTAATGCAGATATTCATTTAACAAGGGATCCTTTTTTACAAACTATTAATTTTAGTTGTCAGGAGCAGACAGATATTCTTAATAAACAGATTCAAGTTTGGCAATATAAAGGTTATATCCAACGCAGAGAGAACCATTACCAACAATTATGGCTTTTTTCTGAAAATAATTGGTTAGCGATTACTGATAATACTATACCGCATATTTTGTTTCCATGGACTATAAGTGCTGTCTTAGACGATAAACTTTTATGGCAAGCAAGTTTACCTAACTATTGCAATCATAATGTGTTATGGACAATGCCGTTGACAAAATAAGTGACTATTCAAGTTTAAGGTTATAATTAATGTTTAAAATTAGTCAAATATTAAAAAAATTAGCAAAAAAATATTTAAATATTATTATTTTAGCTATTCTTTTTTCTATGTCATGTTGGGCAAATCCTAAAACTTTATCAAGTGCTGAATCGGACGATCTAGTTTCTATAAATTTTTATCAAACAGACATTGCCATAATTTTGCAAGCACTTGCTGACAATAAACAAATGAACTTAGTCATGGTCGATGATTTGTCAACGAAACAAACCATTAAACTACAAAATGTTACATGGCAAAAAGCATTAGCAGTTGTTTTAAATTCTGCAAATTTACGCGCTGAAATTGACGATAATATCTTATTTATATCAAAAGCTGATGATCCAGAGGAGTTGCTTCAAAAAAAATTACTAGAACAAAAAGAACTGCAGTTAAATGAGCCTCTAACTTTACTAACTATTCCAGTTAATCATGCTGACCTTAGTAATCTAGTTGAAACTATTCAATCACAAGGATTATTATCTGAGCGAGGTAAAGCGATTATCGATAAAAGAACTAACTCAATTATTATTACCGATATGTCTAAACAATTTTCTAACATTAAAAAATTAGTTAAAAGTTTGGATCAGCCAATTCCTCAAGTACATATTTCGGCTCATATTGTCACAATGAATAAGCAAAGTATGAATGAGTTAGGCATAAAATGGGGATATACGGGGCACTCATCACAAGTATTGAGTAAGTTTGATGTTGACTTTGGTGTCACCAATGCAGCATCTTCGGTTGGCTTCAATTTAGCAAAACTTTCAGGTAGTTTGTTAAATCTTGAACTTTCGGCACTAGAATCAGAAAACCAGTTAGAAATTATAGCAAGTCCGAATTTGTTAACGGCAAATCAAAATATGGCTTCGATAAAACAAGGCACAGAAATCCCTTACGAAGTTTCAAATGGTGGTAATGGATCAACATCCATCGAATTTAAACAAGCTGTATTAGGTTTAGAAGTTACCCCGAAAATTATTGCTAACGATCAAATGATATTAGATTTATATATCACACAAAATACGGCTGGTCGTTCAATAAAGCGACGTGATGGAGGCGAAGCGCTAGCTATTGAAACACAGGAAATTAGAACGCAAGTCAAAATTAAAAGTGGCGAAACTGTTGTATTAGGTGGAATTTTCCAACAAATTAATAATGTTAGTAAAAATAGCGTTCCAGGCATTAGCAATGTACCCATTATTGGTAATGCTTTTAAAAATAAAGCAAAAAAACAACAAAAAAGAGAATTAGTTATCTTTATTACGCCGCAATTAGTTGAGTAAATAGTCATGGAGTTGTATCATACTCAATCTTATTTTGTTACTTTGTTTTGAGCATATTAACTCACAGCAAAATATAGTCGCTAAAATTACAATTTATTATAAAAGTTGAGAATATCATGTTTCATTTTGTCGCTTCTGATTTAGATGGTACTTTGTTAAATACTGAGCATAGCTTATCGCCATTTACTAAAAAAATTCTTCAAGCTTTACGTCAAATGGGAATTCACTTTGCCTTTGCTACTGGTCGACACCATATCGATGTTGGCCAAATGCGCGAAAATATGGAAATCGATGCTTTTATGATAACCGCAAACGGCGCCAGAGTTCATGATAGTCGTGGTAATTTAGTTTTTAGTCGCAGTTTTGAAGCTAATATAGCTTGTGAATTAGCACAAATTTGTCAGGACAGTCCATATATTTATACACATGTTTATCGTGGTGATGATTGGTTAATTAATAAACCAGATGCATATTCGCTTAGTTTTTTCACTGATACAAAATTTAAATATCAATTCTTCGACCCGCGTAACTTTGCTACTGATGATATTGCCAAAATTTATTTTACCACTTCTGATGTTGCACATAACCATCACTTAGTCGAACTAAAACACAAAATTGAACAACAATTTGGTAAAAAAGTTAGTATTGCTTTTTCCACAGCAAACTGTCTTGAAGTAATGGCGGAAAATGTAACTAAAGGTAGTGCATTAAAGTTAGTGGTTGAAAGCTTAGGTTATCAACTTAAAGACAGTATTGCCTTTGGTGATGGTATGAATGATTATGAAATGTTAAAAATGGCCGGGAAGGGCTGTATTATGAAAGATGCGAGCCCTGAACTTAAGTCGTTACTTCCTGAACTTGAAGTAATTGGCTCTAATGCTGATGATGCTGTACCTCACTATTTAGCTAATCTTTTACTTTAATTTGAATAGTTATATTAACCATAAATATGATTGTTGATAAAGATCTTAATACTCTGGGCCTGCGTTGCCCAGAACCCATTATGTTAGTTCGTAAAGCGATTAGAGAATTAGCTGTTGGCCAAATTCTACATGTTATAGCTGATGATTTGGCTACAACTCGTGATATTCCTAGCTTTTGTCGGCATATGGACCATCAATTAGTTAACGCGCAAATTGAATCAGTACCATTTGAATATTGGATTAAAAAATCACATTAATAAATTGATCTGAATAATTCTCCATTAAATTCATTTTCATTATGATAAATCAATTTGTTTTAAATGATAGTGTAATGTTCGCCAATCATTAGGCGTAAGGTTATCGATCATTAAAAACAGTACTCTTCTTTTGCCATCGCGACATGATTTTAGATTTAAAATTACCACATAACGTAAAAGAAGTGGTTTTCGCATTAAATGCCAACGTTGTTTATGCCAATAAATTTGGTGTATATAATCAAATAATGCCAGTTCACCTTTAATAGTTCTGAAATAATTGACACTACGCCACCATTCAACGATTAAAACTAAAATTAAAATATAGGTATAACAATTTAGATATGTATTGGCAAACTGAATTAAGCTGATGATTATTAAAATTAAATAAAAACAGCAAGAACCTAATAATTGTAAAAAAGATGGAGTAAGGTTTGTGCTCCACATATTGTTACTCTTTAATTAGATGTAAAACACAATTATTTAATCAATTTATTTGTTTTATTTAAAAATATAAAAATATTGTGAGATAATACGTAAAATCCTTGAATAATTTACTGGCAATACAGTTAAAATCGACAATTTTTTCACAATTTTGGCACTGTTCTATCATGTATTGATGGTAATTTATTAATCAACGTATTAGTAACGAAATATAAGAATTGCAATTAATTTTAAGCTAAATTTCTCATTTAAATTAAAAGAGTTAATGGTTAAACATCTGATTCAAATATTATTTGAAATATAGATAATTACTGCTTTTTATTTTGAGTCTTATCGAGTAAGTAGTATACTCGTCGGTTAAAAATGATTTGATATAATAAATATAACAACAGTTTTATTATCTTTTTTTGATCAAAAAATCAATTGGATAGGAATGATTTGTGATAATACTAAAAATATTAAAATTTTGTCTTAAACTTTTTATAGGTTTATTTCTTTGTGGCTTAATTATAGGTATAGCTGGTTATAGCTATTATTCAAAAGATTTACCGGATGTTGCAACATTAAAAGATGTTAGATTACAAACACCTATGCAAGTGCTAAGTAAAGATGGTGAATTGATTGCTGTCTTTGGTGAACGTCGACGAATACCATTAAAATATGATGAAATTCCACCAATTGTCGTAAATGCTGTTATTGCTACCGAAGATGCTCGTTTTCATGAACATTTTGGGATTGACCCAATTGGTATTGTGCGAGCAATGTATGTAGGATTAAAACAAAAAGGCTTTTCACAAGGTGGTAGTACTATTACTCAACAAGTTGCTAAAAACTTTTTCTTAACACCGGAAAAAAGCATATCTCGTAAAGTAAAAGAGATGATTATTGCTATTCGTATGGAGCAAGAATTATCTAAAGACGAGATAATGGCGTTATATCTTAATATGATCAATTTTGGATCGCGAGCATATGGTATTGCTGCCGCATCATTTACCTTTTTTGGTAAAACACCTGATCAGTTAACCGTAGATGAAGCCGCGTTACTTGCTGGCTTACCAAATGCTCCTTCAGCGTTTAATCCGATTTCTCATCCAGATAAGGCGTTAATTAGACGTAACTGGGTCTTGGGACGAATGTTAGACCAATCTTATATTACTCAAGCTGAATATGATGAAGCAATTAAGAAACCTTTAAATGCAAGTTACCATACGCCAAATATTGAATTTTCTGCACCATATGTTGCCGAAATGGCAAGACAATTTATGTACGATAAATTTGGTGAAAATGCCTATACTGACGGTTATAAAGTTTATACAACCATCTCTAAAACTGATCAAGTTGCAGCAACTGAAGCAGTTCAAAAACATATTATTGATTATGATATGCGACATGGCTATCGAGGCCCCGAAAAAGTCTTATGGGAAAATAATGAGCCAGCATTAAACGAAGAGCAAATCCAAGAAGCCTTACACAAATATATTTGCTATAGCGGTATGTGCCCAGCAGTGGTATTAGAATCGAATGATAAGGAAGCAACAGCTGTATTATCTGACAAAAGTAATATTACTATTGCTTACCAAGATATGAAATGGGCAAGAAAATTTATTAATGATAATCAACAAGGTGCTTTGCCAAGAAAAGTTAATGATACGTTAAAAGCAGGTCAACTAATTTGGGTAAAAAAATCTGGTGATAATTGGGGCTTAGCGCAAATACCAGCTGTTAATGCCGCATTGGTTTCTCTTGATTCGGATAATGGGGCTATTAAGGCAATTGTTGGTGGTTATGATTTCAATTTAAGTAAATTTAATCGTGCAACACAAGCATTACGTCAGTTAGGTTCTAATATAAAACCATTTATTTATACAGCAACTTTAGAACAGGGCTTAACCATGGCAACGCTACTTAATGATGCACCTATTGTGCGGACTACTGGAAGTGTAACATGGCGTCCAAAAAATTCACCTCCTAACTATGCAGGGCCTTTAAGAATGCGAATCGGTTTAGGAATGTCTAAAAACGTGATGATGGTAAGGGCTTTACGTGCTATAGGTATTGACTATGCGGCAACCTATTTAGAACGTTTCGGATTCCCGAAAGAAAATATTTCTCATAATGAATCGTTGGCCTTAGGTTCTGCATCATTTACACCTTTACAAGTTGCTAGGGCATATTCAGTAATCGTGAACGGTGGCTATTTAATTACGCCATATTTAATTGAAAAAATTGAACACGACAATGACAGTGGTGTGATTTATCAACACCAACCATTAATTGCTTGTCATAATTGTAACGATGAGGTTGTTAAATTTGATTCAGTTTCTGTATCGCTAGATAACGTTGAAAATGAATCGAATGAAATAGGTAATGAAGAGCCAGAAGAGGCAAATCTTAAGTCAGAAGATAATCTAATCCTACCTGATATTAATAATGATAACAAAACCGTTGATGTAACACCTAAATATGCGCCACACACGGTTGATAGCGGTATTGCTTATATTATGAAAGATGGATTACGTACCATTGTTTTTGGTGGTTCGGATTGGCAAGGTACAGCATGGCGTGTAAAAGCCTTAGGTCGAAAAGATGTTGGTGGTAAAACTGGTACCACTAACCAATCGAAAGATGTCTGGTTTTCTGGATTTGGTGGCAATATTGTCACATCGGTTTGGATGGGCTTTGATGATCACCGTCGTGCTTTAGGGCGGACTTTCCGTGCCGAAGCTGGTGCAGTTACAGCTAACCCAGTCTGGGTTGACTATATGAAAGTTGCTCTTGAAGATGTGCCAGAAAAACAAGATGTAAAACCAGATAATGTGATTTCAGTGACAATTGATCAACGAACAGGAATGTTACCAGGTTCTGGTGCAAGAACAATGTCAGAATACTTTATTAAAGGAACAGAGCCAACTACATATGGATCACAAGAAGTTGGTACTAGTGTGACGGATTCACAAGGCAATACTCAAGAACTATTCTAAGTAAGGTTATTATATGAATGGTTCAATAAGAATTATTGGTGGTAAATGGCGCGGTAGAAAATTATCAGTTCTTGATAAACAAGGCCTGCGTCCAACCACAGATAGGGTAAAAGAAACTTTGTTTAATTGGTTAATGCCAATTATACAAAATAGCAATTGTTTAGATTGTTTTTCTGGTAGTGGATCATTAGGTTTTGAAGCTGCATCACGTGGAGCTCAATCAGTCACATTATTAGAGAAAGACAAGCAAACAGCTAATCAGTTGAAAAAAAATAAACAACTCATTGCAGGTGATAATATTGATATTTATGCAACCGATACTTTTCAATGGTTAGATAAACCTGCGCAAAAACAATTTGATGTTGTTTTTATCGATCCGCCTTTTCATCAATCATTGATTGAAAAGACAGTACAACTTCTTGAAAATAATCATTGGCTTACTTCATCAGCTTATATTTACATCGAGTCTGAAACAAATCATGATCTAACTAGTTATATCCCATCAAATTGGTATTTACATCGGGAAAAAACCTCCGGCCAAGTTCATAGTTATTTATTTATACGAGAAGAAAAATAATGTTTATACTTTTGGGCAAATCAATCTATTCATTTATATGGTTATTTTTATTATTTAACTTAGTTCATCCATTTCCAAAACCAGCCAATATTGTCGCTTACTTTGGATTGGCCGCATTTGTTATAACTCATGGCTTACAAGCTTGGCTATTACAATCAACGATGACCAACCAGGAAAAGCAGCAGGATAAATTTAGAGCACTTAGACTTTTTATTTTTGGTGTTTTTGAAACACTTAGCTGGAAGAATAAAAAATAACGGTTAAAAAAGGTTGCCATAGACTAATATTTTTGTATAATGCTCACCACTTCTTTCGAAGCAATCAATATGCGGGAATAGCTCAGTTGGTAGAGCGCAACCTTGCCAAGGTTGAGGTCGCGAGTTCGAACCTCGTTTCCCGCTCCAAACTCATTCCAAAGTGAAAAATATTCAAATTCGAATTATCATTTATAAATTAGAAAATTCTGAAATTATAGACTAATGACAATCTTTTTATTGTTTCTTTATACCTATCTATTTTATCGTCTTATCTACTCTTATTGAGATCAGAAGTTTGGTATCGACTACACAATTTAAAAGAAGTAAGTCCCAACTATGAACCGGTTATATTTCTACTATAGAGTCGAATAGTTTTTTTATTTAATTATATATAACCTTATTTTGTTATGCTCATATATTCTATTAAACTATCAACAAATAACCTTACATTCAGCGGTAGGTATTTGGCATACGGATATAATAAAAAAATGGCCGTGTTGCGCCATTAAATTCCGTTAATACCTCAACGGGTTTTTGGTAGAAAAATAACTAAAATTAAATAAAACTGCAAGTAATAACTATTTATATGTTATTGATTGATAAATGTATAATCTTACTGCAAAATTAGCTAATAATTTTATTTACTTGCCAATTGAGTTAGTGATGGATGCTAAGAAAACAAATATTATTAATAAATTAAATAGTTTATTAAACCATCAGGTAACTTTAATTGCGGAAGATATTGATTATTTAAGTTATCAAACAGCCTCTATTCCTTGTGATATTTCTGCTTATGATTCTTATAGAATAATGACTCAATCTCAACCTAAATGGCTTAAAATATTGTTTCAGATGAGAGATTTTATAGGCAGAATTGTAGGAATTAGAACAATAAAAGGTTTTGAACAGTTAAGTGAAAATATACCTAATATTGGTGATATAGTGCATTTTTTTAACGTGATGGAGTTAGAAAAAAATAAATTAACTTTAATCATTAGAGATCATCATCTAGATGTTTGTTTACATCTTTGTTTAATTGAAGATAATGATAAACAAAATAAATTATATGTAATTACGTCAGTCAAAAATCATAATTTTATCGGCAAGTTATATATGGCACCAGTGTCTGTACTACATCCATTGATAGTTAATAGATTATTGAAAAATCTTAAAGCTAAAAAATGAATTTACTAGTAAATCCGGATTGATTTTTTGATTGCACAATTAAACATCGTTAATTTTTTATGATTAAAGATCATAATAAGCCAAACTTTTTAGTTCTGAAAAATTTAGCTAAAGATTTACCTAAATAATTTAAAATATATAAGGAATATATAATGATAATTGTAACTTTTAAGTTTAAAAAACCTTTGGAAGAATTGTTAGCTAAATTTGAAGAACATAATAAATTTTTAGATGAGTATTTTGCCAACAATAAGTTTATCGCGTCTGGTCCTTTAGAGAATAAAACAGGTGCGATTATTGTAGTAATGAGTGATTCACTTGAAGAAGTTAAAAATATTATGAAATTAGATCCGTTTTGTATTTATGATCTTGTTGATTTAGAATTTACTTTATTTCAAGCGAATAAAATTTCTTCTAACTTATTAAGTAATTAAATTTACATTATCTGATTTAATGGGTTAAAAGTAGGTTGCATTCAATGCACCTACTTAATCGAATAATTTAGGAAATATTAAAAAACTTACTTCAATAAAACTAATTTTTTCTATCTAAAAACTATCCGTAGTACGATATCCCCCACCACCGGATGAAGAGCTCGATGAATAACCATTCCCACTGGATGAGGAGCTTGAAGAACTTGAAGAACTTGATGAAGTTCGACTACTACTGGATGACCAGCTTGATGATGAGCTACTTGAGCGCCTAGAAGATGATGAACTTGAGCTACTAGATATCGACCAGCCACTATCTGTACTTGAGGAAGTTGTATTATTTCTTAGCACGCGTCTAGCTAGAAGCTCCATAACGATTTTTTCAGGAGAATCACCATATTCTATTAAATTATTTAGTAGGTTATTAAGTGTTTTTGAAGAAATTTTATATTCATAAAAAGAACTAGGTATATTATTTTGCCTAAATAAATTCAATGTTTGATTAAAGCGAATAAAAATATCTTCAAGTTTGCCAATTGATTGTTGAAAATGAGGAATACGTTGTTCAAGTTGTTTTATTTGTTTACCTAATTCAGGAATTCTTTTAAGTAATATATCATCTTCTTTGGATTTAGTTTGTAAGGTTAGCTGTTCAAGTTTTTTAAGTGACTGATTTTGCAATAATTTACCCAGTTTTGAAGATAAATTTTTAAACTGAACGCTGTCTCCTGATTGTGTGTCATTTAATGTATTATAAGCCTCTTGCTTTTGGCGCTCAGCTTTAGCTAAATCATGTTCAATTTTTGCTAATTCAGTTTTTAATTGCGGCAGCTTCAAACTGTTTTCAACGTGTTGTTCTTTGCTATTTTTTTGTTTTAATGCCAAATCGTATAATTTTTTCTGATTATCGTATTTAAATTGCGATTCTTTCATTAAGGATTCAAGTATTTTTTGGTTTTTATAATTTTTATTGAAATGAACAAAATCAGCTAGCGATTCATCCAGATGTCTAAAAATCCAACGACCCTTATAATTATCTTCGCCATAGTTTCTCTTGATTAAATAATTGTAATAGCTATTTTTACTGTACTCGGCTAATTTTTTTGAGAACTCCTTTTGGCATGCTTCATAATCTTTGGTTACTTTTTCTAAACTTTCTTGTTCGATAGTAAAACGATTAAACGATGAAACGTAATCAGGATCGCTTTCCAGTTGTAGTACCTTTTGGGTGGTAAGTTCATCTAACTTTGCAAGAGTATTTGTCAATTGCTGTTGATATTGACTAGTTTGTTTTTCTAATTTAATAAGCTTGCTATTTAAGTCACTATATAGTCCTTGCAATTGCTTAATAATATTTTGGACTTGAAAATCACCATTTTCCGGTGATTCTTTTAAATAGATGGCAGCAATTTTTTGATAAATAATAGCCTGTTCATTCTTTAAATTGAGAATATTATCAAGGGTATCTTGCCTTTCTTTATAAGCCGTATCTAAAGTGACTTTAATCCCTTGTGCTTGTTCATAAATGTTATTTTCAATTATTTTGGTCTGCATGGTTTACCACTCTAAAATCCTACCTGATTTCACTGATTTTGGACAATTGAAAATTAAACGTCCTTTCGGTTTAGCACAGAGTTTATTGTTATCAATATGCCCATCTTGCATTTTATCAGCTTTAACACTGTTATATTTTTCTAAAGTGACTTGTTGACCAAATGTATTTACCAATTTTGATTCTCCAGTTTCAATACTTTGTACCCATAATGAATCTGAATGGTTATTGGTTGTCATTGGTCTGACAATCAAGTACCAAGATTTACCGTTAGTATTGTCATGAGTACGTTCTACTCCTGATTTATAATTTGGATGATCAACAATGGTTAACGTTAAATTGGTTTGTGCCAGTTTAATATAATAAGCCATCATTTCTTGATAATGCTCGACATGCTCAAAATTCAAATTTTTTAAATCAGAACTTAAGGCATTTTGTAAAGCAATAACCTCACTCATATCAGAGTTAGGTACGTTTAATGTTTGTAGTTGTTTAGTATCAGATAAAATTTTATTTTCAAGAGCTTCAGCACGCTCAACGGAATGATAAAGTGTTTCTATTGGTTTAACATCAATATCTTGTTGTCCTTGATTAAGATTATCAAGAATTTTATCAACAGAAATTTGTAAAATAGGGTATTTTTTAGTTGCCACTATAAACTCTTCATTTTGAATTAAGTTGGCCAATTTTTTATCCTTTTCAAGTAATTCACTTAATTCTGTTATTTGTCTGGTGATCTCAGGTAAAGAAGAAGCGATTGAGTTATCAAGTTCTTTCAGATTATTAAGTGTTTTCTGATTCATCTCAATCGTTGGCGATGAAATCTGTGTTGATTCAGTAACAGGAAGATTAATCTCTTGATTGAGTAATTGAGTGATTGATTTTTTTAATTTTTTTACAGGAACTTGTGCAAAGTAAACTGGAAGTTTATCAATTTGCAAAAATTTATTGTTAAGATCATTTAAGGTATTTTTTTGAGATAAAAAATGACTATAAGTCGTATCGATATTATCATAAATTTTAAGAATATTTTTTAATATGCTGAAGTTGATCAACAATAAAATAACTAAGATCGTCCCAATAAAAGGATAAAGTATATTTCTTTTTATGTAACAAAAAGCAAAAAAACGAATTAACCAACTACGTTTAGGTGCAATAAATTGTAATCTTTTGTTAAACCAAAGATTAATTCCCTTCTCAATGATTTCATCATTAACAATTTGCCCCTTAGCTTGATAATAATTTTTTATATTTTCTGCTAAGTTTGTACGCAAAGCGTTATGATCAAGGTGCTCAAGTAATAATTGTTGCTTTTGATAAAGTTCGTCAATGATTGCCATTGCACCTAGTTGGTCACTAAGCTTAATATTTGACATTAATTATTAGCCTTTAAAATAATATTATTAAAGCGTTGTTTACCGTCTTCAACAATACGATCTATCTCTTTCGCATTATCAATTGATTCATTACGTAATTCGATAATTAACTGCTGACTTGATTCTTGATAATTGACAATTGCATCGACCAAAGCACGTAACGAATCCGCTTTAATGGTTGAGCTATATCCAGCACGTAAACTTTCTTCTAATTGCTTATTACCCGCAGAAGCAATGCTTTCAATACCTTTATTCATGCCATCTTTCATCGCTTCTAACGTTTTAGTACTTTCGCTTAAACCAGTTAAGGAAGTGATTGATGCACTTAATGCAGTAAAGACAATTTCATTGGTGGAAAAAAAGCTAACACTTTGTTGATAAACTCTTTCTTTCACTGAAGTTGTTTGTTGTATACGGGCAAAGACGGCTTCTGCTGAATTATAAGAAACGGTTAAATTATTGGCTAAATCCAATATTATTTGATAACGGTTGTCTTCTTGTTGGACATTACGTAATGCTTCATCTCGGATAAGCTCTAAACGCGCTTTTGCCACATGATCATCTTCTTTAAAATTATCCACATCGTTAATGGCTAAAGATAATTTATCTTTACATTCTTCAAGACGAGCAGTTGCTATTTGAACTAATTCTTCGGCAGTGATTTGAGCTTGTTTCAATCCAAATCGAAAGTCTTGATAAGCATTTAGAATAATATGTTCACGTTCAATTTGATTGCCAGTTTCTTGTGATACTTGTAAATATGTCTTTTTTATAAGGTTGAATCGATCAGGAATAGAACCTCGTTGTAGTTTCATCCAACCTATTTTTATTTTTTCAAAAAAATCTAATCGACCATCATCCAGCCAACCTAGCATCTTTTCCATATCCGTTCGGATACTATCAAAATGATTAACAATTTTGGTATAACGTTGTGAAACTTCAACGCCATCAATTTGTTCACGAACTACTTGGTTAAAAGCACTTTGTTGTTGTAAAGTTCGTGCTATTGCTATAACTCGATTTTTATCAATCTCTGCAACATTATCCAATAACTTTAAAATTGGGGCATCGGCTTGTGGTTTAATAATAATTCCGATTTTATTTAATAATTGTACTGCTCTATCAATATAAGGTATGACCTGACTAGACATTTCTAAATCCTTTAATGTTTATTATTACATCGGCAAATTGGCTAAATTATATCTTAATATATTGTTTACAACAATTTATCTCAATGACCTTTTAGATTATTAAAATAACCATCAAAGACGATAGTTTTAAATATAAATGGCCATTAATCATGATTTAGTTTACTAGATGTGAAGGGTTTTCTTTTGCCTGATTTTCTATTTTGATTTTTACGTAGCGTTATTGATTTCGAATTCAAGTTATTGCAAGTGGCTAAAATTTCACCTAACTTATTAAATAATTAAGTTTATATTATCTGAACCGAGCAGATAAAAGGCTGTTGCGTATAATAGATTGAATAATTTAGTAAATACTAAAAAAGTTTATTCGTATAAAACTCATTTTCTTTTTTAGACACATTAATATATTTTATTCTTTTAATTGCCAATTTACCTACTATGTGGTAAAAATGGCACTCTATTCCCGTCAGTTTTCTTTTTGTAAAATTTAAATTATTCATAATTTAGTTTTTCTTTTTCTTTTTTTAATTATTTACTAATTTAGTCTTATTGTTATTGATAAATAAAGTTTTTTTTTATTTATTCGAAATTTTGCCCGCTCCATAGTTGTATTGATTTGTTAGCTGTAATAAGCAAATTGCCATGCACTTAATAGCACTACTTAAAAATTCTCTATTAGATTTTTCAAATAAAAATGTTGTTTTACCAATATAGATTTATTTTGGAGAGGAAATAATGAATAAAGTATTTAAGTTAGTTTGGAATGCACAACGTCAAGCCTACATCGTTACATCAGAAAAAGCACAATCTAAAAGTCGATTATTTTTACTTAATTTATTACCAGCTATCAGTTTAATATTAGTCATGACTCCAATGAGTTATGCTCAGTGTGATAATTCATTGCTCGTTAATAATTGCAGCCGAAAAGTTACTAATGAGATTGCCAATAAAAATTTATCTAATAATCAATTATCTAATAAACAAATCAATGCTTATATTAACTCACTTTTTGGCGCCACTAACTTTAACAATCCAGTAGAAATATCACTATCCAATCATATTGAATCTGATGATGATGGTTATAACTATACTGGCGATAATAGTGTTAGTGACATTACTTTATATCAATCTGCTGGAGATATTATTGGTGGCAAAAATGGTATTAATATTAACCATAATGGTAATGGTTCAACCGGTATTACTATTTCTAGTGATGTCACGGGTAAACAAGGTGATGGAATAAGAACTATAAATAGCACTTCTACTCAAGATCTTAACATTACCGAACTTGTTGGCGCCAATGTTCATGGGCAAGCCAATGGAATTAACGCCGTAAATAATGGACATGGTATAACAATAATTTCAACTGCGGACTCGGTTATCGGTGATGAACTTGATGGTATTTCGGCGGTAAACGATGGTGATACTCAAGGTTTAAAAATAATTCAATCAGCAGGTAATATTCATGGGAAAAAAAATGGTATTAATGCTGATAATAGAGGTAAAGGCAGAACCAATATTACTTCTTATGGAGAAGTGGTTGGTGATGAAAATGAAGGTATTAATGCCGTTAATGGACAAAATGCCGATGATTTACTGATTTCACAAAATGGTGGCTCTATTACTGGTGGACTTAATGGTATCAAAGCTAATAATCAGGGTAACGGTTCTACCTCAATTACGGTTACAGCTAATATTATTGGTCAACAAAATGATGGCATCAATGCCAATAATAGCAGCAATACGCATGATTTATCGGTAACTCAAAATTCAGGGGTTATTAATGGTAAATTAAACGGTATTAATGCTGTTAATAATGGCAATGGATCAACTATTGTCACAACTTCAGGCACAGTTACTGGTAATGAAAAAGATGGGGTAAATATTACTAATCAAGCCAATACTAATAAATTAACCTTTAATCAATTAAAAGGTGAAATTACGGGTAAAGAATACGGCATAAATATAGTTAATAATGGTAATGGTATAACTTCGATTTCAAGCCATGGAGCGATCGAAGGACAACAAAAAGATGGTATACAGGTTACGGGTAGAGCCAACACAACTGATCTAAACGTTAATCAAACCGATGGTAGTATAAAAGGTGCACTTAATGGAATGAATTTGACTAACCAAGGGACAGGTTCAACTTTAATTACTACTAATGGTGAAATCAGTGGACAACAAAATGATGGCCTTTATGCAATTAATCAAGCTAATACCCACGACATGACGGTTAATCAATCGGCAGGGACTATTTTGGGTCAATCTAATGGTATTAATATTCACAATGGTGGCAATGGATCTTCTATTATTGGTAGCTCAGGTAATATAACCGGAGAAACTAATTATGGTATTGTCGCTGTTAATGAGACTAATACCAAAGATCTTACAATTATCCAATCATCAGGTAATATTAATGGTAAACAAGATGGTATTAATATTGAACATAAAGGGACTGGGTCTACAACGATTTCAACTGCAGGACAAGTATTAGGCTATCAAGGTAATGGTATTTATGCTGTAACTCAAACAAACAGCCAAAATTTAACTGCAAAACAATCATCTGGCCGTATCTATGGCAAAAAAAGTGGTATTAATTTTAATAATAATGGTAATGGATCTACATATGTTAATACTTTTGATGATGTCATTGGCGAAGAGAATGAAGGGATCTTAGTAAATAATGATATTCATAGCCAAGATGTCAATGTGATGCAGACATCAGGTCAGATTAAAGGTAATGCTAATGGGATTAATATTACTAATAAAGGTAGAGGTAAAACAACAGTAACTTCATCAGGTGATATTATTGGTAGTCAATATAATGCCATTACATTACTCAATGATCAAAATAGCCAAGATATCACGGTGTCACAATTAGATGGTAATATGCAAGGGGAGTCATACGGCATGTATATCACTAATAATGGCAAAAGTACCACCGCGATCACTACTTCAGGCAATGTAACTGGTGATCAGAATGATGCAATCCGTGTGATTAACAATAATAGTGCTACGGATTTAAAAATCAATCAATTAAAAGGTAATATTACTGGTAATCAAGATGCTATAAATATAGAAAATAATGGCCAAGGATTAACCAATATTACTACTTCAGATAACGTTATCGGTAAACAACGTGATGGTATAGCAGTGAAAAATGGTACTAACTCTAAAAATCTTACTGTTATCCAATCAGCAGGTGAAATCAATGGTAATCGCTACGGAATATATGCAGTCAATAGTGGTCAAAACTCAACGGTAATTAGTATCGCAGGTAAAGTCATAGGTAATAATAGTGACGCTATTTTTGCTGTTGCAGAGTCTGCTACGTATAACTTACTTTTTAGTCAAAATAGAGGTAGTGAGATTAATGGCAAGCTCAATAGTGTCAATCTTACCAACAATGGGCAAGGTTCAACGAATATTAAAGTTGCAGGTAAAATCATTAGCCAAACATTAGATGCTATCATTGTAGCTAATGATGCCAATACTAGTAGTCTATCCTTTAAACAAGAAGCGGATAGTAATATTCAGGGAGAGATAAATGGCGTTAATCTCACCAATAAAGGACGCGGGTTAACTAATGTTATAGCTCAAGGTGATATTAGTGCTAATCAAGGTTCAGGCATATTAGCCGCTAATGGTGATACCGCAACAGATTTATTTGTTAAACAATCCAATGGCATCATCAGTGGTTTTGATAACGGTATTATGGTGACCAATAATGGTACAGGTATGACTGAACTTGATATATCAGGAAAGGTAGTTAGCCAAAATAATATCACGGGTATAGGTATTAATACTTCTGGTAAAGAAGGTCTTAAAACTTATATCAATTTAAATCAGGGTGCTGATGTATCCTCGGCTAGTGGTATTGCGATTAAAAATGAAACAACTGATTCAATTATTTACCTTAATAATGGTTCTAAAGTTAGTGGTCAAATTAGATTGGGTACTGGCAATGATACCTTATTTATCAATGAGGGTGCAGATATATCACAATTGACAGTCGTTGATGGGGGCAATAAATTATTTCGCGTAGATGGATCGTCTGATGTTGATAGCCTTAACCTTAATACTCATCTTATTGGTTCATCAACCTCTAATGGTTCGATAGGTGATGTGGCTATTATTGGCTGGGAAAATATTAATCTTAGTAGTATTGCTAGACTAACACTCACTGGCGATTTAAATACTGATAAATTAACCATTAATTCAGGTGCTATGGTGGATCTTAAATCTGGTCTGCACCAATCTAATATTAGTGGTAGTGTTTATAATAGTGGTGTGATTACCCTCGATAATCAATTTGCCGGTGACCGTTTAACGATTACCGGTGATTATATTGGGGATGATGGTAAGTTAATCTTTGACACAGTTGTACAAAATAGTGATAGTCCAACTGATCGATTATTTGTACAGGGTAATGTTTCGGGTAATACTTTTATAGAGATTAATAATATTGATGGTTTAGGTGCTGATACTAGTAATACAAATGGTATTGAATTAGTGCATGTTGATGGATCAAGTAGTAATGATGCTTTTAAAATGCGACAAGAGCATCTAGATGTGGGTGCATATGAATATTATTTACATAAAGGTGATCTTAACAATCAAAATAATAACTGGTATTTGCGTTCTTACTTACCTAATAATCCAACTGTCCCTACAGATCCTAATGAACCGACACATCCAGTCGATCCTACAACTCCAATTAAACCAATAGACCCAACTGAACCTACGAGACCAATAGATCCTGAACCAGAAAAACCAGGTAAACCAGCCAGAATAAAAACTTATCGTAAAGAAGTATCGATGTTTGGTGCAATAGCTGAACAACTTCGTTTAGCAGATAACCTTATGCAAAGTAATTTACATCAACGTATTGGTAATGCGCCATTGTTGGATTCATCAATAGGGTGGGGAAGAATTATCACTAAACGTATTAATGTAAAACAGAATGGTACAGCAAATGCAAACAGTAAAGGCAACTACTCAGGTTTCCAATTGGGAAGTGATATTTGGCAAAATGACGATTGGCGAATTGGGGGATATTTCGGTTATCTACATGGTAATTTAAGTGTTGATGGCTTTGCTAGTGGTAGATATGGACGGGTAGGTAGCAATGGTATTAATTCATACTTTATGGCTGCTTATAGCACTTATATGCAAAACGATGGGGGGTATTTAGATATGGTTTTACAAGCTGCTCGTCACCGAGCTGATGTAAATCCAAATAGTAATAAAAATAGCAAACAAAAAGCAAATAGTTTGAATGCATCCATTGAAACGGGCAAACCATTTGGGTTATTCGATAGTAATTGGAAAATCGAACCTCAAGCACAAGTGATTCATCAGTTGTTAAACTTAAAAGATAGTCATATCAATGGTAAAACTACAGTAAAACATAGTGATAATAATGCTTTGCTATTGCGTATTGGGGCTAGATTTGAAGGTGACTATAAAGTTGATAATGAATTATGGCGCCCTTATGCACGGTTGAACTTTTTCTATTCACCAAGTGGTGCTGATCATGTAACTTTTGCTAGTAAAAGTGCTGCTACTAAGTTTAGTAATGGTGCTAAATCTTTCAGTTCTGAATTAGCTATTGGTGGTAGTTATGAAGTTAATAATCAAATTAATGCATATAGTGAAATTGGTCACACATTGACTCATGGTGGCGATGCCAGAGTGAAAGCTCCAATTAGTGCTTCTGTTGGCATACGAGCTAAATGGTAAATGTAAAAAAAAATCACAATAAATTTGTAAAGCCGATATTGTATGTTAACTATCGGCTTTTTTTAGATTTTTCTATATATAGTAAATTTTTTAAAACTAAATATTTGGTCGACGTTGAGTCAACCACTCTACAATGGCCGGATCGCAATGTGAAAAAAATGCACTGGTTGCAGTATCAATCGCGGTGATATCGATCATATCCTTATCTGAAAGTTGAAAATCAAATAGATTAAAATTCTCCATCATACGCTCTTTTCTAACTGATTTAGCCAAACTGACAATTTGCCGTTGAATTAACCAACGCAAAATAATTTGACCTACCGACTTATTATATTTTTGGCCAATTGCGGTTAAAATTGGATGATTGAAGATATCATTCTTTCCTTCAGCAAATGGTGCCCATGCTTCCGGCTGAATAGTCTTACTTTGCATCCAAGGGGCTGCTTGTAATTGTTGATTAAAAGGGTTAACTTCAATTTGATTTACGGCCGGTTTTATTTTATTAAATGCCATTAAATCGGCTAAACGATCCGGACTAAAATTACTAACACCAATTGCTCTGATTTTACCTTGCTCATAAAGTTCTTCCATCGCATGCCAAGCGCCATGAATATCACCAAAAGGTTGGTGGATTAAATATAAATCAATATAATCTAGTTGTAGTAAATTTAATGATTGTTCAAATTGGATTTTAGCACCTTCATAGCTAGCACGATTTAACCAAAGTTTGGTAGTAATAAACAGATCTTTTCGGTCAATTCCACTAACTTTAATCGCATTTCCGACTTGGCGTTCATTTTGATAGGCCGTTGCGGTATCAATCAGACGATAACCAACATCAATTGCATCCAACACCGCTTGCTGACACTGCTTTTCATCAATTTGATAAACACCAAAGCCTAGAATAGGCATTTCAATGCCATTATTTAATTTTGTGCTTTTCATAATGTGCACCTCTAACATTAGAATTAACTGAAAATATTAACGGTTGTCTTTTTGAATGATTATTTATTAATCTCAATATCAAGTAAAGCGGAAATGTTATCTCATCAGTCAACAAATAACCTGTTTTATAGTAGTTTTTCAAGCTATTTACCTTTATGTTTATCTTTAAAAAACCCCTTTCCTCAAAATTTTTTTAGGATTAAGTAAATTATTATGAGTTATTAAAGTGATTATTATTTGAATAAACTTTAATCATTTGATAAGCGTATAAAATAAGATAGATGGATTATAGGTAGGGAGACAACTGCGTTCGTTGCCCAATTATAGTGCAATGGTGATTCAAATTAATTTACAAATTATTATAAAAATAACTATCTTTGAAAAAAATATAATATTTATTTTTAAATTATTAGTAATTATTATTTAGTTTTTTGCTAACTTCATTAAGTTATAGCATGATTATTAAATGATTTTAATTATCTCTATAGGTTTATTCTTTGCACATCATTAATCATTATAATTTTTTTTAATTAGTTTTTTGTTAAAAAAATAGTAATTATATTTGCTATTGTTTTTTGAAATATGTTAGAAATATTGGCATAGTAATTGCATATATTGATATCAGATTAATCATAATTATAGAGAAGTTTAGTAAAGAGGAACATGCGTATGGAAAATCATAGCAGCAGTACCGTTGCTTTTGTAAAAAATAGGCGAGCATCGCTGATTAGTGCAATCTTTTTGATGGCAACTTCGGCAATTGGTCCTGGTTTTATCACTCAAACAGCTACTTTTACCGTGACACTTGGCACTGCTTTTGGTTTTGGTATTTTGGCCTCTATCATTATAGATTTTGTGGTTCAGCAAAATATATGGCGAGTAGTTGCATTAACAAAAATGAACTCATCAGATATCGCTAACAATACGATACCTTTTAGTGGCTATATATTAGCAATATTAGTTATATTTGGTGGTTTAGTTTTTAATATAGGCAATATAGCTGGAGCCGGTTTAGGTTTAAATGCATTAGTTGGCCTTGATCCTAAGTGGGGTGGGGCAATTAGTGCTCTAATGGCGGTTTATATATTTTCATCACGTAAAGCGAGTAATTTTATTGATCGCCTAATGATTGGTTTAGGTTTGTTAATGATCATTTTGACGCTGTTTGTTGTTTTTGCTTCTCATCCACCTGTCGGCGAGGCTTTAAAAGAGACTGTTATACCATCAAAAATTGATTTTGCTTCAATTACAACTATTGTTGGTGGTACTGTCGGTGGTTATATCTCCTATGCTGGTGCTCATCGCTTACTTGATAAAGGTATGGTTGGCGTAGAACATATAGACTATGTATCTGGTGCAGCAACAAAAGGGATTATGGTTGTAGGCTTAATGCGTTATATTTTGTTTCTAGCCATTTTAGGTGTAGTAGCCAGTGGCGTAACAATCGATATTTCAAGTTATGCCGCTAATCCTGCATCACAAGCATTCCAAGCGGCTTTAGGCGAATTAGGTTTACGTATTTTTGGTTTGATACTATGGGCAGCAGCCATTACGAGTATTATCGGAGCGGCTTATACTTCGATGACTTTTATTACACCTTTTAAACGTAATATTAGTGAAAAACAACGCCAATTTGCGACTATTGTTTTTATTGCTGCCTCATTGGCGATTTATTTAATTATGGGTACCGCTCCGGTATCATTGCTGGTTTTTGCTGGTGGGTTTAATGGTTTAGTATTACCGCTTGGTTTAACTATCTTTGTTTACATAGGATGGAAACGGGCTGATTTAATGTCTGGTTATCATTATCCTCGATGGCTATTGTGGTCAGGACTTTTGGTTTGTGCTATCACATGGTATATGGGAGCAATGTCTGTTTTCACTATTTTTAATTATTTAAAATGAAGGGCATCATGATTACTAATAAGATTATTGATTTAAACAGTGATCTTGGCGAAAGTTTTGGTCAATGGCAAATGGGTAATGATGAAGCAATGCTAAAAGTTGTTAGCAGTGCCAATATTGCCTGTGGCTTTCATGCTGGTTCCCCAGAAGGGATTTTAAAAACATTAAAAGCAGCCAAGTTAAATAATGTAAGTATTGGTGCTCATGTTGGGTATCCTGATTTAGTTGGTTTTGGCCGACGAAATATGGATATTAGTTCTGAAGAATTAATTGCTGATGTTATTTATCAGATTGGCGCATTAACTGGCTTAGCAAAATCTATTGATGCTAAAGTTAGTTATGTTAAACCGCATGGTGCTTTATATAACACGATAGCGCATGATAAGCGCCAAGCAATGGCCACGATTGATGCTATTCGACTGATTAATCCTAATCTTGTGTTAGTTGCTTTGGCTGGATCACCATTAATCAGCTGGGCTAAAGAAAGTGGCTTGAAAGTTGTTGCTGAGGCATTTGCTGATAGAGCGTATCATACCGATGGTACATTAGTCTCTCGTAAGGAGGCTGGTGCAGTCTTACATGATCCAGATATTGTTGTCAATCGTATGTTACAACTTGTTAATGAAGGCGGTTTGCTATCAATTGAAGGCGAGTTTGTTGAGATTGATGCTGGATCAATTTGTGTTCATGGTGATAGTATGGGCGCTTTAACGATGGCGCAAAGAGTTAGCCAACAATTACAAAATAATGGCGTTAAAATTGCTTCATTTACCGATATTATTAATGAGTAATTTGCAGTAGATATTGCAACAATATAATTCAATTATTTGCCGTAATTTTCAAATAAAGATTTACTTATAATCAATCTTTTTTGCGGTGTTTAGAGGTGTATAATGCGTTTTTTACCAGTTAATATTGATGCTCTGCTTGTCGAGTTAGAGACTCTAGAACAAGTGATGGCATTAACTGATGCATTACAATATAAAAAAGATGTATGGAATATAAATGAAATAATACCAGCCGCTCGGACTGTGTTAGTTCGATATAATTCCATTATTATGGATGGAAATAAATTAGCCCAATATATAGCTCAATTAGATGTATCCTCAGGGCAATTAAGATCGGGTGAATTAGTTACCATTCCAGTTAGTTATAATGGTGAGGATTTAGGCTTTGTAGCAGAATATTTAGGCATTAGCGTTGCTGATGTTATTTCTAGACATACAAGTAATGAATATCAGGTTGCTTTTTGTGGATTTGCACCTGGTTTTGCTTATATGGTAGCGAAGGATATTCAGCTTAACGTTCCTCGCCGTCAATCTCCCCGGGTACGTATTCCTGCTGGCTCTGTAGCCCTAGCTGGTGAATTTAGTAGTGTTTATCCACAAGCAAGCCCCGGAGGTTGGCAACTGATTGGTGTTACCAACGTTAAAGTCTGGGATATTTATCGTGACGAGCCGGCACTCTTTAAACCTGGTACACGAGTAAATTTTATTGATGCAAGTAAAACTGTCACTAAATATAGCTTACCACAATCGAAAAAAGTAACCTTGCCGGTTGAACAACAAGAGCAATCGCAAGATATTGAGATATTAGCCACTGGAATTCAAACTTTATTACAAGATAATGGTCGCATAGGACAAGCTGAATTAGGTATTTCAGAATCAGGTGCAATGGATAAAGCAGCTTTGCATAGTGCCAATCGTATACTGGGTAATCCAACTAATGAAGCTGTTTTGGAAATAACTCAAGGTGGTTTTAAAGCTCGTATTAATAGCGCTATGTTAATTGCTGTGACAGGGGCGTCATGTGAGATTAAAGTTACTACAATTAGCGGTGAAAGCTATTTTGCTAATATGTATCAACCGATCCAGTTAGAAGAAGGTGATATTGTTCATTTAGGTAACGTACAGTATGGCGTACGTAGTTATGTTGCTGTGCGTGGCGGTTTGCAAGTTCAGCCGATCTTAGCTAGTTGTTCTTTTGATACTTTGGCGCAAGTCGGTCCGAGACCGCTAAAAGTTGGTCAAACATTGACCATCAAGAAT
The DNA here is from genome assembly GCF_016100545.1 of Gilliamella sp. W8128. NCBI lineage: Bacteria > Pseudomonadati > Pseudomonadota > Gammaproteobacteria > Orbales > Orbaceae > Gilliamella > Gilliamella sp. W8128. The sequence goes on from NZ_JACFSE010000001.1 coordinate 219,130, forward strand.
GGTCAAACTTTTAACGCGCTTTCTTTAGAAGAAACTCCCGCTATCTCTTATCCATGTAAAGATGATGTTGTCGAATTGGATATAATGTTTGGCCCTCGTACCGATTGGTTTACACAACAAGCTATACAACAATTAACTTCACAATTGTGGCAAGTGACTCCTGCATCAAATCGTATTGGTTTACGTCTTTTAGGTGAAATTCCTTTAGAGCGTGAAAAACAACAAGAATTACCAAGTGAAGGCACTTGTATGGGGGCAATACAAATTCCTGCTAATGGTCAACCGGTACTATTTTTAAATGATCATCCTCTAACAGGCGGTTATCCGGTTATTGCAGCAGTATGTAATTATCATTTGGATTTGGCTGGTCAAATTCCAGTTAATGCCAAAATAAAATTTAATCCGATTGGAGTTTTTAAAGAATTTGAAGGGAGCCATGTTAATCATGTCTGAAATTAATAAACAAGTTGCACATAAAGTATTGATTGCTAATCGTGGTGAAATTGCCGTTCGGATTATTCGTGCTTGTCGAGATATGAATTTTACATCGATAGCGATTTATGCCGATGTTGATATGGATGCACTGCATGTGCAAATGGCTGATGAAGCTTATGGATTATCAGGTAATACACCGAGTGATACCTATCTAAATATTGATAAGATTATTGCGATTGCGCAAAAATCAGGAGCGACAATGGTTCATCCCGGTTATGGATTTTTGTCTGAGCGAGTTGAATTTGCCAAAGCGGTGCAAGATGCTGGTTTAATTTGGATTGGTCCTAATCCTGAAACAATAGCTATTTTGGGCGATAAAGTAAAAGCGAGACAACTTGCTGTCGAAGTAGGGGCACCACTGGTTACCGGTACAGATAAGCCTGTACAAAATTCCAAAGAAGTTGTTGAATTTGCGCGTAAGCATGGATTACCAATTGCAATTAAAGCCGCATTTGGCGGAGGAGGCCGAGGACTTAAAGTTGCTTGGAAAATGGATGAAGTAGAAGAACTCTATGATTCAGCTGTGCGTGAAGCAACGGTAGCATTTGGTCGTGGTGAATGTTTCTTAGAGCAATTTTTACATCATCCTCGACATATTGAAGCACAGGTTATCGCTGATACTCATGGTAATGTTGTTGTAGTTGGTACTCGTGATTGTTCTTTACAGCGTCGTAATCAAAAGTTGATAGAAGAATCACCAGCCCCTTTTTTAGATGAAAAAATAGAAAAACAAATAGTTAAAGCATCAATCGATATCTGTGCTAAAGCAAATTATATTGGCGTTGGTACCGTTGAATTTTTACTGAGTCAGGATGGTAAACTGTCTTTTCTAGAAGTAAATACTCGATTACAAGTTGAACATCCAGTGACCGAAGAAACAACAGGAATTGACCTCGTTATTGAACAGTTACGAATAGCGCAAGGATTACCTGTTAGTATTAAACAAATGCCTCAACCGCGAGGGCATGCTATTGAATTTCGCATAAATGCAGAAGATGCTGCTAATGGTTTTTTACCTGTGGCCGGAACGATAACTCATTTTGATATACCGACAGGCCCAGGTGTTCGCTTAGATAGTGGCGTTAATGCAGGGTCAGTGATCCCTGCTACATTTGATTCACTCATGGCTAAACTTATTATTGTTGGTAATAATCGCCAACAGGCTTTGGCAAGAGCTCGTCGTGCATTAGCTGAGTTTACCATTGAAGGAGTTGCTAGTGTGCTACCATTTGATCGAAAAGTGCTAGACCATCCTGATTTTTGCCAGCAGTTTAATGTGCATACTCGTTGGATTGAAACGGATTTTAAAGCAGAACTTGAACCAGCAAAAAGGCAACTTCCGCAGCAAGAAGATATATTGACCCATACCTTTATTGAAATTGATGGTAAGCGTTGTAAGCTTGGTTTGCCTGCGAAACTATTTTCTGGATTATCTATCAGCCAGACCAATAGTGAAGCCCAATCAGTTGTAACCACTAACACAAATCTTGATTTAATTGTTCCAGCTCCAGTGTCTGGCAATTTGTTTAAATGGTTGGTTGAGGATAATCAAAAGGTTGAACAAGGTGATATGATTGCAATTATCGAGGCAATGAAAATGGAAATTCAAGTAATAGCTCATCGTGAAGGTATTTTGAAACATTCTCATATCGAAGGTACGTATGTTAATGCTGATGATCCTATTGCTGAAATTATTTAGTATTAAAAATAATTTATAAATTAATAATAACAATATGTTTTATTAGATTCTTGCAGTTGGTAAAACATATTGTTTTTTATATTAAGATTATTAGTATTGCCTTTTCGAAACAGTTATATCGGCGATTAATATGTAATTTAAATTTTTGATATTAACTTCCCTAATCTTATTGTTAAGCTCTTAACTTATAAATTAAACGATATAATCACGAATATTCATCTCGAATTTGAATTAATTATCCAATGCTATTCTCGTTTTATGATTCTCAAAAACCCCTTTCCTCAAAATTTTTTATTGAATGATAATAGTTATTGGCGACTCCTTCTAACCCCCTATCTAGATTCAGGATAATAATTAAACTTAATAATTGAACAAAGTAATATAAAAAATAGTTATCATGCTAATTTTTTTATAGTTTTAGTTTTAATTTATGATAAGGTTGCCGTTTTGTATTTTATACATAGGGAAGCACTATGACACATTCAACCAATAAATTGGTTCGTTTTTATTTCAAAGTAGGATTAATACCACAAATTATTTTGGGGTTAATCTTAGGTATTGCTTTAGCGGCAATTTCAAAAGATGTTGCATTAGATATGTCCTTTATTGGATCACTTTTTATTAATGCTTTGAAATCAGTAGCCCCAATCTTGGTACTTATTTTAGTTATTGCTTCAATATCTAATCACCAACATGGTAAACGGGCCAATATGGGAGAACTATTGGCTCTTTATTTTGCAGGGATGATGTTAGCGGCATTATTAGCAACTGTTGCCAGTTTTATTTTTCCTTCTGATATCTCTTTAGGTGATACAGCTAATCAAACTAAGTTAACACCGCCTGGTAGCGTTATTGAAGTATTAAAAACTTTATTTTACAAGATGATCGACAATCCAATTAATGCGCTGGTTAACGCTAACTATATCGGTCTTATTATTTGGGGTGTTGGTATTGGGATTGCATTAAGACATTCAAGTGAAACCACGAAAACAATGATGAATGATCTTTCTGTAGCTATTTCATTTATCGTTAGAATTATTATTCGTTTTGCGCCATTAGGTGTATTTGGTTTAGTCGCTTCAACGCTTGCAGAAACAGGATTTGGTGAATTACTTAAATATGCCCATTTAATTCTTGTGTTGGTATCTTGTATGTTAGTTGTGGCATTGATCATTAATCCTTTATTGGCGTATATGGTTATGCGTAAGAACCCGTATCCATTAGTTTTAACTTCATTAAAAGAGAGTGCTATTCCAGCTTTCTTTACTCGTAGTTCGGCAGCAAATATACCGGTTAATATGGAAATTTGTCGAAAACTAAAAATGGATGAAGATACCTATTCCGTCGCGGTACCGTTAGGGGCAGCCATTAATATGTCAGGTGCAGCTATCACTATTACTATTTTAACCTTAGCAACTGTTAATTCATTACATATAGAAGTTGATGTCCTTTCTGCGGTATTGCTTTGTATTGTAACGAGTGTTTGTGCTTGTGGAGCATCGGGAATTGCTGGTGGTTCATTACTGTTGATTCCTGTTGCTTGTAGTATGTTTGGCATACCTAATGAAATTTCAGCAAAAGTCATTGGTATCGGTATTGCAATTGGTGTAATTCAAGACTCAGTTGAAACTGCACTTAATTCATCTAGTGATGTGGTATTTATTGGCGCTGTTTCAGAGAAAGTACAGCGTAATAAAGCAAAATAGAATCAATTTATTCGTTAGCCAATTTATAATGACTATTAAGCCTGATAGATATCAGGCTTTTTTATGAATTGAAAACACAATCAGTAGCTCAATGATTGCATTTACTCTAATGACTATTTATCATGATTTACATATTAAATGTACTAAGGAATTATCATGCCATTCAATGCAATTATATTAGGGAAAGATGAGGTTACTGGATTTTCAAATTCCTTAAAGACAATTACTAAACAGCAGTTATTGCAGCAGCCGGGAGATACTTTAGTTCAAATCCATTATTCAAGCATCAATTATAAAGATGCATTAGCCTTGACAAATAAAAGTCCTATAGTTCGACAATGGCCAATGGTGCCGGGTATTGACGGTGTGGGTACTGTTATTGAGTGTCAAAGTGGCCATTATCAAGTCGGTGACTTGGTTATTTTAAATGGCTGGGGATGTGGAGAAACTCATTGGGGATGTTTAGCTCAATATGCCTATCTAAAATCAGATTGGTTAATCCCTTTACCTAATAACCTGACTACTTATCAGTCAATGGCTATGGGTACCGCTGGTTATACCGCTGCACTTTGTGTAAAACGCATTATTGATTTTGGTATTAAACCACAAGATGGCAAAATTTTGGTAACCGGTGCTAGTGGTGGTGTCGGTTCTGTGGCCATTGCCTTATTGTCTAGATTGGGTTTTAACGTTACAGCATCAACAAGTAAAACTTCTGATAAAGAGTATTTATCAAAACTAGGTGCGGTTGATATTATTGATAGTCAATCATTAAAAACGCCGAATAAACCGTTACAAAAAGAGTTATGGTCAGCAGCAATAGATGTTGTTGGTTCAAGCACATTAGCTAATATTTGTGCTCAAACTCAATATGGTGGCATAGTCGCATGTTGTGGTTTGGCGCAAGGTATGGACTTACCTGCAACCGTGGCACCATTTATTTTACGCGGCGTAACACTATCGGGAGTTGATAGTGTGATGGCAAGTTATGATAAACGGGTTGCAGCTTGGCAATTAATAGCAGAAAACATGGAAGAGCAACTGTATACTCATATAGCTAAAACTATTACATTAGATCAATGTTCTGAGATAGCAAATAAGATGATTGCTGGTGAAATTAAAGGACGTTTTGTGGTTGATGTGAATAAGTGATTTCATATTAATTAGCATCACAATATATAGCGGTGTAAAAATACACCGTCATATAAGTGTCAATATTAATTGAGATGAAAATTAATACTATCAATTGCGTGATAATGCTTGTATTTCGGGTAAAATAAGGCTAAATTCAATCCAACTTAACTATTTTTCAGTGATGTTCGCAATTACCAATCAAAGTTATCAATAATCTGTGATTAATTTCGAGGGGGAATGTGATATGCCATATCAAACAAGAGAAGATTTACCTGAATCAGTCCGACATGTTTTACCTACCCATGCTCAAGATATTTTTAAAGAAGCTTTTAATAGTGCCATAAAAGAGTATCAAGATCCGAAAAAACGACGCGACAACAGTGATGCCGAACAAGTTGCTTTTCGTGTTGCTTGGTCAGCGGTTGAAAAGGTCTATCATAAGGATGAGCGTGGCAAATGGGTAGCTAAATAAAACTTAAAACATTATAAATAGTGTGTTTTATTATTGAATAACGTTATAAATAATAAGTAAGAATAAACGCTAAGCCGACATGGATAGTCGACTGAATTAATTTCCATTTCCGCATAGGTTAGCGCAGGTGCAACTATGGCGCATGGTTTGTTAGCAATGCGATTATTTGAACAATAAAATTGTTAACAGGTTAGCATTATTGTTCAAATGGCAGCTATTTAGTCAAAAATTAGCTGCCAAATTTTTATTCTCTTAAATTTAAATTTACAACTCCCTGTTTTCTTCCAGATTCTCTTCGTTATCCAAATTTAAGATAAATTTTCCTTATTCTATTTACAATTTTCCTTATCAATACGGAAAAAGTTGGTTAGTAATTATTTATTTTTCCTCTTATACTAAATTTGAATCATCAATAAACATAGGTAATTGATTATGAATAATAAAGGTTTACCAAAAGATTTTCTATGGGGCGGAGCTGTTGCTGCTCACCAATTGGAAGGTGCTTGGCAAGTTGGCGGCAAAGGTATGAGTGTTGCTGATGTGATGACAGTCGGATCGCCGAAAAGTTATCGCAAAATCACTGAAGGTATTATTCCTGGTGAGTATTATCCTAATCACGAAGCTATCGATTTTTATCATCATTATAAAGGTGATATTAAGTTATTTGCTGAAATGGGGTTTAAGTGTTTTCGAACTTCAATTGCTTGGACGCGAATTTTTCCGAAAGGTGATGAGCTTAAACCAAATGAAGAAGGTTTGAAGTTTTACGATGATTTGTTCGATGAATGTTTAAAATATAACATTGAACCTGTAGTCACTCTTTCACATTTCGAATTACCTTATTATTTAGTAACCGAATATGGCGGTTTTCGTAATCGTAAATTAATTGATTTCTTTGTTCGCTTTGCCGAAGTCTGTTTTGACCGTTATAAAAATAAAGTCAAATATTGGATGACCTTTAATGAGATTAATAACCAAGCTAATTTTAACGAAGATTTTGCTCCTTTCACTAATTCTGGTATCTATTATAAAGAAGGTGATAATCGTGAGGAGATCATGTATCAAGCCGCTCATAAAAAGACCCCCAGTAATTGGTTGTCCAACTATTGGGGGTCACTTCATTAATTAAACGGGTTTTTTTACTGTTATTTATTTGATGATTATTCAGGAATAATATCAACAATAACTTTTGCAAAAGCTTCGCTGTGTACTTGGAATAACACTTCGTGTTCACCAGTAGTACGCAATACACCATTTGGTAAACGAACTTCGCTTTTTGATACTTGAATACCACGAGCTTTAACTGCATCAGCGATATCACGAGTACCAATTGAACCAAATAAACGACCTTCATCACCTGCTTTAGAAGTAATAGTTACTTTACCTAAAGCATTGATTTCAGCAACGCGTTGTTCAGCTGCTTTTAATGTTTCAGCTAATTTTGCTTCTAATTCAGCACGACGAGCTTCGAAGAATTCAATATTCTTTTTAGTTGCTGGTACTGCTTTACCTTGTGGAATCAAAAAGTTACGAGCGTAACCCGCTTTAACATTAACTTGATCACCTAAGCTGCCTAAATTAGCAACTTTATCGAGTAGAATAATTTGCATTATATGTTCCCTCTGTTGCTAATTACTGATGATTGTCAGTATATGGTAATAATGCCAAGTAACGAGCGCGTTTGATAGCGCGAGCTAGTTGACGTTGATATTTTGCGCTAGTACCAGTAATACGGCTTGGTACGATTTTACCACTTTCTGTGATATAGCTTTTTAATAAAGAAACATCTTTATAATCAATTTCTTTAACGCCTTCTGCTGTAAAACGGCAGAATTTGCGACGACGGAAGTAACGTGCCATTTGGCTATTCTCCTAATAGTTCAATTTGGTCAGCATGTAAAACTATTTGACTGGTTTTATCCCGTTTAGTATGTGTACTAATAAAGCCACTTACCAAAACTTTGCTGCCTTTTTTAATACTGTAACTTAACTCTTGTTGTCCACTGACAATAACGGGCATTATGCACCATGCTTGTCTTGGGAGTCCTGCTTCAATTTGTTCAGAAACATGTTCTAAATAAAACTGACAGTGTGATATCCCACTTGGACTCATTTTTTTAATCGGGGTTTTGGTAACCAATCCCGATAAAACTAAACGATTATTCTTCCGAATCATCGTCCATGTTTGCATCGCTAAAATCTTCTTCAGAACTACGACGTTCATCTTTAGCTTTTAGCATTGGTGATGTTTCAGTTACAGAATGTTTAGTACGCATAATTAAACTGCGAATTACTGCATCATTAAAACGGAAGTTATCTTCAAGCTCATTTACTGCTTCTTGAGTAGCTTCAACATTCATTAACACATAATGTGCTTTATGCAATTTTTCGATAGGATATGCTAATTGACGACGACCCCAATCTTCTAAACGATGGATTTTGCCACCATCAGTGGTTAACGTACCAGTATAACGTTCGATCATACCAGGTACTTGTTCACTTTGATCTGGGTGAACCATAAATACAATTTCGTAATGACGCATTATCGCTCCCTACGGATTAATCAGCTTTCTGTCGGGGCAACCGCAACCCATTGAAAGCAAGGAACATGAAAATTAAGCGGTTGAAATCGACGGCGCATTATATATCAAAATAATTACTTTAACAAATGAATAAATATTAAAAGTGTTATTCGTTTTTTATAATAAAAATAATCTGTTAATCATAACTAAAAATTTTAACTAAAAATCGATTATAAATAGAATAAAAAAACTTTTCGGCAAAGTTTTTACTTGAATAAGTGAATTAGGTGTAAAAATGTAACGATATCTATACATCTTTGTTATTAAAATATGTTATTCTTTATAAAATAAAAGTTTAATGTTAATAGCTATTTTTAAAGGAGTGCTTATATGGCTGAAGAAACCATTTTTAGTAAAATAATTCGCCGTGAAATTCCTGCTGATATTTTTTTTCAAGATGATCAGGTCACTGCCTTTCGGGATATTTCTCCTCAAGCCCCTACGCATATTTTAATTATTCCCAATAAATTGATCCCAACCGTAAATCATATTGCAGAGTCTGATGAAGCTCTGCTTGGTCATATGATGGTTGTTGCGGCTAAAATTGCCAAGCAAGAAGGGATTGATGAAAGTGGTTATCGTTTAATAATGAATTGTAATAAAGATGCAGGACAAGAAGTTTTTCATATTCATATGCATTTATTAGGTGGTAAAAATTTAGGGCGATTAATAGGTTAGCTTATATGAAACAGTTTAAACGTATCATTGGAATGGGCATGCTTGCTTTTAGTTTAGCTGGATGTCAACTTCTTGGTTATAATCAAAAAACTGAAGTTAATCCGCCAGTAGAAATCCCCGATAACACTGGAGTGGTAGATACTCCACCACAGATAGTTAAAACAACTGATTGGAGTGATATATTATCTCCAGTTGTAAATAAAATATTGCAATCTTCATCAGCAATTGAAGGTAATAAAGTGTTGTTAATTAGTGATATCCAAAATCGTAGTGGTGATTATTTAGCAACAAATCAGATTGATACAACGTTACATAATATACTGAATAAGCAAAGCATTTTCTCTGTGGCTGATAGACAATCAATCAGTCAAGCTAAACAAGCGTTAGGTATTTCTGTTGATGATAAACTTGTTTCTCGCAGTAAAATGATCGGTTTGGCTAAGTCAATAAATGCAAGCTATGTGCTTTTTACCACACTTTATAAGTTACCAACCGAAAATGAAGATGCCAACCTTTCTATGGAATTACTTTCAACCCAAACGGGTGAAATTTTACAACGTGTGACAACAAAGGATATCCAATCCAAAAATTCTGCTAATCCTGATCCTTCTCAAGGAGCTGCTGAATAATGGGGCCTTTATTGATTGATGTGCCGAGTACATCATTAACTAATGATGATATGGCGCTTTTAAAAAATCCAATGGTAGCAGGGATTATTTTATTTAGTCGCAATTATCAGTCGCCTGAGCAATTGACTGACTTGATAAAGCAAATTCGTTCGGCGACATCAGAACGTTTATTAATTTCGGTTGATCATGAAGGTGGTCGAGTTCAACGTTTCAAACAAGGTTTTACTCTTATTCCTCCTGCGCAATCTTTTGCTTTGCTTAATGATTTAGAAAAAGCGAAATCATTAGCATTTGACGCTGGTTGGTTACTAGCGATGGAATTGATTGCCTACAACATTGATTTAAGTTATGCGCCTGTACTTGATTTAGGTCATGATTGTTTAGCCATTGGTAGTCGGTCATTTCATCAAGATAGTTATATTGCTTATCAAATTGCATCGTCAATGATTGATGGTATGCATTCCGCAGGCATGAAAACAACTGGTAAACATTTTCCTGGTCATGGTCATGTTATTGCTGATTCTCATAAAGAAACACCAATTGATTATCGTTCGAAAGAACTCATTGAAAATGATATGCAGATTTTTGCTAAATTAATCGCTGAAAAGAAACTTGATGCCATTATGCCTGCTCATGTTATTTATCCTGAATTTAATGATAAACCTGCCAGCGGGTCAGAGTTTTGGCTAAAAACAGTGTTACGTGAAAAGTTACATTTTGATGGTGTTATATTTTCTGATGATTTATCGATGGAAGGTGCTTCTGTTTTGGGTGATCACGCTGAACGAGCTAAAGCAGCGCTTAATGCTGGTTGTGATTTATTATTGGCTTGTAATAATCGAAATGGCACATTAGCTATTTTAGATGCATTAATTCGTTTAAATGAAAAACAGCCATTATTAACCGATAAAGCAAAACTACTATTAACTAATAACAAAGTAAATTATGCCGATTTGATAAAGAGTCATGATTGGCAGAATCGTCATCAAAATTTAATGAAGTTGAATGAAAAGTGGGAGCATTATAATGCAAGCAGCCATCATTAAAATCGACAATAATACACAATTAGTTGCTTATAATGATGCAGCAAAAGCATTATTTTCTAGTAATTTATTAAGCTTAGATCAGCCATTTGATTATCGAAATGCATTTAATTTAGATACAACATTCGATTTATCTGAACATGATGATACGATTATTGTATTGAACTCGCAGTATTTTTTATTGCAAAAAATTAATGAATCATCCCTTATTACCTTTGTTTTGCAACCAGTTGAATATCTAAAAAAACGGTTAGCAAAAATTAATGTTGTTGGACATCATGCTTTTGATATTTTTGCTGTTAAAAGCCAACCAATGCAAAAATTAATTGCTCAAGCTAAAGCTTTTTCAATGCAAAGGGAGCCACTATTGATTACCGGTGAAACTGGCACCGGTAAAGATTTATTGGCTAGTGCATGTCATCAATATAGCCCTAGGGGGGATCAAACCTTTTTAGGTCTTAATTGTGCTGCTATGCCAGATGATGTTGTTGAAAGTGAGCTTTATGGACATGCCGCAGGGGCTTATCCAGGAGCACTTGAAAGTAAAAAAGGTTTTTTTGAGCAGGCTAATGGTGGTTCTGTTTTGCTTGATGGCATTGATGAAATGTCATTCCAAATGCAAACCAAATTATTGCGTTTTATTAACGATGGCTTTTTTAGACGAGTCGGCGATGATAACGAAGTTTATGTTGATGTTAGAATCATCTGTGCAACTAAAGTTGATTTAGCTGAATTGGTGGAACAAGGAAAGTTTAGGAAAGATCTTTATTATCGCTTGAATGTGTTGTCCTTAAATTTACCTTCACTACAAGAGCGTCAGGAAGATATTGCACCGCTTACACAAATTTTTATTGATGAATTTGCTAATAAGCAGGGCATTACACCGCCAACAGTTAATCAAGATGTTATTCCTTATTTAGCTCAATATTCATGGCCAGGAAATGTAAGACAGCTTAAAAATGTACTTTATTCAGCATTGGCTCAGTTAACATCTTCACAATTGACAGTAAAAGACATTGTTTTACCAGCAATAACTTCAACTCAGATCTCATTGATTAGCGATATTGACAATAAAACGCTAGATGAAATGACTAAAAACTATGAAAAAGAAGTCCTAAAAAGTCTCTATGTCAAATATCCAAGCTCAAGAAAACTTGCCAAAAGACTAGGGGTATCACATACTGCAATTGCGAATAAGCTTAGGGATTATGGGGTGGGACGTTGAGCATTTTAATAATTATATGTTTGTTAAACAAGGTTTAATATTAGTTATTAAAAACAAATATGATTTAACTTTCATTACGTAAAGCATAATGATATATTTACAATATTAACATTTACTATAAACATTGAGAATATTTCAAGTTTAATTAAATATGACAGGAATTTATTATGATAAACCGGAACATTTTTTTATTGTTAGGTGGAAATAAGTTAAATTATGGTATTTATCAAAAATTTAAAAATAAAAATATGTTGGTTTATGTTGTTGATTGGAATGAAAAACCAGATATTGTTGGCGATAAACATTATCGTTTAGATGTTAAAGATGGTAAAAGTATTGCAAGAGCGCTTGAAAAAGACGGGGTAATTAATGATGTAATTTTTGCTTACTCGTCTATAGACCTAGCAGTGGAAGCGGTTGCATATTTAAATAAATTATTTGGATACAAAACATTAAATGATCATGGTGTTGCAAATGCATCATCTAAATCAATGATGACTAAAAAATGGAATGAAGCAGGTCTATTAAATCGATTTTCGAGAGCTTATTCAAGTTATGATTCATCTATATTGGAACAAAACAAACATGTTTCACTAATATTTAAGCCAGACAATTCTAGTTCTTCAAGAGGAATTACAATATGTCCTAAAGCTGATGATGAGGCAAACTTGTATAATGCTTTTATAAAAGCTTCGACTGAAAGTTCGAATGGTTTGGTTATAGTTGAAGAATTTGTAATAGGAACCGAATTTACCGTTGAAATGTTAGGAGATAGCAATTCAAATGTTAGTGTTTACGGAATTTCTAAAAAATCACATACTCCATATAATAAAAACAACAAAATTGCAGTTAAATTGCATTATAATTCAATTAGTGATTCTTTACAGAATAAAATTGCTAACTATGCTATACAGTGTTACCAAGCTTTAAATTTCTCATCGTCATTAGGACATTTAGAGATATTATTAAAAGAAGATGGGACATTATCACCGATTGAAATAGGTGCCAGATCAAGTGGTTTCATAGCCTCAGATCTTGTTGATATTGTTTCGGGACGCGATTATTTAATGGATTTATTAGATGTATATAAAGGTGGAATTGTCTTTCATGGACTTCTTCCTCAAACTAATTTTTCATCGATGTATTATTTTTATGATTTTCCAAATAATTTCACAATTAAGAAACAATGTTCACTATTAGACTTTTGCGATAAAAATATTGTGAGCCTTTATTCAGATCATTCATCTTTAAAATCAGGAGTTTGTTTTAATATTATTGATAATGATAATGCTAGAGTGGGATTTGAAATTTTGAAAGGTGATAAAAGTATATTAACTAAGGACTATATTGATTTACTTGAGAAAAAAATGTTAATGGAAATGGGAGGTTAAATGTTTTTTGATAGCCATATACACACTAAAACAAAAGAAAGTGGTGGATTTATCATTGGTCTTGAAGGAGCTCCTAAATTTGCAGATACAATGAATAATCAACAAGCATTAACTTATCATTCTCCTCAAAATGGTTATGTATCATATTTTTATGTTACAAAAAATATGTTGCATGAAGTAATTGAACATAAATTTTTAAAATATCATCCTCGTAGAGAACATTATACGCCTGAGCAAGTTATTCAATCGATATATCTCAATAAACCGCATTGTGTTATGATCGATACTTTAAATGAACCTTATTGGCAACCTTATGATTATTGGCAAATAGCTCGTATTTTCCCCGATATTATTTTTATATTTCCTCATTCGGGGGGATATTTAATTAATGACTTTATAAAAATATGTCATTTTCAGAAAAACATATGGATTGATTTCTCTTTAACACATACTGTTTTAGGCGGTTTAGGAAAAGGACTTGCCTATATAAATGATGCAATTTTATATTCATGCAAAAGTGCTTTCGCAGAAAGAGTTTTATTGGGATCTGATGCTCCTTTTTTTAATCAGCAGGATGTTGTGGATTTTTATAGGCGATTTGATTTGATAGATTCATTAAATTTGAATTTTAAAAAGTTGTTGGAGAAGATTAATGAAATTAAATGATAAAGTTGTAGCAATTCCGCCTGCTGCATCAATTTTGATAAATCAAATTGTATATGATAAAAGACAGCTAGGTGAAAAAGTATATACTTATTCTTTAGGTGAGGCTTTTTTTGAAATACCACGATTTGATATAACTGATGAAGAATTTGTATCAGGCTACCATTACTCCAGTAGTTTAGGGCAATTACTTTTACGAAAAAAAATTGCTGAACTTTACCAAAAATATTATGAAGTTGGAGTTGAAGCTGATTCTGAAGTTTTGATTAGTGCTGGCTCGAAAGTTATCATCTATATGTTATTGATGACGATAATCAATCCTGGTGATGAAGTGCTTGTTTCTGAACCGTCATGGTTAAGTTATAAAGAACAAATATCATTGGCAAATGGAGTTTATGTAGGGATACCTTTCACTGAAAATATTAATCAATGGGAAAAATATATTACTGATAAAACAAGAATTATAGTTATAAATAATCCCAACAATCCATCAGGCTATTTATATTCTGAATCTGAATTAAGTTTTTTACTAAATTTAGCTAAAAAATATAATTTAATCATTTTATCTGATGAGGCTTATAGTGATTTTCTTCTAAAAGATGATAAATTTATCTCAATTTTAAATTTAGACAAACACAAAGAGCATTCCATTGTTGTTAATTCCCTCTCTAAAAATATGGGGATGTCTGGTTGGAGAGTTGGTTATGCTATTGCTAATAAAATTATTATTTCTCAATTGTTAAAACTTAACCAACATTTAATTACGTGTGCACCTACATTATTACAAGATTATTTAGCTAAAAATTTTGATTCAATTTTAGAACATACTATACCTCAAGCTCGCCAAATGGCTGAAAAAAGGAAACAAGTACAATTACTTATTAATGAGCACAAACTTAATGTACTACCTGGTATTGGAACTTTTTATTTTATGATTGATGTTTCAAAATTCCCAGGCTCTACAGATGAGTTAGTATTAGAATTATTATTTAATCATAATATAGCAACTGTTTCTGGTAGTGCATATGGAATAAGTACAAGTGATTTTATTCGATTCGGTATAGGGGTTGAAAATCTTAATGATATAAATAAAAGTTTGAGTATTATTTCCTCATATTTGAGGTTGGATAAATATGATAATAAAGCTTTAAGGAAACAGTTAACACAACCTAGTAATAAATAAATTATCTTAAATTTTTCTTTCAAATAAATTTGGTGAATAATTATGGCAAATATTTTAGTTTGCGCTGATGGTTTTTTTCGAGCAATATCTCCGTTAGCTTTAGAACCACTAATAGAAGGATTTGTTGAATCTCTCGTAAAAAATGGAAATAATGTTTTACTATATATTAAAAAAGATTTCCCAGAAGATAAAAGTTTATCTACCAAATTATTGGAGTTTAAAGCAACTAAAGAAGTAAAAACTTTTAACCCTGAAATAATATTTACTTTTAATAATTGTATAAGAAAAAGTTTCCTACAGGTAACAAATTGTCCGGTTTATATAATTGCATCAGATACTCCTGTATATTGGAATAGAGGAAGACTGATAGAAAAATTTAATTCAAGATATCATTTACTGTATTTTAATGATGACTTGTGTGAAGATGTAAAGAATTTATACAAAATTGGATTTGAGAAGCAAAGGCGAATTCCTTATGTTACCGCGATAAATGCAAACTCAAAATTACCAAAGAAATATGATATTTCTTTTATAGGAAATTTTTATAATATTTCTCAATTTTTATTTGAGAATATTATCTATGAGCTTCATGTTAGAAAAGATGAAAAAACTTACAATGAATTTTGTGAACTTGTTGACGATATTATAATCTCAAAGAAAAAAACATCTAATATTCAAAGTAAGTGGCAACAGATTAAAGATAAGATAGGTAAAAATATATCCTTGGATTTATTAATTAAAGAAGTGTTTTTGATGAAAACTTCTGATATAAGACAAAACTACTTATCTAAAATTTCAGATATGGATTTACATATTTTTACTTGGATCCAAAATTTAAGAATTTCTTCAAATAATTTTAATCTTGCGAAGAGTACTCATATTTTGCCAATCTATGATATAAAGGGTAATGAAAAAATTTATAATTCATCAGTCATATCCTTAACGTTACCTCATGCTCAAGTTGATACGGGATTTTCATGGAGAGTTTGTGATATTCTGGCTTCTAACTCTATGCTACTCTCTAATCCGAGTAAAGATCTTGACAACATGTTCAACGGTATTATTCCTGTGTATAAGGACCCTTCTTCGCTACGGGATTTATGTAAATATTATATAAAGAACTCCAAAGAAAGAACAGAAGTTGTATCAGAATGTCAAAGAATAATAAATAAAAATTGCAGATATGATAACTTTTTAGATGTTTTATACGATTTTACAAAAATAAATTTTAAAAATTGTCAAAATATTGGTAAATTGATTAACTTTAAAAGTGTAGAAACCAAGCAGAATAAGTATTTTGCAATTAACAAATAAAACAAAATCAATTTGTTTTATTAATTTAAAAATTTTTTATAGAGCAGATGTTAAGATTAACATCTTGGTTGATATTTTATATGAAATATAAAAGTGTGAACAATGCATACAATTATTGATTTTAACGTTAAAGGCGATGAACGAGGGAATTTGGTTGCTTTAGAGCAATTTTGTGGTTGTCCTTTTGACATCAAAAGAGTGTATTATATTTGGGGAACCCTTGAAGGAGTAGTTAGAGGAAAACACGCTCATAAAAATTTAGAACAGATTATAATATGTGTATCTGGAAGTTGTGATTTTATTTTAGATGATGGAGTAAGTAGAGAAATAATTCACTTAGATACTCCTAAAAAAGGATTATATATTAAAAATAAAGTTTGGCGTGAATTCACAAACTTTTCGAAGGATTGCGTCGTGATGGTTTTGGCTAGTGAATGCTATAATCCTGAAGATTATATTAATGATTATGAGGAATTTATAAAAGAAGTGAGGACAAATAAATGATCAAATTTCTCGATTTATATAAAATAAATGAACAGTATCGCTCTGAAATTGATTGTTATTTTAACAAAGTTATGGATAAAGGCTGGTATTTACTTGGTGACGAAAACACTTCTTTTTGTAATGCCTTTGCTAAATATTGTGGTACTAAATATGCTTTAGGTGTTGCCAACGGACTTGATGCATTAAATTTAATTATTAAAGCATACGGATTTGGCCCTGGAGATGAAATTATAGTTCCAGCTAATACTTATATAGCTTCTATACTTGCTATCTCAGAAAATGGCTGCAAGCCCATTCTAGTTGAACCAGATATCAATACCTATAATATCAATCCCAATCTTATCGAAAAAGCAATAACACCAAAGACCAAAGCTATTATGGTTGTCCATTTGTATGGTCAAGCAGTAGAAATGGAAAATATATGGCGATTAGCTGAAAAGTACAACTTAAAAATAATAGAAGATTCAGCACAAGCTCATGGTGCAATGTATAAAGGCCGTAGAGTTGGTAATTTAGGTGATGCTAGTGGTTTTTCCTTTTATCCTGGAAAAAATTTAGGTTGTTTAGGTGATGGTGGTGCTATAACTACAAATGATGAAGAGTTATATTTAAAAATCAAAGCAATTGCAAATTATGGTTCTGATAAAAAATATGTCAATATTTACAAAGGGGTAAATTCTAGATTAGATGAATTACAAGCTGCTGTAGTAAATGTAAAATTACCTCATTTAGATGAAGATAATAATAAGCGACGTAAAATAGCCAATTATTATATAAAGAATATAAATAATCCGTTAATTGTATTACCGAAATTACCAAAAGAAGATATGCATGTATGGCATCTCTTTGTTATAAGAACTGAAAATAGAGATAAATTACAAAGTTATCTGCAAGCTAATGGAATACAAACTCTTATTCATTATCCTATTCCTGTTCATAAACAGGAGGCATATAAAGAATGGGGAAACCTTAGCTATCCTATTAGTGAAAAAATACATAAAGAGGTTTTATCTTTACCTATTAGTCCAGTAATAACAAGTGATGAAATGATTAAAGTTGTAGAAGTGATAAATGAATATAAGTAAATTACCGTTAGTTTCTGTTGTTATTTCTGCATATAACCATGAAAACTATATACAAGAGACTATTAACTCTATTATCGCACAAACGTATGAAAAAATAGAACTAATCATTATCGATGATGGTTCAATAGATTTAACTTTCGAAAAAATCCTTGAAATGGAAAATGTTTGTAAAGAACGTTTTATTAATATTATATTTAAAAAGCAAAAAAACCAAGGAATTGGTACAACAGCTAATAGTCTAATAAATTTATCTCAAGGAAAATATATATACTATATTGCTTCAGATGATTTAGCTAAGCCTACAGCTATATATGAAGAAGTCTCATTTTTAGAGAAACACGATGATTATTCACTAGTTGTTGGTGACAATGAAATCATTGATAAAAATGGAATAATTTGTTATTGGGATAAATCAAGAAATTTGATTTATGAAGAGAGTGCCGCTACCCACAAAACATATGGTGATTTTTTGAAGATTAAAGAATTAGGCAATAATTTTGGGCGATATTTATATTTATACAAAGGTAACCATATTCCTAATGGTTATCTAGTTAGAAAAGAAATATATGAAAAAACAGGTATAAATAATGAAAAAGCACCTTTAGATGATTGGTTTATGAACCTTCAAATAGCCAAGTATGCTAAAATTAAATATTTAGATAAAGTTTTATTTTCCTATAGATGGCACCATACAAATACTAGTAAACAAGGTCAAAAGATGCAATTGTTATATGATTTAACAATACAATATGAAAATGATTTACTCTCAAAAACTGATTTTAAATTAGTTCATAAAGATGCTTTATATTGCTTTTTATTTGGAAAGATTATAAAGAAAGTAAGTATAATAAATAACAAAATTGAATTTCATAAATATAGAAAAAATAATATCAAAATGTGGGTATTACATATTTTGGGATGTGAATTTATCATCAGAAAAAAATTTCTATCAAATGATTAAAAAACATTCTTTTAGTGGTGATATTGAAAAAATTAATAGAGTTATAAATTAAATTTTTAACAATTTTTTTTGTTTATTTCTTATAGAAGAATAGGATTGATTTTTATCCAATCCTCAAGTTGTTATATGATATAGTTTAACAAATTATATCTTATTGAAGTATTTAATAATACAATGAAGATTAAAAAATAAAATAAATAGTATTTTTAATCAATTAATTATTTTTTGGTTATTTTTAAAAATTAGTATTTGTTGGCCTAATATTTTTTTCAATACTCATCCCAGATCTAGGATGCTGTTTTGTTATAACACACTTTATAAGTTTTAAAAAACTTATAAAATTCAAATTATCTTTTTTCTTCATTTTATATGCATAAAATAAGTTGCGTCTAATTTGTTTTTTTGGATTTTGTTTTCGAAACATTCTTAATAACATTTTAGCGTATGCTATTTCAAGCCTTGCTCTTTCACTAAGTTCTCCTAATGAAAGCTCACAGGTCATGTCATGCTGCATTTGACCAATACATATTCCTTTTAAATTAGCCGATTGAGGAGTGTCATGAATTAAATCAAAAAATCTATGGTCAGTATGGTAAAAAGCAAATTTTTCATCAAAAACATAATTATTAATCGAAATTAATGTATTAACCAAATTTTTTGAAATAGCAGTTCCCGAATTTATAGTGCGGATATCACCTAATGTAAATTCACCTAATGGAGTTATTATCTCTTTTTGCTCATAATCTGAAGGAAATTGATGAATACCTTTATTTTTTTGTGGATAAATAGCTGGGCAAATCAAAGCATATTGCGAATTACCATGAATATTTTCAAAAAAAGATGGATCGATTTTAGAATCTTGGTCAAAAATAACAAAAAAATCGTAATTAGTCTTATAAATAAAATTATTATATATTTTGCTTAATGATAAATTACGTATATCTTGATAAATGGATGTTACTATACCTTTGTCTTTGCTTTTAATTAAATAATCATTAATATCTTTTTCTTCAAGTAACGTAGGTCCATTATTCCAAATAATCAAATTCAACTCTATATTGTCTAATTTTGTATCTAGAAGTGATTTTAATGTGATCGAATCAGATAGAGAAGAATTATATAAAACTGTTAAGAGATTTATTCTCATAATTAAAAATTAAAAATTAAAAAAGTTAAATATCATTTTACCATATGCACTACATAATTGTTAATATAAATTCTTAGCTCAAATTACTATATTAAGATTTATATTAAAAATGTAAGGATTATCTATATATAATATTGCTATTTATTTACTTTGTTATTATCATTTTATAATAGTTTTTTAAGAGGGAAGATAAATGAAATTGATTGTAACTGGTGGTGCTGGATTTATTGGCTCTGCTGTTGTTAGATATATTATAGAAAAAACGGAAGATGAAGTATTAGTTATCGATAAATTAACTTATGCTGGAAATTTAGAGTCTTTAGATGAAGTATCTAAAAGTAATCGATTTTATTTTAAGCAAATTGATATTTGTGATAGAAATTCCCTAAGGAGAGCAATAACAGATTTTCAACCTGATATTATCATGCATTTGGCTGCTGAAAGTCATGTTGATCGTTCTATTGATAATCCATCCACATTTATAGAAACTAATGTAATAGGTACTTTTTCTCTTTTAGAAGAGTCTTTAGCATACTGGAAAAATATAGATTCTACCAGAAAGGCAAATTTTCGTTTTCATCATATTTCGACAGATGAAGTTTATGGTGATTTGCATGGAACAACAGATTTATTTACAGAAAAAACTCCTTATTCACCAAGTAGTCCTTATTCTGCATCAAAAGCATCAAGTGATCACCTTGTTCGAGCTTGGTATAGAACTTTTGGATTACCAACGGTGATTACTAATTGTTCTAATAATTATGGACCTTATCATTTTCCAGAAAAGTTAATTCCGTTAATGATTTTAAATGCTTTAGAAGGTAAGCCTTTACCCGTTTATGGCAATGGACAACAAATTAGAGATTGGTTGTATGTTGAAGATCATGCTAAAGCGCTTTATCTCGTTGCAACTCAGGCGAAAATTGGTGAAACATATAATATCGGTGGACATAATGAACGAAAAAATATCGATGTTGTTAATATAATTTGTGAACTACTTGAAGAATTAGTACCAAATAAACCAACTAATGTTAAATCTTATAAAGAGCTTATTATAAATGTAACAGATAGACCAGGTCATGATCAACGATATGCTATAGATGCTTCTAAAATACATTGTGATTTAGGTTGGAAACCACAAGAAACTTTCGAGAGTGGTATGCGAAAAACAGTTGAATGGTATTTAAACAATCAAGCTTGGTGTGATCATATTAAAGATGGTTCATATGCTAGATTTAGACAAGGTATATTAAAATAATAGGTTAAATTATATGAAAGGAATAGTACTTGCAGGTGGATCGGGAACTCGTTTATATCCAATTACTCGAGGTATATCAAAACAGTTACTCCCTATATATGATAAACCAATGATTTATTACCCTTTATCAGTATTCATGTTAGCTGGTATACGTGACATTTTAATCATTTCTACCCCTGATGATTTACCTATGTTTAAGCGATTATTAGGTGATGGCTCGCGATTTGGTATCAAACTTAGTTTTGCTGAACAACCTAGACCTGAAGGCTTAGCACAAGCATTTTTGATAGGTGAAGAATTTATTAATGGTCAAAAATGTAGCTTAATTTTGGGGGATAACTTATTTTTTGGTGAGAGTTTCGGTAAAAAATTAGAAAAAGTTGTATCTCAAAAGACAGGTGCAACAATTTTTGGTTATCAAGTGATTGATCCGGAACGTTTTGGTGTTGTTGATTTTGATAAAAATTTTAAAGCATTATCAATTGAAGAAAAACCAATAAAACCAAAATCCAATTGGGCAGTTACTGGACTTTACTTTTATGATGAAAATGTTGTTGAGATGGCAAAACAGGTCAAACCGTCAAATAGAGGTGAATTGGAAATAACTACGCTTAATCAAATGTATTTAGAAGCAGGATTATTAAATGTTGAGATCCTCGGAAGAGGGTTCGCATGGCTTGATACAGGAACTCATGACAGTTTATTAGAAGCATCATCTTTTGTTCAAGTTATTGAAAAACGACAAGGCTTAAAAGTGGCTTGTCTTGAAGAGATTGCATATCGTAATGGTTGGTTAAGTATAGAACAAGTTAAAGAAGAAACTGTACACTTAGGTAAAACAATGTATGGTCAATATTTAGCTAGATTATTAGAACAGTAGTAGGTAAATGAATGCAAGTAACTGAAACAGAAATTCCGGATGTAAAAATTGTTAAACCCAAAGTATTTGGTGATGAAAGAGGTTTTTTTCTTGAAACTTTTGAACAGAAACGTTATCAACAAATGTTAGATATAAATTTTAATTTTGTACAAGATAATCATTCACGTTCTCAGAAAGGTGTTCTAAGAGGTCTACATTTTCAAAAACAAAATCCTCAAGGAAAATTAGTCAGAGTAGTAAGAGGGCAAGTATATGATGTAGTTGTTGATATTCGCAAAGATTCAAAAACTTTTGGTAAATGGGTAAGTATTATTTTATCCGAGGAAAATAAAACACAACTATGGATCCCGCCTGGACTTGCTCATGGATTTGTTGTTTTATCTGATATTGCAGATTTTGAATATAAGTGTACAAATTACTATGATCCCAAGTCAGAAGAAAGTTTATTGTGGAATGATCCTACAGTGAATATTGATTGGCCAGTTACAAATCCAATATTATCAACTAAAGATAAACAGGGTAAAACATTAATGGAGTTAGTATAGGCATATGAAAGTTTTGTTAACAGGTGCTAATGGTCAATTAGGTAATTGTATAAAAGCTATATGTCCCTTGAATTATGAATTAATTAATACTGATAGACAACAACTTGATATAACTGACAATTTAGCTATTGAAGCTATTATTAATAAATATAAACCTGATGTGATTATAAATTCAGCTGCTTATACAGCAGTTGATAGAGCTGAAGACGAACCAACGTTAGCTAATCAAATTAATGTTATTGGACCACAAAATTTAGCAATTGTAGCAAAAAAGTATAATATAAAACTCATTCATATTTCTACAGATTATGTTTTTGATGGCAATCAAAATATTCCTTATATTGAAAATGACGTAACTAATCCTATTAATATTTATGGCAAAACAAAACGCGATGGAGAAATTACTGTTCTAAATAATTATCCATCTTCAATTATTATTAGGACATCTTGGGTTTTTAGCGAATATGGTAATAACTTCGTCAAAACGATGTTAAAATTATCTAAAACAAGAACCGAACTGTCTGTAATTAATGATCAAATAGGTAATCCAACCTATGCTGGCGATATAGCATTAACAATTTTTGATATACTTGAAAAGAATATTCCCGGTGGTATTTATCATTATTGTGGGGATCAGTCTGTCAGTTGGTATGAATTTGCTAAACGTATTTTTGATATTGAACAACAATTAAATTCAACAATTAAAAAATCACCGGTTAATGTTTCACCAATTTTAACCAAAGATTATCCTACAAAGGCATGTAGACCTTTATATTCTGTTCTAGATATGCAGAAAATAAATTTATTAACTGGTATTTCGGGATCAGATTGGAACAAGGCGTTGAGACATGTGATCCCTCGAATAAATTTATAATAACTGTTTTGTTTTCATAGGTATACGAGATCTAGGATGTTTTCGAGTTACTAAACATTTAAATAGATTTAAAAAAATAGTTAAAGAGTATTCTTTTCTGACGAACCTTCTTAGTAAATATAAAAATACATTTATACTATTTTTATTATCATAAAATAATTTATTCAATACTTTTGAATATTCCATTTCAAGTTTTCTTGATGGACTAATTTTGGTTCTATCTTGTAAATTAAAATTTAAAGAATGATTGATTTTCCCAATACATAACCCTTTAAACGTTGTTTTGCTTAATGATTTCAAATCAATAAAAAAACATGTATCTATAGCATATAAAGCGTAATACTCATTAAATATATGCGTTCTCGTACTCTTTAGATAATCTATTAACTTATGTGATAATGTTAATCCAGAAGAAATAGATTCTATTTCACCCATCTTAAAGATATTTTTATCTAATAATTTTTCAGTTTGCGAATAAGTAGGAAAGCAAAGTGAATTTTCTTTTGTTCGCCATCCAGCAGAATAGATAGAAGGAACAATAATATCAAAATTATTATTTAATAATATATTTTTAAAGAAGTCAGAAGCTAAAACTGAATCTTGATCTAGGATTGAAAAAAAATCGTAATTTTCCTTGTTAATAAAAAAATTATAGATTTTACTCAATGCTATATTGTTTGTGTCTTCATATATTGAAAGCTGAACACCAAGTTTGTTAAATTTAGATTTAAATTCTTCACATTCATTAATATCAAGCTGTTGAGGACCATTATTCCAAATGATTAGATTTAAATTAGTATCTGTTTTTTCAGTGTTTAATAATGATTGTATAGTTTCAGAATTTTTTATTAATGAGTTATATAAGATGACTATCGCGGTAATGTTCATACTTGATCTAATTAATTGTAAAAAATGTTAATATTGTATCTTTTTATTATGAACAAAGATAGAATATTATACATCTAATTATTTAGATAACTCATTCTTTAAACTAGATTAAAATTTTATTTTGCATTCCAATTTATTAAGATTATTCACTTTATAAGTAAAAGGCGGTTGTTATAAAATAATTAAACTAACGAGACGTCCCTCATTTATAGTATAATAAATATTAAATTAGAAATTCACTTTTTATTATGTCTAAGAAATATAATTCTCTGAATACACTTGTACAACTGTGGCCATTCGTTAAACCGTTTAAAAAAGCTTTATTTATTGCAGTACTAGGGCTTTTATTAAATGCGGTTACTGATTCGGCTTTAATATCTTTGACTAAACCTTTACTTGATAATGGTTTAATGGATAAAAATTATTCTTTATTAATTATCATCGCTATATCGATCATTGGGTTAATTGCATTAAGAGGATTATCAAATTACGCTTCTACATATTGTCTCTCTTGGTTATCAGGAAAAGTTATAACTAAATTTAGACAAATGATATTTGATCATCTTGTAAAATGCCCAGTAAGTTTTCATGATAAACAAACTGTTGGTGATCTTGTATCTATCATAACTTATAACACACAAATGTTATCTAAAGCTTCATCTGATGCCTTGATTATATTGGTTCGTGAAATAACTTATGCCATTGGGTTATGTGTTGTTATGTTTTATGGTAATTGGAAATTAGCATTAGTGTTAATTATATTGGTACCATTTATTATTTGGGTTGCGCAATTTATTGCTAAGAAATTTAGGAAAAAATTGATGTCCATGCAAAAAGGGATGGGTGAAATTACCACTGCTGCTGATGAGATGCTGAAAGGGCACAAAGATGTTTTGGTTTTTAATGCTAAAGAATTTGAGAAAACTAATTTTAACAAAATTACCAATATATTTAGATGTGATATGTTAAAAATAGAATTAATATCACGATTATCAACACCGATTGTGCAAATGATTGCAACTTTAGGTTTAGGATTTATATTATTTTTAGTTGCAAGTCAAAGTTTAGATATTACGCCAGGTTCTTTTACTGTCGTTTTTTCTGCTATGATTGCAGTAATGCGACCTTTAAGAGAATTAACCAGTTTACACGTCGAATTACAAAAAGGTGCTGTTGCATGTGAATCTTTATTTGGACTTTTAGGCACTCCACTTGAAGATGATAGCGGTAAAATCGTAGCTAAAAATGTTAAAGGAAATATTGAATTTAAAGATGTAACCTATCAATATCCATCAGGCAATAATCCTATACTTAATGATATTAATTTTAGAATTGAGGCTGGACAAACTATTGCTTTAGTAGGTAGATCGGGAGCTGGTAAGTCAACTATTGCAAGTTTAATTCCTAGATTCTACGATTTAGAAAAAGGTCAAATCCTTATTGATGATATTAATATTAAAGATTACACATTAAAATCGTTACGTAACCAAATAGGATATGTTTCTCAACGAGTGCATTTATTTAATGGAACTATTGCCGATAACATTGTTTATGGTGAGAGAGGGTTGCATAGCAAGGAAGAGATTATTAATGCTGCTAAATTAGCTAATGCTATGGAGTTTATTGATAAGTTAGAAAAAGGCATAGATACCGAAATTGGCGATAATGGTATTTTATTGTCAGGCGGGCAACGTCAGCGTATCGCAATTGCTAGAGTATTATTACGCAATAATCCAATTTTAATTTTGGATGAAGCGACATCTGCACTAGATAATGAATCTGAACGACTTGTACAAGAAGCTATAGAATTATTACAGAAGAACCGAACTTCAATCATTATTGCCCACCGATTGTCCACAATTGAAAAAGCAGATCGTATTTTAGTGATTGATAATGGAAGAATTATTGAAGATGGAAATCATCAGACACTTATTAGACTAGATGGTATTTATGCATTAATGCATAAAATGCAATTTAATTCATAAAATAATTAATTTATTAAATAAATAACAATATGAGTAATAAACATAAAAACCTTGATCAAGATATATCAACTTGGCGAACTTTTTTAAAGCTATGGCCATATATTACACAGCATAAGTTTGTGTTGTTCATATCAATAATGTTGTTAATTGTTAGTGCATTCGCTGATACTTCATTGATTGGTTTATTGCGTCCTTTACTAGATTTGGGTTTTTCTATGAATGACCAAGAGTTTCTATATATGGCGCCTTTATATATATTTGGATTAGTGTTGATTAGAGGGATGGCTAATTATGGCTATTCAGTCTTATTAGCATTTATTTCCGGTAAAATCATAATGCGTATTCGTCAGCGACTCTTTGCTCATTATGTTGATGCTCCTGTTAGCTTTTTTGATAGATCATCAACAGGAAGATTATTATCGCAAATTACCTACGATACGGATCAAGTTGCAGCATCTTCTTCTGATGCTTTAATTACCATTATTCGTGAATCAGCGTTTATTTGTGGGTTATTTTATACTATGTTTTACAATAGCTGGCAACTATCATTATCTTTAATTATAGTTACTCCTATTGTAATAGCGTTGATTACTTTTATTTCCGTCAAATTTAGAAAGTTAGCAAAGAGCATGCAAAACTCAATGGGTAATGTCACTATGTCAGTAGAACAAATGTTAAAAGGACATAGAGAGATTATTGTATTCGGTGCTCAAGAAGAAGAATCTAAAAATTTTGAAAAGGTAAATAATAAATTTCGTCGGGATGGTATGCGGTTAGTTTCAGTTTCGGCATTATCGACACCAATCATTCAATCTGTTATTTCATTAGCTATTGCTTTTGTACTACTAACAGCGAGTGATCCAAGTTTAAATATTACACCAGGCGAATTTACAGTTGTTTTTTCATCGTTAGTTGCACTAATGCAACCTATCAAAAATTTAACCAGTGTTAATGCAAACTTCCAAAAAGGGATGGCAGCATGTCAAACATTATTTTTAATTTTTGAACAACCACGTGAGGTTGATAAGGGCATTATTAATGTAGATCGTGTGCAAGGGAATATCTCATTTAAGAATGTTTCTTTCGGTTATGAAACCAGACAAGATTTAGCTCTAAAGGATATTAGCTTCTCTGTACCTGCTGGAAAAATGGTTGCATTAGTCGGGCGCTCAGGATCAGGTAAATCAACAATAGCTAGCCTAATAACTCGATTTTATGATGTTTCAAAAGGAGAAATTTTAATTGATGATAATGACATTCGTAATTTCACACTATATTGTTTACGCAACCAAATTGGTTTAGTTTCTCAAAATGTTCACCTATTTAATGACACAATAGCTAATAATATAGCTTATGGACGAATTGGCGAATATTCTCAAGAACAGATTGAAGAAGCTGCTAAAAAAGCCTATGCATATGATTTTATTATGCAATGTGAACATGGCTTTGATACTAAGGTAGGTGAAAGTGGAATATTATTGTCAGGAGGGCAAAGGCAAAGAATTGCAATTGCACGTGCACTTTTACGAGATAATCCAATTTTAATTTTGGATGAAGCTACATCAGCATTAGACACTGAATCAGAACATGCAATACAAAAGGCTCTGAATGATTTACAGAAAGGAAGAACATCTATTGTTATTGCACATAGATTATCAACTATCGAAAATGCCGATAATATATTAGTTATTGATTCTGGAGAAATTGTTGAAAGTGGGACCCATAAAGAATTGCTCCAAAAAAATGGAATTTATACAAAATTATATCAAGCAAATCAATTATAGTTTATTCAATATAATAATTTAGCTATTGAGTAAATTAAGGAATATAAGGTGTACAATGAGTATCAGCAGGATTGTTATTGATTGTGTTAGTTTATTTGTAAAAGACAAAAAAAAGAAATATTTTCTAAAGAAAAAATATGGCAGCAATCCTCCTTATATTTTGACGAGAAAAAACGCCAAAGTTTATAAAGATATTTATATTCCAATTTATAAACATAATGTTCAATTATGCCCGGTTGAACCTGAAATTTATAATAAAAAAGGTGAGAGATTAAGAGTTATTTTTTTAAGGGATAACTATAAGCCCAATGCTTCTGCTCAAACAAGTAATTTAATATATTGGGATAAATATAATTTTGAACTGCCTCTACACCTTTATACTCATGGACGAATGTTGGAAACTATGGGGTCTCCAAGTAGCCGTTTTGGTGCTTTAGTTGAGACAAAAGGTATCAAACCAGATAGTTATGAAATTTTTTCAAAATATCAAGGTTTAGAAAAAGATTTTGATTTAATATTCACTTATGATGAAAAAATACTAAATGATATACCAAATGCTCGATTTGTGCCTTTTTGTGCTGATATAAAACTTTTTGCCAGTGATTTTGTTCTGTTACCCAGCCTAGATGAAATATTCCAACAAGATTTATTTTATGAAAAAAGTAAAAACATATCTATGTTATCATCGAATAAAAAATTATGTGATCTACATTTAAAAAGAATTTTAACGGCAAATAAATTAAAACATAATCCTAATGTAGATACTTTCGGTACATTTGATGGTGGCCAATTTGTTGATCCGTATGAAACTTTACGTGATTACCGTTATTCAATTGTTTTTGAGAATGAAATATCGCCTTATTGTTTTACTGAAAAATTAACTAACTGTTTTGCTACTCAAACTATCCCTATTTATATTGGAGCAAGTAAAATAGGTGAGTTTTTTGATGAGGACGGTATTATAAGAATTAGTGAAAATGAAATTGATAATATAGAAAATATTATCAAACAGTGTAGCGAAGATGATTATATCTCCAGAAAAGATGCAATAATGAAAAATTTTTTAGCAGTTCAAAAATTCAGTAATAATGAGGATTACATGTATAAAACTTATATAAAGAATCAATTTTAATTTGCATATATCAAATTTAAAAATTATTTTTAGCTAATTGAGTATTTTCATTTAAAATAAAACATTAGATTGTTCAATAAGATGGAATTGGTAATGATAGATATAAATGGGTGTGTTGAAGACAAAAAAGTTATCGCTTTCAATATTA
Organism: Gilliamella sp. W8128; assembly: GCF_016100545.1. Classification (NCBI taxonomy): domain Bacteria; kingdom Pseudomonadati; phylum Pseudomonadota; class Gammaproteobacteria; order Orbales; family Orbaceae; genus Gilliamella; species Gilliamella sp. W8128. The sequence goes on from NZ_JACFSE010000001.1 coordinate 248,535, forward strand.
AAGAAGTTGATAATCCATTACATGTTTTGCTTTGCTTTGATGATGATTATGCATTTCCCGCTGGTGTTAACATGTATTCTATTATTCGTAATAATCCTCATAGAGGATTACATTTTCATTTGTTTATGCAAAATGTAAGTATTGAAAATCAATCTAAAATCGCAGAACTTTCATCAAATCTTGTTTCAATTACTCAATATTCAATTAATAATAAATTTAGAATTCATTCTAATAATACGAAATCTTTTCCTATTTCGGCTTGCTTACGTATTATTGCACCTTTAATTATATCCCAAAATGTAAACAAGTTACTTTATCTTGATAGTGACACAATATGTTTATCCTCGCTAGATGAAATTTTTAATGCAGATATTAATGATAAAATTATTGCGGCCGTAGCAGATGTTGAAAACACTCAAGTTTCTCAGTGTAAAAAATTTCAATTAGAATATGGTAGTTATTTTAATTCAGGAGTGTTGCTATATAATCTTGAAAACTGGAATCAGGCTAATATAACTGAACAGGCACTTAATTTATTAAATGAAGGAATAGAGTATAAATTTCCAGATCAAGATGTATTAAATATTTTATTAAAAGATAAAATTTATTATCTTCCTAAAAAATTTAATAGTTTAACATTATTAACAGTTCAAGGTTTTGAAGATCAACAAAAAGCCGCAATGGGAGCGACTATTATACATTATACTTCGGGGAGTAAACCTTGGTTTAAATTGTATTTAACTCCAATCTATAAAAAATATATAGATAATTCACCATGGAAAAATACAAAACTGCTATTAGCTAACAATCATTCCCCATCTACAACACGACGTTATTCAAAATATTTATCACGACAGCATAAATATTTTCGTTCTTTCTTTTATTATGTGTTATATCTAAAACATAAGTTTTTTAAAGCGTAATTTATTAGTAATATTGTGTAGCTAATTATGATTAAGGTTTAATATGAACAATTCCCCACTTATATCTGTTATTATTCCTGCATACAATACAATAGATGTTATTGAAGAAACGTTGAAATCAGTAGAAGCGCAAACCTATCAAAATTACCAAATTGTACTTATTGATGATGGATCTACAGATGGGACAGGAAAATTTATTGACAATTATTGCAAACATAATAAGAAAGCAATAGCTTTTCATCAAGATAATTCTGGTGTGTCAATTACGCGTAATAAAGGCATTAATTATGCAACAGGGGAGTTTATTTGTTTTTTAGATAGTGATGATACTTATGCAACGACTTTTTTAGAGAAAATGTTAAATCGTCAGCAACAAACAAATTCTAATATAGTTTATTGTAGCTTTAATCGTATTAAAAAAAATAATATTGTTGAAGAGATCTTACCTTTTGAAGAAGGGAATATCCTTAAAAGTTTTATTGAGAAAAGCTTCCATTTCTCAGGGATGCTATTTAAGCGTTCTTTTTTGCTCCAGAATAGTATTTATTTTGATGATGATCTTAAAATTTGTGAAGATATTTTTTTTACTATCAAAGCAATAAGTCAAACTGAAGCTTATACAGTTAAAGAACAGTTGTTTAATTATTTTTATAGAAATCAATCAGTTACTAACTCTATTTATAATGCTGAATTATATGAAAATGATATTAAAACATGGTCACGAATTCAGTCTTATTTAAGAGAGAATTATAATAAAGAAGATAAAAAAGATATTATCCAACTAGTTTATTTTATATTAGTTAAATTAAAGATAAGACTTTTAACTGAATATTTAAAAGATTTTAAATATAAAGAAATTCGTGATTATTTAAACAAGGACTATAATCTTAATGATGATTTAATGAGTCTTAATGATAAATTCTTACATAAAAGTGATAGAAAAAAATTCAATATCATAAAACGAAATAATTTAATTGTATGGCTTTGGGGCAGTATATATTATCGATATGTTAGGCGTGATATCAAAAAATAATAAAATTTAAGTAATTGATTAAAAATAAAATTTTAAAGGTTATAATAAGGATTTTTTAGAATGAAAGATAACACGATAAATATTGCCTTTTGTACAGATAAAAATTATCTTGAATTTGTAGCGATATCTATTAAGTCAATCCAATTAAATAATTTGAATAATGATATTCAGTTTCATGTGTTTTTGTATGATGTACCTGTTAATGAGATAGAAAAATTTAAAAAATTAAATATTCCAATTAAAACTTATTTTATTGAAAAAGAGCAATTGGAACAATATCAGACTGAGCATAAATTAAAGCATATTAATCGATCAATGTATATTCGACTTCTTGTTCCACGCTTATTGAGACATGAAGTTGATCGATTCATTTATTTGGATGCAGATGTATTATGTTTTAAAGACATTTCGTCTATCAATAGCATTAATATTGATTCAGTTGTTTGTGCGGTTGTTTCAGACTCTTTAAATAATAATAACCTGAAAAAAAACATTAATCGTTTGAAGTTAAATTCAACAAACTATTTTAACTCAGGATTTCTATATATTAATACTAAAAATTGGTGTGATTATGATATTGAAAGTAAAGTCAATCAGGTTTTATTAAACTCTGACAATACTCAACTTATCTATCCTGATCAAGATGCTTTAAACATAGTTTTAAATAATAAAGTTCTCTACATTGATAGTAAATGGAATTATCTTTTTACTTGGATGAATGAGGAAGAAAAACAAAATTTTTTTTATGATAGTGAGTTTTTACCATTTATTATACATTTTACAGGCGCTAGAAAACCTTGGTATAAAGAGCATGTTGGACTCGCACAGAACTTATATTTATTTTATAAACATTTTACACCGTGGCATGATACTCCTTTACAAAGTTATTTGCCTAAAATGAGAGTTAATGATTATCGTATATATGCAAAAAATTATTTTAAAAAAGGAAAAATTTTTAAAGGAATAAAATTTTTCACACAATATTTATTACTAAAAAATGTTAAAAAATAATAACAATAGTTAAGTTTTATAGGAAATCTTCAGTATGAGTCGTATTATGTGGGAAATAAAATTTATTCGAAAAAAAATTAAATTATACATTTCAAATTTATTAAATCGAATTGTGATGTTTTCCTTTCCTAAAAGGAAAGAAAAGTTTAATCCTGAAAATATAAAATCAATTTTAATTGCACGTAATGACAAAATTGGTGATATGGTTGTAACTACATCGTTGATTAAAAATCTTGCTCTAGCCGGCTACGATGTCTATGTTTCATCTCAACAATCAAGTTTAGAAATCCTTAAGAAGAATCCTTATGTTAAAGGAACGTTTAGTTATAATGATTATTCATATAAAGATTTATTTGAGTCAATAAAGAAAATAAGGAAGTTTCATTTTGATCTTGTAATCGACACAAGACCCTTCTATTCTTTTGAAATGAAAAAAATTATTTTTTGTGCATTTACTAATTCGACCCATTTAATGGGGTTTAATAAAAGTAATGTGAAATCATATAATATTTCAATTCCTTATTATAACAATGATTCACATATTACCAATCAATTGAATAAAATATACGATTATATAAATATTCAAAACTATGATAAAAGCTATGATTTATATATTGCTGAAGATAATAAAAAGTATATTAATGAATTTATAACAAAATATAATATAGCTAAATTTGTAATTATTAATCCTTTTGGCGGAGCAAAAAAACGAGAATTATCTCAATGGCAAATGGAATATCTCGTTGAAATATTAAAAAAAATAAAGCCAGATCATACAATTGTTTTTATTGGTGAACAAAATAAACTTAAAAATATTGATCCAAATTTAGGATTAAAATTCCAATCAAACTCTATTTTAGATGTTATTGCTCTAATAAAAGAAGCGTCATATGTTGTAACGGTTGATACTTCCATTGTTCACATAACTTCAGCATTTGGTTTACCATGTTTAACAATTTATTCAGAATCAATATTATTTGAAAAAACAGATGATATTAATTTAACTATGCGGAAAAAGTGGAAGGAATACTATCGTAATGCATGTAATAATTTAGTTGATAAATCCTATTTAAAAAAGAATAATTTATTGGTTGAATTACCATATTGTTACGATCAGCTATGGTCTCCTAATAATCCAAATGCCAAACAAATTGTATTTTACAAATCTTTTTTAAGTAAAGTTGATAATGAAGAATTTAGTCAAAGGATATTATCTTGTATAAAATAGTATTACTATGAAATTATATTTATAATAAATAGGTAAAAATTTAATTCATAAACAAATGTAAATAATTATAGTGCTTTTTTATTATAAAAATGGTTAATTATCCAATTTAATGACTATTGTTTCATGCCAATTTTATGAGGGCGTTATATTTTACTAACGTTAATTATTTCTTTAACAAATTTTCTAAAGTATATAAATAGGGCTTATCTTTTGATTAGGTGTATTTTAAGTGATTGATGATTTTGCAGAAAATGGTTTACTTGCGACAGCTATTGATGGCTTTGTTGCAAGAACGCCACAAAAACAGATGGCAAACAAAGTCACTAAAGCAATACAAGCACAACAATCACTGGTGGTTGAAGCGGGAACCGGTACAGGTAAAACCTTTGCTTATTTAGTTCCAGCATTACGAAGTGAGAAGAAAGTCATCATTTCAACTGGCTCGAAAAATCTACAAGAACAGTTGTATAGTAAAGATTTGCCGATTATCAAAAAAGCTTTGAACTATACCGGTAAAATTTCACTTCTTAAAGGTCGAGCCAATTATCTTTGTTTAGAGCGTATGTATCACCAATATGCGGCAGCAGGCGATTTAGATAAGAATTTACGTACAGATCTTGTCCGCGTAAAAAATTGGTCGATTAAAACTAAAGACGGTGATATTAGTAAATGTACAACGGTAACCGAAGATAATCCAATTTGGCCAATTTTAACTAGCACTAACGATAATTGTTTAGGCAGTGAATGCGAGCACTATAATGATTGTTATGTGGTTAAAGCTCGTAAGCGAGCGTTAAATGCTGATATTGTTGTGGTCAATCATCATCTGTTTTTAGCTGATGTAGTGGTAAAAGATACTGGGTTTGGCGAACTGATTCCTAAAGCTGATGTAATGATATTCGATGAAGCTCATCAACTGCCAGACCTGGCATGCCACTATTTTGGGGAACAGTTAACCAGCCGACAATTGTTTGATTTAGCCAAAGAGATAAATTTAGCTTATCGAACCGAAGTCAAAGATATGTCTCAGTTACAGCAATGTGCTGATAAACTGCAAAAATGTACCCAAGATTTACGATTATTAATAAATCAGCAAAATAATAAAGGCAACCTGCGTTATCTATTTAATCAAGCTAACATTAAAAAAGAATTATCTTATTTATTTGATGCTCTTGATTTTTGCAAAGAAGTACTTTTATTAGCGATAGGGCGCTCTACCACGTTAGATAATTGTTTTGATCGTGTTAACCAGTATCAATTATTATTGAAGCGTCTAACAGAAACACATGTATCTGGTTTTAGTTATTGGTATGAGAGTTCATATAGTTCTTTTCTCTTTGCATTAACACCATTGTCGGTAGCTGATAAATTTGCAGAGTTATTAATCGAGCGCAAAGGAAGCTGGATCTTTACATCAGCAACCTTATCAGTCGATAATCAATTAGATTATTTCACCAAACGTTTAGGGTTAACTAATTCTGACTCATTGATTTTAGAAAGCCCTTTCGACTATAACAACCAGACAATATTGTGTGTGCCACGTTATATACCATCACCAAATGAGCAAGGTAATGCTGAAAAATTAGTTAATATTCTATTACCTGTTATTGAAGCTAACAAAGGACGCTGCTTTTTCCTCTGTACTTCATATGCCATGATGAATGCTTTAGCGACACAATTTCGAGAATTGACTAAATTACCTGTGTTAGTTCAAGGTGATACCAGTAAAGTAAAATTATTGGAGCAATTTATTCATAGTGGTAACGCTCTATTAATTGCAACTAGCAGTTTTTGGGAAGGAATCGATGTTAGAGGCGACACACTTTCTTGTGTTATTATAGATAAATTACCTTTTACTTCACCTGATGATCCTTTAATGAAAGCACGCATGGAGGATTGCCAAATGCAAGGTGGTGATGCCTTTAATGAAGTGCAATTACCTGAAGCTGTTATTACCCTAAAACAGGGGGTGGGGCGATTGATCCGTCATCATAATGATCGAGGAGCAATTATAATTTGTGATAATCGATTAGTGATGCGCCCTTATGGTGCAACGTTTATTAATAGTTTACCGCCATCACCAAGAACCCGAGATGTTAACAAGGTAATCGATTTTTTATTATCTAACGATGAACCTGATAATTTGGAAAACAAATGAGTACTATTTTAGCCATTGATACTTCAACAGAAGCTTGTTCCGTCGCATTATTCTATCAAAATGAAATCATTCATGATTTCATTATTTCAGAGCGAGATCACACCAAAAAAATCTTACCCATGGTGGATAAAATTTTGCATCAAGCTGGGTGTAGTCTTTCACAACTAGATGCTATTGCTTTTGCTCAAGGTCCTGGTAGCTTTACTGGAGTGCGAATAGGGATTGGAGTGGCTCAAGGTTTAGCGCTTGGTATTGATGTTCCAATGATAGCTGTATCGACATTGCAAACTTTAGCACAAGGTGCTTATAGAACTAAACGTGCAACTAAGGTTATTCCAGCAATAGATGCTAGAATGGGAGAAGTCTATTTAGGACAATACCATTATCAAGATCAACAATGGCAAGCGATCATTCCTGAATGTGTGATTAAACCTGAGGATGTGGTAACTAAAATCCAACATATTGATAATGATGATTATTCGGCTGGCACTGGTTGGCAAACTTATCCTAATATGTTAGCAATGATTAAATCAAGTGAAGTGTTATTACCTGAAGCACAAGATTTGGTGGTTATCGCCCAGCAAAAATGGTTAAGAAAGGAAGTGGTTAAAGTTGAAGATGTTGAGCCAACATATTTGCGCAATGAAGTTACATGGCAAAAATTACCAGGTCGATGACAGCAGATAAGCGATCGAAATGCGTTATCTGCTGTGAAATTAGGTTTACTGCTTATTCTTGAAATAATCCCAAATTAGCTTTGGCATAGGCTTCAAAGTCAGTACAACCACCAATTGGTTTTTCATCGATAAAAATTTGGGGTACGGTTTCGACCGGTTTACCAACACTTTTTGAAAGATCTTCTTTGGTAATACCTTCAGCATTGATATCAACGTAACGATATGAAAAGTCGTCTCGTTCTTGTGATAATTTTTCTGCTAACTCTTTAGCTCGCACACAATATGGACATCCTTGACGTCCGAAAATTACAGCATACATAGTTCACCTCTAATAGTTAAATTTAATTGTTGGATTAACTATACTTCAGTTTTAAATAAAAAAAAGTAGTTAAATCTAGTTGATATAATAGATTATACCTATTGACATTACGCTTGCAAAGTTAGCAAGGTATACGTTTTAATCATTTAGATACTTTATCGAGTATTTTGTCTGTTATGACAAAAAAATTTTGAGGAAAGGGGGTTTTAAGCCTCAAAAATAGTGCTAATTTGATATTACTCGCTATAATTTTAATTTCAACCATTAAATGGATGTCAGTATGTTAAAAAAAATGATATTTATTTTGTCATTAACTTTATCGATAGCTACTTTTGCAGCACAAAAAGAGTGCCCTGTAAAACCAAGTTACGATATTGTGATAAATAAAGACAGTATCCATATATATAATAAATCAAATGATTTATCTATTATGAATGATGGCCAGGTGATATTAAATAAAAAAATAATATCACCAAATCCATCATTGCGAAAAAAGCTTGATCAGTTTGAGAAAGGTTTACGCTCACAATTACCTCAACTAGAGCAGCAATCATTAAGCTTATTGTCTGAAGTGAAAGTCGCTTTTGATCAGGCAATCACCAAAAAGTTGAGTGATGATCGTGAACTGCATAGCGAGTTAAATAAATTATATAAAAGATTAGTGAAACTATTACATGGCTCTCTTATTAGCGAGAATGGCAGCACAAAATTTTATTATCAAAATTTTAATAAATTGAAAAAAGATGGGCATGATATTGGTGAACGTATTTTTTATAATGTTATTGGTGGTAGTATTTTAGATTTTAATTTGTTTAAAAACATAGCTGCGATTAAAGATATTTCGAAAAATGAATGGAAGGCTCAAAAACCAAAACTTAAAGCCTTTGATGCTCATATTTGCTCGGTTATTACGGATGTGGATCAACAATATCAACAGATTTTAACAGAACTTAATCAATCGGCCGACAAGTAAATAGACAATAATCAAAACTTTTGCGAAAATATCTTATCTACAATCATCAGGTAAAAGAAGTAATCAGCTTATGACAGCGAATATAATTGATGGCAAAGCGTTAGCATTGCAAATACGCAATGAAATTGCTCAAAAAGTAAAAAAACGTACTGAACAAGGTTTATCTGTTCCCGGTTTGGCTGTTATACAAGTTGGTTCGGATCCGGCCTCGAAGATTTATGTAAAAAATAAACAAAAAGCTTGTGATGATGTTGGTTTTGCTTCTTTTGCTTATGATTTTCAAGCGTCAACCACTGATGAATTATTAGCATTAATTGATGAATTGAACCAACGCTCCGATATTCACGGTATCTTAGTTCAATTGCCTTTACCGGATAATATTGATAAAACTAAAGTGCTAGAGCGTATCGATCCTCGTAAGGATGTCGATGGTTTTCATCCTTATAATATTGGTCATTTATTACAACGTGATCCAATACTACGACCATGTACACCATATGGTGTCGTTAAAATGTTGGAATCAACCGGTATTAATTTATCGGGGTTAAATGCAACAGTTGTTGGGGCGTCGAGTATTGTTGGTCGTCCTATGGCATTAGAGCTATTACTTTTAGGATGCACAACCACAATCACCCATAGTCGAACAGTGGATGTAGCAAAGCATGTCAGTAATGCAGATATTGTTGTGGCTGGTGTCGGTATACCTAATTATGTCAAAGGTGAATGGATAAAACCGGGTGCTATAGTGATTGATGTTGGTATTAACCGTTTGCCTGATGGGAAATTAGTTGGTGATGTGGAATTTGATGTTGCTAGCCAACGAGCCGGCTGGATTACACCGGTACCTGGTGGTGTTGGGCCGATGACGGTAGCAATGTTAATGAGTAATACATTAGATGCATGTGAAAGATTTAGTGAGTAAGCATATTAAAATATATTGCTCACCTTTTTAACAATTTTTACGTAATAGAATGAAATTAAGGAACATTTTATGATTATATTTCATACTTCATTAGGCGATATTAAGATTAATACTTTTGAAGACAAAGCTCCAGAAACAGTTAAAAATTTTGTTGAATATTGCCAAGAAGGTTTTTATAACAACACCATTTTCCATCGTGTCATTAATAATTTTATGATTCAAGGTGGTGGTTTTGAACCAGGTATGAAACAGAAAAAAACTAAAGCACCGATTAAGAACGAAGCTGATAATGGTTTAAAAAATAATCGTGGTACATTAGCCATGGCGCGTACCAGTGATCCTCATTCTGCAACAGCGCAATTTTTCATCAATGTCGTTGATAATGATTATTTAAATTATCGCTCATCAGATATCAATGGTTATGGTTATTGTGTTTTTGCCGAAGTTGTCGATGGTATGGATGTGGTTGATAAGATTAAAGCGGTTAAAACTGGCCGTAGTGGCATGCATTCTGATGTTCCTGTAGAAGATATCATAATTAAGAGTGTAATGGTTGAATAATCCGGTTCGCTTTTTTATTGCAGATATTCATCTTGCAGACAATCAGCCTGCTGTAGATCATTTTGATATAACAGCAGGTTTTTTATCTTTTCTTAAACAATTACCTAATCAATGTGAGCTTTATATACTTGGTGATTTGTTCGATTATTGGGTAGGTGATGATGTACAGTCAATACTACACAATCAAATCGCTGATGCCTTAAAAGAGCTCTCGTCACGCCATATTAAAAAATTCTTTGTACATGGCAACCGTGATTTTTTAATTGGTAAGCATTACGCTAAACGCTGTGAAATGACTTTGCTAGGCGATATTAATTGTTTGTTGAATCAAAATAAAAATATTGTATTTTTGCATGGTGATTTGCTTTGTATTGATGATCCTCAATATCAAAAATTCCGCAAAATCATGCATAAAAAATGGCTACAAAAAATATTTCTATTACTACCATTAAAAATACGTTTAAAAATTGCCACCAAATTACGTAAAGAGAGCAGCCAGCATAATCAAATCAAATCTGAAACTATTATGGATGTAAATCCAAAAGCTGTCATTGATATGATGATTGCCAATAACGCTAGTATTATGGTCCATGGACACACTCATAAACCTGCTACACATCATCTTTATATTAATGGCGAGCCAGCAACTAGAATTGTGTTAGGAGCTTGGCATGATGGCATTTCATATATAAAACAAGAAAAAAATAGCACCACTTTAGAACTTTATAACCACTCTTTCAAATAATCACTTTGTAGAATTTGTTCAGTATCACCATAGACTTGTAATTTCCCTTGCTCTAAAACTGCTACTTGTTGTGCAATGCGTTTAACTTCATTGATATTGTGCGTTACATAAACAATAGGGATATTTAGATCATTTACTAGTTTATCAATATAGCTTAATAGCTCTTTTTTACGGGGCATATCTAAAGCTGAGAGTGGTTCATCCATTAGTAATAATTTTGGTTCTGCTAATAGCGCTCGACCAATGGCAACACGTTGTTTCTCACCACCCGATAACATTGCTGGATAACGATTGAGAAGTGAATCAATATTGAGCACCGAAACTATTTCGTCAAATTTTTCTGTATTCAATGATTTTGCACCATAAGTTAAGTTTTTTATTACTTTATAATGGGGAAAAAGCAATGCATCTTGAAAAACAGTACCAATTTGTCTTTTTTCTGGTGGAGTAAAAATTCCTTTTTCAGTATCAACCAAAGTAGTTTGATTTAGTTTAATATAACCGATATCTGGTTTAATCAAACCATTAATAAGGTTAATCAGAGTTGATTTTCCTGAACCGGAGACACCTAAAATTGCCGTCACGCCATGACAGTGAATTTCATGTTTAAACTGGAAAACAAACGAGGCGAGTTTTTTGCTCACATTGATATTTAACATGACGAACTATCCTGTTAACTTCTTTTTATGCCAACGATTAAGCATTTCTGATAAAAATAAAGCAATTAATGATAATAGTATCGAAACAATGCAAAGCCGTAATGCACCGGATTCGCCATCAGGAATCTGTAATAAAGTATACATAGCTAAAGGAATAGTACGGGTTTCACCTTGAATATTTGAAACGAAGGTAATTGTTGCTCCAAATTCACCTAAACAACGCGCGAAACCAAGTACGGTTCCCATTAAAATGCCTGGAAATGCTAATGGTAATGTAATGGTCATAAAAACACGAAATGGTTTAGCACCGAGGGTTCTTGCGACTTTTTCTAATCTTGAATCAATTGATTCAATCGCTAATCGAATCGATCTGACCATAAGAGGGAATGCCACCACAGCAGAGGCTAAGGCAGCACCTTGCCAATTAAAACTGAAACTGAGATGGAAATAGTTATTTAACCATTCGCCAATAATACCATGACGTCCCATCGTTAAAAGTAGTAGATAGCCTAAAACAACAGGCGGTAAAACTAATGGAAGATGAACAATACTATCAAACAATGATTTACCTATGAATTGACATCTTGCTAAAATCCAAGCAGTTAATATCCCTAGTGGTAGGCTAAAGATTATTGCTGCTCCAGCTATTTTTAAGCTTAGCAGCAATGTTTGCCATTCAAATTCAGTTAATATCATCTTTTCAAAATACTAATTAATTAAAAAACCATATTTTTGGAAAATATTTTGTGCTGTTGGTGAATTTAAATATTGATAAAAATCTTTCGCTTCAGGTTTCAATAATGTTATTGGATATTCAATAGCTTTGAATGTATCGGCAGGAAAACTACCAACGATCTTCACTTTATCACTTACTTTTGCATCAGTGCTATACACAATCCCTAATGCAGCTTCATTGCGTTCAACTAACATTAACGCATCACGAACATTACTTGCTGGAGCCATTTGTGGTAACAATTTATCAAATACGCCTAAATTAGTTAAAGACTCTTTAGCGTAAAGTCCGGCAGGGACATGGTCAGGATCACCTACGGCTAATCTTTCGCCTTTGGGTAAAATTGTTTGCCAATTAGTCTCTGTATTGATATCTACTTTGTCTAATTTAGATTGTTTTGGCGCTATTAAAACTAAGCCGTTTTTTAACAAATTTTGTTTTTCTGTTGTAATTTTATGTTCAATAAGATAATTCATCCATTTTTGATCTGCTGACATAAATATATCTGCTGGAGCACCTTGTTCAATTTGTTTAGCTAATACAGAAGAAGAAGCAAAGGAAAATACGATTTCGGTATCTTTATGCTCTTTTTTATAACTAGTTGCGATATCTTGCATTGCATTAGTCAGCGATGCTGCGGCAAATACTGTGATTTTTTGACTGGCTGTTGCAGATAAACTCAAAAATAAAGCTGTTAATATTATTATTAATCCAGTGATTTTTTTCATATTATCCCTTATTTTCGTTATATAAAATAATGCATAACGATGCTATCAAACTTTATCGATAATGTACAATTAATCTTTACTTGTTAGCGAAATTTTATTGTTCATAAAGAGATATGATTACAATTTTTGGTGGAAAATAAAAAACGTCTACAATAGAATAACTTTACCATTAATAATGGTTTATTTAATCTAATAAGGCACGAAGTAATGTTGTCAGCAGAAATTTTATTAACTTTAAACTTAAATCAGCAATTATTTACTGATCCACGGCGAATTGCCCTACTAAAAGCGATAGAGCAAACAGGCTCATTAAGTCAAGCGGCCAAACAAATCGGTATAAGTTATAAAACTGCATGGGATGCGATTAATGAAATCAATAAGTTGGCTCCAACCCCTTTTTTGATTACCGCTACAGGAGGAAAAAATGGTGGAGGTACCAAACTTAGTGCTTACGCTGTAAGATTTATACAACTTTACGATCTATTAACTCAGCTACAATATAATGCATTTAATATTTTAAATGATGACAATATTGCGCTGGATGATATTTTAAAAATCACAGCTAGATTATCATTGCAAACCAGTGCTCGTAATCAAATTTATGGTAGTGTTGCAAGTATTGAAACCAATAATATTGCCGGATTTGTAAAGATTAAATTAAATGATAATCAAACGGAACTAAAAGCTTATATAACTCAGCAAAGTATTGAACGTTTAAAAATAGATGTTAATAAAACCGTGCTTTTACTTATTAAAGCGCCTTTGATTGAATTGAATAATTTAAATGAAAATCAATTAACGGTTCAAGTTGAAAAAATAGTCACTGATGGTCAGTTATCTGAAATTTCATTTTCACTGCCATCAGGTATGATACTTTACGCAAGCAAGTTAACCAGTGAAGTTAATCATGTAAAGTTAATTGAAGGTCAGCAAACAACCATATCTATCGATCCTCAACATATTATCATTGCTACATTAGTTTAGTCATTTGAGGTATTTATGTTACAAATTGAAAATACTATATATAAAATTAGTGATTTCCGTGTTTTTACTATCGAGTCTTTGACGATTAATGCTGGCGATATTGTTGCTTTTGTCGGCCGAAATGGATCGGGTAAGTCAGTATTAGCTAAAGCGTTAGCTGGTGATCAAACAGTATTATCAGGGAAAGTAATTAATCATTTTAAATCTATCGCGCACATCTCCTTTGAGCACTTACAAAAAATAATCGATGATGAATGGAAACGAAATAATACTGACATGCTAAGTGATAAAGAAGATGATACTGGATTAACTACGGCAGAGATTATTCAAGAGTATAATCAAGACCAAGCGCTTTGTGAAAATTTAGCATTACAATTTGGTATAGCAGATCTTTTAAATCGTCGTTTTAAATATCTTTCCACCGGAGAAACTCGTAAAACCTTAATTTGTCGCACATTAATGAGTAAACCTGAACTATTAATTTTAGATGAGCCATTTGATGGTTTAGATGTTGCATCTCGAGCTAATTTAGCTGAAACACTCAGCCAACTATCAAAACAAAATATTACTATTGTAATGGTATTAAATCGTTTTAATGAGATTCCGCCATTTGTTAAATATATTGGATTACTGGCTAATTGTCAGCTATTGAAATATGGTACAAAAGACACCATATTAAATGACGTAGCGGTGAAACAACTTACTAATTTAGAACATTTATCTAATTTTACTTTACCAGAGCCTGATGAAGTTTCTGTTCCATTACCCAACGATTTAGATCGGATTATTTTAAATAATGGTTATGTTCAATATGATGGTAAAGCAATTATTAATGGATTAAATTGGTTAGTAAAAGCTAATGAAAATTGGCAAATAGTTGGGCCAAATGGGGCAGGAAAATCGACATTATTGAGTCTAATAACGGGTGATCATCCTCAGGGATATAGTAACGATTTGACACTATTTGGACATAAGCGAGGCTCTGGTGAAACAATATGGGACATTAAACGCCATATTGGTTACGTCAGTAGTAGTTTTCATCTTGATTATCGAGTTAGCTTGAGTGTAGAAAATGTATTGATATCAGGTTACTTTGATTCAATTGGCGTATATCAAACAGCTAGTGATAAACAATTAAAATTAGTTAAACAGTGGTTGCAATTATTAGATTTAACCGAATTAGCTGAGAAACCATTTCAATCACTTTCATGGGGGCAGCAACGTTTAGTCCTAATTGCTAGGGCTTTAGTTAAACACCCAACGCTACTGATTCTAGACGAACCATTACAGGGACTTGATTATTTGAATCGTGAATTGGTCAAAAATTGGATTGATAATTTAATTGATAAAGGTAATACACAATTATTGTTTGTTTCGCATCATGTAGAAGATGCGCCAAAATGCATCACTCATCGATTAACTTTTGTGCCTAATGAGACTGTTGGCTATCAATATAAAATAGAAGGTATTAAAAAATAGTTTAGATAAAAGCTATTAAATTAAGTTTTAAAAATAGGAATAATCAATAAAAAAAGTTTTTTAAATAGCTCAAAATTTAGTCAAAATTTGGAAAAAAGTTTATATTGATTATACTTAGCAAGTTATCCCCTATGCCTGTGGATAAGTCTGTGAATAGTTGATTGAAAAGTGTGTTAACCTCAATGTTCATCAGGTTTTTATTTGATTTGATTACAACTTAATCATGATTTTGAATATTTATATATATCAATTGGTTATCATAAATCAAGGGTTGTTTGTTAAGGCGGCTTTACATTCTTTTAGCTTAACTGAACAAAAAATATAACATTTCTAAAGGTCAAGTGTTTTTTGGGGATAATTTTTATTAATAGGTAAAATTTTAGGTTGCGAGTAATGAGAAAATTTAAATTATGTTCTGATTTTAAACCTGCTGGCGATCAGCCAGCGGCAATTGATCGGATAAATCAAAATCTTGATGATGGGATTGCGCATCAAACATTATTAGGTGTTACAGGTTCAGGTAAAACATTTACTATGGCCAATGTCATTGCCAAGCATAATCGTCCAACTATTATTTTAGCACCTAATAAAACTTTGGCGGCGCAGTTATATGGTGAAATGAAAGCATTCTTTCCAGATAATGCTGTTGAATATTTTGTGTCTTATTATGATTATTATCAACCAGAATCATATGTGCCTTCTACAGACACATTTATTGAGAAAGATGCCTCAATTAACGAGCATATCGAGCAAATGCGTTTATCGGCTACTAAATCGTTATTAGAACGCCGTGATGTAGTGATTGTGGCTTCAGTGTCTGCTATATATGGATTAGGCGCGCCTGAAACTTATATGTCCATGATTTTACATTTGGCAAGAGGTACCATCACTGATCAGCGTTCAATCTTAACGCGTTTAGCTGAATTACAATATACCCGTAATGAAATTGGTTTTAGTCGTGGTACGTTTCGGGTACGAGGTGATGTTATTGATATATTTCCTGCTGATTCTGATGAACTAGCTGTACGTGTTGAGCTTTTTGATGACGAAGTTGAACGGATAGTTATGTTTGATCCATTAACTGGTAATGCGATTAATGAAGTACCTCGTATTACTATTTATCCCAAAACGCACTATGTAACCCCAAGAAATATTATGGATAATGCGATTGCTGAAATAAAGCAAGAGCTTCAAGAACGCCAAAAAGTTTTGTTGGATAATAATCGACTTTTAGAAGAACAACGATTAACTCAGCGGACGCTATTTGATATAGAGATGATGACTGAACTTGGTTACTGTTCTGGAATCGAAAATTATTCCCGATATTTGGCTCAACGTAAAGCAGGAGATCCACCCGCAACATTATTTGATTATTTGCCGGCTGACGGCTTATTATTTATTGATGAATCTCATGTGGCAATTCCGCAATTGGGGGCGATGTATAATGGTGATAGATCACGGAAACTTAATTTAGTTGAATACGGTTTTCGTTTACCATCAGCATTAGATAATCGACCGCTAAAATTTTCAGAATTTGAAAACATAATGCCACAAACAATTTATGTTTCAGCAACACCAGCTAAATATGAAATTGAAAAATCGAGTGGAGAAATTATCGAGCAGGTTGTTAGACCTACAGGTTTATTAGATCCGATTATTGAAGTTAGACCGGTTGCTACTCAAGTTGATGATCTATTATCTGAAATTAAAGTGAGAATAAATCAAGATGAGCGAGTATTAGTCACTACTTTAACTAAACGTATGGCTGAAAACTTAACTGATTATTTATCTGAACATAATGTTAATGTTAAATATTTGCATTCGGATATTAATACTGTTGAAAGAATGGAAATTATACGCGATCTTCGTCTTGGTAAGGTTGATGTGTTAGTCGGTATCAACTTATTACGAGAAGGATTAGATATCCCCGAAGTATCATTAATTGCAATTTTAGATGCTGATCGCGAAGGTTTTTTGCGTTCAGAAAGTTCATTAATCCAAACGGTTGGTCGTGCAGCTCGAAACGTGAATGGTAAAGCGATTTTATACGCCGACAAAATCACACCTGCTATGCAGAAAACGATCGATGAAACAGCGCGCCGTCGTAAAAAACAGGAAGATTTTAATGAAGCTCATGGTATTACGCCAAAATCAGTACGTAAAGAAATTAAGGATGTTTTAGATGCTGGTTTAAGCACGAAAAAAGCTACGGCTAAAGTACAAGCTTTTGAACCTGGTGGACAGTATAATTATGTTTCGGTCAAAGAAGTTCAAGCAAGAGTCAAAGAACTTGAAGCCATGATGTATGAAGCTGCCCAAAATCTAGAATTTGAAAAAGCAGGTGTTTTACGTGATGAGATCAAAAAATTACGAGCTGATTTCATCAAAGTATCTTAATAAAAAGTTTTTAAGGAAAATATAATGACAATTACTCGTATAGATCCCGAAGATAGATGGTCGGAAGCGGTGATCCATAATAATGTGATCTATTATACAAGTGTGCCAACAGATTTACGTGATGATGCTTATACGCAAACCCAAAGTGCCTTAGCTGAAATAGATAAAATTTTAGCAAGAGCAAATAGTGATAAAAGTCGTATTTTAGATGCGACCCTTTTTTTGGTAAATAAAAGTGATTTCCCTGCCATGAATAAAGCGTGGGATGAATGGGTAGCAAAAGGGAAAGCTCCAGTTCGTTGTACTGTTCAGGCAGGATTAATGAAAAAAGAGTATTTGGTTGAAATTAAAATCGTTGCAGCCGTTAATCCATAAATTTATATGATTATCCGCCATATATTGGCGGATTTAATAACGTTATATTATGAGATTAACTGTTTTATTTATATATTAGCTTAAATTGTCCGAATATACAGTTTAACTTATTGATAAGAAGTCATACTTCTTGCTATCCCATTTATCAAATTTTAGTGTATACTTTCGACACTTAATATTTACATCTCCTTATAATCATCTATGCATACTCAACCAAAAATTGCCATTGTGATGGGTTCGAAAAGTGATTGGGCTACTATGCAGCATGCTGCTGATATTTTAGATACTTTAGCCATTACTTATCATATTGAAATTGTTTCTGCTCACCGTACTCCAGATAAATTATTCGAATTTGCTGAACATGCTAAAACAAAAGGTTTTGATGTCATCATAGCTGGTGCTGGTGGTGCAGCTCATCTACCTGGTATGTTAGCGGCAAAAACCTTAGTTCCTGTTTTAGGTGTGCCAGTTCAAAGTGCTGCATTAAGTGGTGTGGATAGTCTTTATTCTATTGTACAAATGCCAAAAGGCATTCCTGTAGGAACTTTAGCTATTGGTAAAGCTGGAGCCACAAACGCAGCCTTATTAGCTGCGCAAATTCTAGCATTACATAACCAAGAAATTTATCAACGTTTATCGAATTGGCGATTAAGTCAAACTGATGAAGTTTTAAGTAATCCTGATCCGAGAGTAGCGATATAATATGACAATTCGATCTGTTTGTGTGTTAGGGAATGGCCAGTTAGGGCGTATGCTTCGACAGGCAGGTGAACCATTAGGTATTCATGTTTATCCTGTAGGACTAGATGTTGAACCTGCATCGATCCCTTATCAAGATTCTGTTGTTACTGCTGAAATTGAACGTTGGCCTGAAACCCAATTTACGCAAATTTTAGCTAGTCATCCTCAGTTTGTTAATCGAGATGTATTTCCTATTATTGCTGACCGTTTAACTCAAAAACAGTTACTTGATGAACTGAACTTACCAACAGCTAAATGGTTTGCTGTTAATAATCAGCATGATTGGCCGAATTTTTATGAAAAATTAGGTGATTTACTAATTGTTAAGCGTCGAACCGGTGGTTATGATGGTCGTGGGCAATGGCGACTTTCTGTCGATGATGACATCACTGTGCCAAATGACGTTTATGAAAATGCTATTGTTGAACAAGCGATTCCTTTTGAAAAAGAGCTGTCGCTGGTTGGGGCTCGAAATGCAAAAGGGGAAACAGTTTTTTATCCTTTGACTAATAATTTGCATCAAGATGGCATATTAAAAATGAGTGTTGCTATCCCATGTGAAAATGAGACATTACAGGCAAGCGCTGAGCAGATGCTAGCAAAGATTATGCATAAGCTTAATTATATCGGCGTTATGGCAATGGAATGTTTTGTCATTGGTGATAGCTTATTAATTAACGAATTGGCTCCAAGGGTACATAATAGTGGTCATTGGACGCAAAACGGTGCTTCTATTAGTCAGTTTGAATTACATTTACGGGCTATTTTAGATTTACCGTTACCTAAGCCAGATGTTTTTTGTCCATCAGTGATGGTGAATTTAATTGGTACCGAATTCAACATTAATTGGTTAGCGGTAGATTTAGTTCATTTGCATTGGTATGAAAAAGAAGTAAGAGTAGGGCGTAAAGTTGGTCATATCAATTTAAGCCATCAACATCGTCAAAAATTGATCGACGCTTTAAATCAACTTGCTTCTATGTTACCAGCAGAATATGGTTCACCAATCAAGTGGGCAAAACAGAAACTGTAGCTGATTGAACCGCGGGTTGCGATATGATCGATTTTAATAAAAAAATTAATTATCAACGATATGCTAGTAAACAACGTCAAGCATCTGATGAATATTCTGTCTTGCGTTTTTTTGAAAGTGATCGGGGGCGCATTCTTAATTCAGCAGCGATACGGCGTTTACAGCAAAAAACACAAGTATTTCCTTTAGAGCGTAATTCTGTTGTGCGAACTCGGCTTACTCATTCAATGGAAGTACAACAAGTTGGTCGTTATATCGTCAAGGAGATTGTTAATCGTCTTAGTCTCTCTGGAAAATTAAAGACGTTTGGCCTAGATAAATCAGTCATGTCGGTAGAAAGCTTAGTTGAAATGGCTTGTTTAATGCATGATATTGGTAATCCACCATTCGGCCATTTTGGTGAAGCAGCGATCAATCAGTGGTTTACTGCGCGTTTGGGGATTGATAAAGATTCAAGCTATCCAATACTTAATATTAATGAGACCGATGCACAATCACTCAAATCATTAAAATTAAAAATTCGCCAAGATCTTGCAAACTTTGAAGGTAATGCTCAAGCAATTCGATTGGTGCATACTATTCTACGACTTAACTTAACTTATTCACAAATCGCTTCAATTCTAAAATATTCTAAGCCAGCTTATTGGTCTGATGATATTCCAGATGAATTCAGTTATTTAATGAAAAAACCTGGATATTATCTGTCTGAAGAATCTTTTGTTAATGAATTATCACAGCAACTGGATATTCAACCATTTCATCGCTATCCACTTACTTATATTATGGAAGCGGCTGATGATATTTCCTACTGTATTGCCGATCTGGAAGATGCAGTAGAAAAGAAAATATTAACGGTACAACAGCTTTACCACTATTTAAAAGAAGCATGGGGACCTGTTAAAAAAGGTGATTTATTTGATGAAGTTGTTAATAAACCTTATGACAATTTGAAAAAAAATGAATTTGAAGCGATAGGCATTGACCAATTCTTTATGTATTTACGGGTAAATACTATTGCTAAATTGGTACCTCATGCGGCAGAACGATTCATTGAAAATATTGAAACAATCTATCATGGTTCATTTAATCACGCTTTACTTGAAGATCATGAAGCTGAATATAAATTACTGAATATATTTAAAACAGTTGGATTTGAACATATCTTTAATCATGAGATGGTTGAAAATATTGAATTACAGGGTTATCGAATAATCACTGGTTTATTAGATATTTATAGTCCACTGCTAAATATGGCAACAGATGATTTTATTAACTTAGCCAAAACAAGTAATCATAAAAACTATCCTATCGAAACAAGGTTATATCATAAATTATCGGCAAAACATTGTGTCGCTTATCAACAAGCTATTGCATTATTGAACAAAGAGCATTCTAGCTTTAAATGTTGGGAATTCTATTATCGTTGCCGGTTAATTCAAGACTATATTAGTGGTATGACTGATCATTTTGCTTATGACGAATATCGCAAACTAATGGTAACATTCTGATTATTAATATCTATCGGCACCAAAAATAGGCATAAGCACCAAATTGGTGCGCTAGAAAGCTTATTTTTATCTTTAAAAACCCCTTTCCTCAAAATTTTTTACTTAACAATAATTACCAATCAGTTTTAAAAATAGCAAATATTTCAATGGTTAATCATTCTATACTAATTTTGGCATGTTCCTTGCATTAACTTAAATAACATTAATAGTAATAAGGAGTAATGGATGAAATTTGTCACCGTAGTTATAAAACCTTTCAAATTAGAAGAGGTCAGAGAATCACTATCCAATATTGGAATTACTGGTTTAACCGTAACGGAGGTTAAGGGATTTGGGCGACAAAAAGGTCATGCCGAGCTGTACCGTGGGGCAGAATATAATGTCAACTTTCTACCTAAAGTTAAAATTGAGCTCGCAATTAGTGATGATTTGCTTGATGAGGTAATTAGTACCATTACTAAAGCGGCTTATACGGGAAAAATAGGGGATGGGAAAATTTTTGTTACTCCGCTAGAACATGTCGTTCGTATTCGTACCGGTGAAACCGATGAATCAGCACTGTAATTATCAATAAGGATATCATTATGTTGAAAAAATTTATTCTCTGTTGCGGATTGGCTTTAGCTAGTCCAGTGTTTGCCGATGAAATAGTAGTTGCAGATAAAGCTGATAATGGTTTTATGATGATTTGTACCGCATTAGTTTTATTTATGTCAGTACCAGGTATTGCACTTTTTTACGGTGGCTTATTAAGATCTAAAAACGTTTTATCCATGTTATCGCAAGTATTAGTGACATTTTCGTTAATTGCGGTGTTATGGATAGCTTATGGCTACTCTTTAGCCTTTGGTGAAGGTAACTGGTTTTTTGGTAATTTTGACCATTTTTTATTGGTTAATGTCGGTATTACTGATGTTTCTGGTTCGATCTATGAAATGATTTGGATTGCATTTCAAGGTTCTTTTGCTTGCATCACTTGCTGTTTAATCTTGGGGGCTTTTGCAGAAAGAATTCGTTTTTCAGCAGTTCTTATCTTTATGGTGTTATGGTTCACTTTCTCATATATTCCGATGGCGCATATGGTTTGGGGCGGTGGAATTCTTGGTGATGAAGGTGCATTGGATTTTGCTGGTGGTACTGTGGTACATATTAATGCTGCTGTTGCTGGTTTACTCGGTGCTTATATGCTTAAAAATCGTATTGGTTACAATCGAGAACCATTAAAACCGTTTAACTTACCTTATGTTTATTTAGGTGCAGCCATATTATATATCGGTTGGTTTGGTTTCAATGCCGGATCGTCAACACATGCAGATGAAATTGCTGGTTTAGCTTTTATTAATACCGTTGCCGCAACTGCTGCCGCTGTTTTGGCGTGGTCATTTGCCGAATGGATATTACGTGGTAAACCATCATGTTTGGGCGCAGCATCAGGCGTGATTGCTGGATTAGTGGGTATCACTCCAGCAGCAGGATTTGTTGGTGTCGGTGGAGCAATGTTAATCGGTCTTATTTGTGGGGTAGCTGGAGTTTGGGGAGTTTCATCTTTAAAAAGGATTTTAAAAGTTGATGATACCTGTGATGTATTTGGTGTACATGGTGTATGTGGTATTGTTGGTTGTCTATTAACTGGGGTCTTTGCTTCTGAGTCATTAGGTGGAACAGGTTATGCCGATGGCATCACTATGACAAGTCAAGTGGGTATACAGTTAATGAGTGTTATCACTTGTGTAATTTGGACGGCAATCATTGCTTATATTGCGTATAAAATTGCTGATTTTAGTGTTGGTTTACGGGTATCTGAAGAGCATGAACGTGAAGGACTTGATATCAATAGTCATGGTGAAAGTGCATTTAATAGTTAACATTATTTAGAAGATCTAAATTAAAAATCTACAGTATGTCTATACTGTAGATTTTGCCTTATTAATTATTGTTAAGTTTTTTTTAGTCATCCCAAAGCATAATAGTATTATCTTCAGTTAAGACTAAGGGTGGAGCGAAAAGGTAATCTTTAAATCTGGTTGGTAGAGATTGAACATTATTCAAGTTAAATTGTATTTCAGGGTAAAACTTGGCAAATTCCTTTAAACGATCATTCAGCAATTTCTTTACTCTATTTGATTCTTTGGCAATTAAGAGCTCATCTTTCAACATACCAATTTGTTTTTTATGATGTTCTGATTCAAATATTTCTTGAAAAATAAAAGAAAAACCTGACTTATTATTTTGTTTATCATCATGATATTCCCTATATTCAGAATGGTGAAGTTTCAATTCCTTAATACGTAAACCAATAATTTCATCAATATGATCTGTATAATCATTTAATGTTGGGTCAAGATACGCTAAGGTTTTATGCTCAGGTATAGCATCATTGCTATGCACTAAGGTAAATAATGGTTTTTTATATGTCTTCATTCTGTAACTTCCTTTTAATTCAGGGTAAAAATAGAACAATAAATTTGACAATAAAACAGTGTTAATACTCATTATTGTCAAGGCATATCTGTTTAACTTTATGTTTACACATACAAAACAACTAAGACTGTTACTATACTGCTATTTACTACTGACTATTAAAACCAATGATTTAAGAAAAAATCATCTTGTTACGATATAAATAAGACTAACATGCTATTTAATAGCTTGTTTTAAACCTACTATTTTGCTGTGCCTCCTGTTATCTAAATATTATTAAAATACATAGCTTTGGTTAATATTTACTATATCTATAATATATATAGTAATAACTATGTAGCTTTTATTAATTGGTTCAAGATAAATTAGAGAAATCTTAATATGCTTGTTTATTAAGTTATTAATCTATAATAATAAACTGCATGTCTTAGGATGATGATTTAGATTTGAGATATATTGATACCTCGAATGCCAATCATTGGTTGATATAAGTCCATTTTAGAAGTATCAAATCTTCTGGAAAACGTTCACTAAAAAAAGGATAGACTTTATTAAATTATCATTTCGGACTTAATTTTATGTTATTACGCTACTAAAAATATCTTTTGAAAAACAACTTATTCTTATCAAAGCAACGCTAATCATTCTTAATTTAGAATATCAATTATGATATTGAGACGATCAATAAACTTTTCAATACCTACAGATAACATTACTTCATTTGTGTCATTTTACTAAATGTACTAAATAACAAATTATATCAACCACGGTAAAGACTTTATTTTATAGATATTAAAACTTATAAAAAATATAGATTACTTTTCTCTAATGCCTTAGCTAATACTACACTTTTTACAGTAATAAATACTAGTATTTTTTGTTTTTTTTGTCTAGTATTTGACAAATGATCTATTGTTAACTTTGCATGAGCTAAATTGTTGCAACATAGACGTCACATTAACCTGATAAAAAATAGTGGCTTTCCGAACGGTAATAGATTAGATTAGTCGAATGATCTTTTATAGTGTTCTTTGGGATCACTGCAAATGAATAGTGAAGATAAAGTATCAAATAGTAGCCGTTTTATTAATCGTTATCAATTATCGAAGTTACATACGTTTGAGTCTGCCGCTCGCCATTTATCTTTTGCTTCTGCCGCTGAAGAACTCTGTATTAGTCCTAGTGCTGTGAGTCATCAAATTAATAAACTTGAAGAAGAACTCAACTTTAAATTATTTAACCGATTTCACCGAAGAATAACTTTGACCAATGATGGTAAGAATTTATTTGCTGTGGTTAAAAAATCATTAAGTATTTTAAATCAAGAAATTGTCGATATTAAAAATAAGGATGTTACCGGCGCTATCACGATCTACTCCTGTCCCTCTTTTATTCAAGAATATTTGATCCCTAAAGTATCGCAATTTACAGAATCTTATCCGCATATCAATTTGAATATGATATCAGGAAATACACCTATTAATTTCAACCAATATCCAGTTGATTTAGCAATCTATTATGATTCTTTGCATTATGATGAATTAAATTGTGAACATTTAATTAGTGAAACACTTATTCCGGTATGTACCCCTGATTATGCTAAGCAATTTAATCTACTTTGCAATATCGAAAATTTAAAAAAATGTATTTTATTACATTATAATTCAGGTGATATGCTAGATTTTAGTTTTGATGAATGGTGCACATGGGCAAATTACTTTTCGTTATCTTTTGATTTTATTAAAATGCAAAATTTGTTATTCGATCGTTCAGACCATGTCATTGCTGCTGCAATCAATAATGCCGGAATTGCCATTGGTAGAAAGCAGACTATCAAAAAATATCTTGAATCGGGTCAGCTGATAGCCCCTTTTTTAGATATGGAAGCACCATGTGCACAGCGTTATTATATTTGCCGCTCACATGAAAGATATAATCCTAAAATAGATGTTTTTGTACAATGGCTTAAAAGCCATGTACAAGAGTAATTATGATAAAGACAATTAAGTGCAGTAATTTTATTACTACACTTAATACATTGCAGGATTATTATTTTTTCAGGTGTTTTAAATTAGGTAAGGCAATTGCCAACAAAATAATGATCACCCCAATCCATTGGTTTAAATATACCGATTCTCTCAAATAGAAATAAGAGCATGTTACCGCAACGGGAAGTTCTGCCGCTGATAAAATAGCACTTAATGAGATGCCAATTTTTGGAATACCTACCGAGAATAAAAAAGGTGGTAAGACAGTACCTAATAATGCCAGTAAGAAACCTAATTGGTAAATTTTATCATCAATATTTAATTCAAAGAAAAATAGTGGTGGAAAAATAATAAAGGTGACAATACAAGCTCCGGTTATCATGAGTGCACTTTTTTCTAATTTTGGTAATTCGTTACCAATATTGCTACTAGTGGTAATAAAAAGCGAATACATTAAAGCAGCTAAAAAGCCAAATAAACAACCCGTTAAATTCAACTTAATAGTTTGATTGAATATACCTGCGGCTAAACAACTACCAATGATAATTGTAATGATTGTCACTAACTGAATAGGCGTTGGTTTATTTTTAAAAATAACAAAATCAATAATTACACTTATCCATAAATATTGCATAAGCAAAATAATAGCAATAGATGCTGGAACCAATTGCACGCATTGATAATAACAAATCCCAACTAAACCAGGAAATATACCAACGGCACATACATGCCATTTTTTAGTTGAGCTTTTTTTGTGTTTATTCGTTACTTTATGTTTATTGGTAGCTTTTACTATAAAATGGATCCCCCATAATATCAGCATACCTAAGAAACATTGAACTCCAGTCACTTGGCCAAGTGTATAACCTGATTTATAAGCGGTCTTGACAATAGAAGAGAGAACGCCGAAGCTACAAGCGCCTAAAAAAACTAATAAACCACCTAAAAATTTTTCTTTCATAACTAAATCTCATTATTTTTAAAACTATATGTGTCGTCAATTATTGGCACATAAAAATTATAACCAACAAGAAATATCTTGTGGCTTTATGTCACTATTTTTACGGTATGGGAATACTCAAAAAAACAGAGGATAAATAAGGGATGAGTTATCCCTTATTTATATTGATAAGTTATTACTTCGCAGATTCGGTTTTATGTTGATCATAATTAAAGGTAAAATAAAATACTATACCTAAAACTAATGCGTAAGCAGCAAAACTTAACCATATTGAGTGCCAATCTTTTAATCCATCATGTGTATTGATATCAACCACAATACCACTAATAAATGAACCTATAATCGCACCGATACCATTAACCATGGTCATAAATAACCCTTGGGCACTAGCACGTATATTAGCATTAACTTCTTTTTCAATAAAGATGGAGCCTGAGATATTAAAGAAGTCAAATGCACAACCATATACAATCATTGATAGCATCAATAATACAAAACCAAATGGTGTTGGATCACCATAGGCAAAGAAGCCAAATCTAAGTGTCCAGGCAATTAAGCTGATCATTATGACTTTCTTTATGCCAAATTTGTTAAGAAAATACGGAATAGTCAAAATAAAAGCAACTTCAGCCATTTGCGATACAGATAATAATATCGCTGGATGTTGAACAATTATGCTGTCTTGAAATTCGGCAATTCTGCCAAAATCTTTTAAAAACGCACCACCAAAGGTATTAGTAATTTGTAATATAGCGCCTAACAACATCGAAAACAGAAAAAATATCAACATTACTGGTTTTTTAAATAACACAAATGCATCTAAACCTAAACGTGAAATCCATGATTGTTGTTGGTTTTTGGTGATTCCAATATTGGGTAATGTCGCACTATAGATCACCAGAATAACGGAGGCCGCACAAGCAATATAGAGTTGGGCATTGCTTATATCGAATTTTAGTAAACTGATGGTCCACATTGCGATAATAAAACCTACAGTTCCAAAAACACGGATTTTTGGGAAAACCGTAACAGTGTCTAAATTACTTTTATCTAAACAGTGATAACTTAATGAATTAGATAATGCTATAGTTGGCATAAAAGCCATTGCATTAACCAGCATCACCCAATACAGTTGATTGGGTGTTGTTACTGAGGCTGCATAAAATAATGCAATAGCACAAATAGTATGACAAAGCATAAATAAGTATTTAGGTGGAATAAATTTATCGGCAATAATACCAATAATAAATGGCATAATTAATGCAGCAAAGCCTTTAGTACTGTAAACCAAACCAACGTCATAACCAGAAAAATTCAACGTATTGATCAAATAAATACCAAAAGTTGTTAACCAGCTTCCCCAAATAAAATATTGGAAAAACATCATGACTTGTAATCTATGTTTTATGTTCATTATTTATATCCAAAATAAAGTGAACTGCTAATATAAAATTATAAAAAATTACTTTTTAGAATTACCTATTAAAAACTAAAAACGAGCAATTGTTTTAGTAATCAATTGTAAGAAAGTTGATTTAACTCGTTCAGCGGTTTCAATAACTTCTTCATGACCTAAAGGTTGATCTAAAATGCCACAAGCCATATTGGTTAAACATGAGATTCCGATGGTTTTAATACCTGAATGATGAGCAATAATTGCTTCTGGTACGGTTGACATACCAACAGCATCAGCACCTAATACTCTGATCATTCTAATTTCTGCTGGCGTTTCATAAGTCGGGCCAGTCCACCATGCATAAACACCTTGTTGTAACGTGATATTAAGTTCTTTAGCAACTTCGCTAACTGTTGCGCGTAATTGTTTATTATATACTTCGCTTACATCAAGAAAACGTACACCTAATTCAGGATTATTCGGCCCCATTAATGGGTTATTAGCGGTTAAATTAATGTGATCTGTAATTATCATTAAATCACCCGGTTTAAAGCTGGTATTAACCGCACCACAGGCATTGGTAATGATAAGTTTTTCTACGCCAAGCATTTTCATTACCCGAACAGGGAAGGTAACTTGATCCAATGAAAAGCCTTCGTAGTAATGAAAACGCCCTTTCATGGCAACAACGGTTTTATCGCCACAGTTACCAATAACTAATTCATTAGCATGACCGACAGCAGCAGATTTGGCAAAATGAGGGATATTGTCATAAGGAATATGTACTGCATCTTCAAGAGTATCGGCAAAAGGGCCTAAACCAGATCCAAGTATAATTCCAATTGTAGGTTTTTTATCTGTTTGTTGTTGAATATAGTTTACTGCTTGTTGTATATCTGCTGTTTGATGCATGACTCTATCCTTTCAAATTTAAGTATACGCTTAATTGATAACACGATTAAAAATCATTATTTAAGAAACTTTTTTACTAATGCTTTAATTTTAAATTCAAGAAAATCATTATGATTATTAATCAGTTATGTAAAATTATTTATAATATCAATAACTGACAATTGATTAAAATTAGAACAATCATTTAAAAAAGAATATATAATAAAAACAAAGTTGTTCTTATTTTCGGCGTATATTATGATGATCTTCGATAAATAAAGAAAGGTGTGAAATAATATATATTGAACTAAATTTATTTTTATATGAAAAATCAATAAATTGAATGATTAATTATTTTATTGGTTATGTAAAATAATTGTTTAGTCTGAATTTATTATTGATAGCCTATTTCTCAGTGATTCGTTCACTATTGGTATAAATTACTCCTTGGGTGTTTCTAAAAAAACCAACTAAAGTTAAATTACTTTGTTTGGCTAGTTCAATTGCCATTGTCGTTGCTGCTGATACGGCAAATAGAATTTCTATACCACAACGAGCTGTTTTTTGTACCATTTCATAACTAGCTCGGCTTGAAACAAGAATTATTCCTTGTATGTTTTGCTTAGTTTCTTGTTGTATTTTTGCTCGATAACCTAACAATTTATCTAATGCAACATGTCTGCCGATATCTTCAAATCCAGCAATAAAATTACCAGTTAAATCCAACCATACAGCCGCATGCGTACAACCGGTTTGTCCCCCAACAGTTTGAACTTGCGTTAGATAATCAAGGGCATGATGAAAATCAGATAAACGGATTTTATCGTTTGATAATAGAGGCTGAGTAAATTGACAAACTTGCTCTATTTGTTCTGTGCCACAAATACCACAACCAGTACGACCGGCTAAATTGCGACGCTTTTCTTTTAATTGCATAAAACGTCTTGACGATAGTTCAATATGGACTTCAATACCTTGTACTGTTTCAATAATATCAATGCCATAAATTTCACTAACTGATTCTATAATTTTTTCAGTTAATGAAAAACCAATAGCAAAATAATTGAGATCTTTTGGGGTTGCCATCATGACGACATGAGAAATACCATTATAAATTAGTGCCACTGGCTTTTCTGTGGCTACCGTATCATCTTCTGATGGTTGCAATTGACCATGTTTAAATTTATTTACATTAAAGTTTTTAATGCCCACTGTCATGGTTTATCTCGTAATAATTGTATGACTAAATCTAGCTATCATTTTAAATATAATAACTTAGCTTAGTATCAATAAAAAGGCCAATATTTAGGTTAGTTGATTTTGTAAGATTCTACCAATGGTTAATCCCATTAGAATTATCATATATTTGTTGTGTTAGAATAAAGCCTATCCAAAATGATTATGCGAGGCAACTTTATGTCATTAAATGAAATTACGCATACGATTATGCACTTTATTGAAACTCATCAAGTGTGGTCTCTGCCAATTATTTTTTTATTAGCATTTGGTGAATCATTGGCTATCATTTCTTTACTAGTTCCTGCTACAGCAATTTTATTAGGAGCCGGAGCTTTGATTGGAACTGGGGTGATTTCGTTTGTTCCAGTTTTGGTTGCGGCATCGTTAGGAGCTATTATTGGCGATTTAATTTCTTACTGGTTAGGCAAACATTATCATCAACAGGTAATAGCTTCATGGCCATTGAATAAATATCCGAAAATGGTATTTCGTGCTGAACAATTTTTTCAGCGTTATGGGACTTTTGGGGTGTTTATTGGCCGATTTTTTGGTCCTTTACGAGCTGTCGTTCCTTTGATAGCTGGCACCATGCATATGCCAGCAACAAAATTCAATATTGCTAATGTGGCTTCTGCTCCTATCTGGGCATTTGTCCTATTGGCACCCGGAGCTTTTGGGGTGCCATGGTTAGAAACAATTTTTGGCTAAACTGTGCCAATAGTATAATTTCGGCGACCACTTTTACGACCAAGCGCTTCTAAGTTTGTTTGCAATGGTGGGAATGGTAAGGTCAGGTTATGACGTCGATAAGCATCCAGAATGAGTTTATGTATTGCACTGCGTAATTTCATTCGATGTCCCATTTCTGCCGCAAATACCCGTAATTCAAACAGTTGGATTCCTTCTTGAATATCAACTAAAAAGACTTGTGGTTCTGGATCGTTAAGTACAAATTCACATTCTTCAGAAGCTTGTTGTAAAAGCTTCATAACCAGTTCACTATCTGCATCAATGGTTGCTGGTATGGTTAATACTATACGAGTGATTGAATCGGATAATGACCAATTGACTAATTGTTCGGTGATAAACGCCTTATTCGGCATGACAATTTCTTTACGATCCCAATCGACTATAGTAATAGCTCGTGTACTAATTTTAGTGATATTACCAGTTAAATCGCGAATCGTAACGGTATCACCAATCCTTACCGGTTTTTCAAACAAAATAATTAAACCGGAAATAAAATTAGCAAAGATCTCTTGTAGACCAAAACCTAAACCAACACCAAGTGCAGCAATTAACCACTGTATTTTAGCCCAATCTATACCAATGAATGAAAAAGCAATCATACAACCTATCATCAAAATAATGTACTTCGATACCGTGGTAATCGCATATCCAGTGCCTGGAGCTAAATCTAAATGTTGTAAAATGCCTAACTCAAGTAATGCAGGTAGATTTTTAACCAATTGAACAGTGATGGTCATGACTAAAATAGCGATACACACTGCACCAAGTGTGATATGTTGTTCAATCTCATTACCATTGATAATGGTACTTGTGCCCCAAAGCTTTATATTATTCATAAAAGCAAAAGCCGAATGAAGTTCAGACCAAAGTAAGATCATACTAATTAAGGCTATTAGCATAATAATCGATCTGACTAATTGTAATGACTGAGCACTAATTGCATCTAAATCAATAATAGGTTCATCGACATTATCATTGATTGCAGTTATATCTTCTTCTATACCTTTGGCGCGTTGCATTCGTTCTAATCGGCGCTGTTTAGTCCGTTCGAATTCAATACGACGTTTTTGTATCCACATCCAACGACGAATCATAAAATAAATAACTAATAAGCCAAACCAGATTATGACTGAGGCTTCTAATCTGCCCAGTAAAACTTCTGCTGTCGACAAATAACCTAAACAAGCAGCAATGATGGCTAGCCAAGGTGCACTTAATAGCATAAACCACAAAATATGACTTAATAAGTTATCCCCTGAACCTTTTTTATCAATATAAAGAGGAACGCCAGCTCGATGAATTGAATTAGTCATAAACACTAAGGCAAAACAGAGGATAATAAAGGCTATACGACCAATAGTTGCAGCAAATTGGCGATTACTAAACTGATCAAAACTCATCACAATGACAACTAATGGGATCACGACCCAAACAGATAGTTGATAGTATTTCATTGCGTGACGAACATTTTGTTTTGCCCAACCAAAGTGAGTGATAAACAATCCATTTGGGGAAGCAAAGTGTGCCGTAATAATGAATACCCACAAAATAGGTGCTGCGGCATTGACACCATAGCCTAAAGCAACTGCAACAGGGTAATCCCAATTAATTTGTAGTGCATAACCTAATGCGGCCCACAAAATAGGTACAGGTAATGCCATTATCAATGAAAAAATAATGACTTTTAAAGTCAGAGAATAACTATCTTGGGTGACTTTACCGACTCGAGTAGCTGATTTATTTAAAAATGTGTTGTATTTGCCACGCATTTTAAAATGCACATATACAAACATTATCGATAATACTAAAAAGAATAGTGGTTTTGGTGCGCTAAGAACTTCTAAACTAGCATTGTAGAGTTGTGATAGCGTATCAATTGAAACGGTGACATAAACCACATCTTTGGCTAAGTCTAAAGGAAAACTAAGTGAAATAGGGTTAACATCAGCAACCCAAAAGAAGTAGCGATGAGCGGCATCATTAACTTCATCGATAGCATTGGTTAATTGTTTATTGGAAATTTTTAATTTAGTTAATTCAAGAATCGTGGTATCAGTTCCTGAAATTAATGTTTTAAGTAGTTCACTTTGTTCGCGTAACAATCGTCGATATTGACTAGCTGATTTAAGATTACTGAGAGCAACGCTTAGTGTTGGATAATTTTCTAAGCCATTTAAGGTATTTGAATAATTAAGTTGTTGTACTTTCGCCTCAGCGATTTCTGCATCAAGTGGTTGTGACTTAGGTTTTTCTGGTAATCGCAATAGTTGTTGGCGCAAAGTTTCACCTAACGCCGTTGAAAAACTTAGCCATTCACCTTGTTCTGCAAGGGTTGCAAGGGTATTTTGAACATGTGAAATTTGGGTATTAATATTATTTTGTTCATTAATAATGCTGGTTAAATGTGTTTTTTGGTACTCCATATTCTGACGAAGATCTTCATTCTTTTCATCGAGTTTAGTAATCACTTCTGCAAGTTGATCTTCATTATCAATAACTGGTATTGATTCTTCAGCTACAGCAAAGCATGAAATAGCCAGTAATATCCAACACAAAAAACCACGCATTAACATAACGTTAGATCCTTTCGGCTAGTTTTTGACCTACACGGGTGATATCTCCATGTTTTAAATGGCTATCAAATTCAACTGCGTTGGAGGCAAATAAGGTGATGACGGTTGAACCTAATTTAAAACATCCCATATCTTGACCTTTTGTTAACTTAACCTCACCAGCATATGTCCAACGTTTCATTACACCATCACGAGGAGGAGTAATTATACCTTCCCAATTTAATTCAATACTACCAACGATAGTCGCGCCTACCATAATTTGAGCCATTGGTCCAAATTCGGTTTCAAATAAACAAATTACTCGTTCATTTCGGGCAAAAATATTTGGAATACTTTCAGTTGTAGCTTGGTTAACTGAAAATAGAGAGCCTGGTACATAAATCATTTCACGTAATATACCATCACAAGGCATATGAAAACGATGATAGTTTTTAGGTGATAAATATGTGGTAGCAAAAGAGCCATTTTTAAAAAATTTTATCATATCCGGATGACAAGCAAGCAGAGATTCTAATGAGTAAAAATGGCCTTTAGCTTGTAACAATAAATTATCTTGAATACTACCGAATTGACTAATTACACCATCTGCCGGCATGACAATTGAACTTTCTGAAGGATCAATAGGTCTCGCATCTTCATTGAGTTCACGAGCAAAAAAGTCATTAAATGTTGGATAATCTTTAGCATCAGTTAACTTCGCTTCACTTAGATCAATTTTGTATAGCTTACAAAAGCCAATAATCATCCATGTGGTGACTTTCCCTAAACGTTTATTAGCTAACCAACCAAATATAACGGTTAATAACTGTTTAGGTAAAAGATACTGAATTATTGCTTTTAATTGATTTAACATAAATAGCTCTCAATTTATTTACTAAATGAACCATTATATCAATATTTGTTATGAAAGTATAAAAACACCACCTTTATTCTTATTTTGTGGTACAGATCACAAGCGTTTTAAAAATTTTGCCAAACTTATTTAACAATGGCCATCGATTAAAAGTGTAAATCAAAATAGTTCACTAGACTCTCTTCATTAGTAAAAATGAGGGTAGTTATAATGGCAAATAGATATATTGCTGCAATCGATTTAGGCGCATCAAGCGGCAGAGTCATGTTGTCGAGTTATCGATCTCAAACAGGAAAATTAACACTAACTGAGATACATCGATTTAGTAATGGATATAAAAGTGATGGTAAAAATTTTTGTTGGGATTTGACGTACTTAGAACAAGAAATCATAACCGGATTAAACAAAATTATCCAACAAGATATCAAACTCGATAGTATCGGTATTGATACATGGGGGGTTGATTATGTGTTGCTTGATAAACAAGGTCAAATTGTCGGCCCTACTTACTCTTATCGAGATCATCGTACTGACAATATTATGTCAAAAGTACAAGATGACATTGGTCTAGAAAATATTTATCAAAAAACGGGAATTCAGTTTTTAACCTTTAACACACTTTATCAACTTAGGGCAATGATGCTTGAATCACCAGAATGGTTATCACGAGTAACTGATTTTGTCATGATTCCTGATTATCTGATTTACCGATTAACCGGTGTATTAAATCGAGAATATACCAATGCAACCACCACACAACTTGTCAATGTGACGACTCAAGATTGGGATAAAGATTTACTTGATTATCTTGGTATACCACGTAAATGGTTTGGTGATATCAGTAAGCCTGGAAATCAAGTTGGATATTGGCAAAGTGACAAGGGTGATCATATCCCTGTAATTGCAGTCGCAAGTCATGATACTGCTAGTGCGGTTATTGCTGCACCAATCATCAATTTACATAGTGCTTATTTATGTTCGGGTACTTGGTCATTAATGGGATTGGAATCAAAACAACCACTGATAAGCAAACAAGCATTAAAAGCCAATATTACCAATGAAGGTGGTGTAGATGGTAATTATCGAGTATTAAAAAACATCATGGGATTATGGTTATTTCAACGGGTTTGTGCTGAAAATAATGTTAAAGATATTATTGAGTTAATCGCATCGGCAAAACAAGAACAACCTTTTACGTTTCTTATAAATCCCAATGATCCAAGGTTTTTAAATCCGGACTCCATGACAGAAACCATCAAACAGGTTTGTTTAGAAAGCAGTGGTCAAATTCCTGAAAACCTTCCTCAATTAGTCAGATGTATTTTTGACAGTCTAGCTCATTTATATCGAGATGTATTACACGAATTATCGACACTGAGTGGTAATCCTATTAAGACATTACACATTGTCGGTGGAGGTTGTCAAAATGCTTTTTTAAACCAGTTATGTGCTGACTTATGCAATGTTAATGTCACCGCTGGACCTATTGAATCTTCGGCATTAGGAAATGTTGGCTATCAGTTAATTTCATTAGGTGAAATTACGGATATTGATGCATTAAGACAGTTAATTTCACAGAATTTTGACACCAAATTTTATCAACCAAATTGTATTGAAAATTTTTATATTAATTAAGGAGTGCTACATGAACACTATTGAAAATGCTTATCAGATCGCTAAAGCAAGATTTGCTGAAATTGGGGTAGATACAGATGCTGCAATAGCAGCAATGGCAAAATTACCGATTTCAGTTCATTGCTGGCAAGGGGATGATGTTGGTGGTTTTGAAAAGCAAGAAGGTGAATTAACTGGTGGTATTCAAGCAACTGGTAATTATCCTGGTAAGGCTCGTACAGCTGATGAATTAAGAGCAGATTTAGATAAAGCCTTTAGCCTTATACCAGGCCCTAAACGACTAAATCTACATGCTTCTTATTTAGAATCAGATCAAAAAGTCGATCGTAATGAAGTTAAACCGGAACACTTTGCCAATTGGGTCAAATGGGCTAAAAAACATCAAATCGGTTTAGATTTTAATCCAACTTATTTTTCACATCCTTTAAGTAATGAAGGCACTTTAACCCATGTTAATCCAGAAATTCGACAATTCTGGATAGAACACGGCAAAGCATGTCGTAAAGTATCAGAATATTTTGGTAAAGAATTAGGTACACCTTCTGTTATGAATATCTGGCTACCTGATGGTATGAAAGATATTACTGTCGACAAATTTAGTCCTAGACAACATTTAGTTGAATCATTGGATGAAATTATTCGTGAAAAAATTGACCCAAAATATCATATTGATGCGGTTGAAAGTAAATTGTTTGGTATTGGTCTCGAATCTTATACCGCTGGTTCAAATGAATTTTATCTAGCTTATGCGACATCACGTAAAACTGCATTATGTCTAGACGCAGGGCATTTCCATCCAACGGAAGTGATTTCCGACAAAATTTCTGCAGTTATGCCGTTTGTTGAACATCTATTACTTCATGTCAGCCGCCCTGTTCGTTGGGATAGTGATCACGTGGTGCTTTTTGATGATGAAACACAAAATATTGCAAGTGAAATCATTCGAAACAAACTATTTGACCGTGTGCATATTGGTCTAGATTTCTTTGACGCTTCTATTAACCGTATTGCAGCATGGGTAATTGGTACTCGTAATATGAAAAAATGCTTATTGAAAGCATTATTAGAACCAACAGAAAGATTAAAAAAATATGAGCATGATCGTGATTTTACCTCGCGACTCGCATTACTAGAAGAACAAAAATCATTACCTTGGCAAGCAGTTTGGGATCAGTACTGTTTATTAAATGAAGTTCCAGTTGGTGGTCAATGGCTAGATGAGGTTCGTCAATATGAAACAACTGTCTTAACTAAACGATCATAAGGAACATAAAATGCAACAGATTCTTTCTTCTTGGTTTGTAAAAGGAATGATCAAAGCCACTTATGATATGTGGCTAAAAGGCTGGGATGAGCGTAATGGTGGTAATGTCAGTTTAAGGTTACTTGAAAGTGATGTGATCTCTTTTCAAAATGATTTTTATGAAAAAACACGTCATGTATCTTTGACGCAAGATGTCACTAAACTTGCTAACCAGTACTTTATTGTCACTGGATCTGGTAAGTATTTCCGCAATGTCATATTAGATCCTGCTGACACGTTAGCTATTGTTAAAATCGATGAACAAGGCAAAGGTTATTACATTATGTGGGGATTGATAAATGGGGGGTTACCGACTTCTGAGCTAGCTGCTCATCTTCAATCTCATATTGTAAGAATTGAGCAAAGCCAAGGAAAAGATAGAGTCATCATGCACTGTCATGCAACTAATTTAATTGCTTTAACATATGTCCTAGAGCTTGATACTGCGGTAATAACCAGATGGCTGTGGGAAATGAGCACTGAATGTTTAGTTGTATTTCCGGATGGTGTAGGTGTGGTGCCTTGGATGGTTCCGGGTAAAGACGAGATTGGTTATGCCACTGCAAAACAGATGGCAAAACATAGTTTAGTTTTATGGGCTTTTCACGGTGTATTTGGAACAGGTCCAACCTTAGATGAAGCTTTTGGCTTAATTGATACAGCTGAAAAATCGGCAGAAGTTTTAGTCAAAGTGTTATCAATGGGAGGAAAACGTCAAACTATCACCTCGGAAGAGTTCAGATTGTTAGCTGAGCGTTTTGGTGTCACTCCATTGGAAGATGCTATAAACAGTAAAAATTGCTAATAAAAATATAAGGATAAGGATATGGGTAGTTCAATTATTTTAGGCATATTCTGGCACTTTGTTGGTGCTGCTTCTGCTGCTTGTTTTTACGCACCACTTAAAAAAGTAAAAAACTGGTCATGGGAAACCATGTGGTCAATCGCAGGGTTATTTTCTTGGATCATATTACCATGGTCAATAAGTTATTTTTTATTACCAGACTTTTGGGCTTACTATGGTTCGTTTGGTTCAGACATATTAATTCCGGTCTTCTTATTCGGCGCAATGTGGGGAGTCGGTAACATTGGTTATGGCCTAACAATGCGTTATTTAGGTATGTCGATGGGAATAGGTATCGCTATTGGGATAACCTTAATCGTCGGCACTCTTATGACCCCAATATTACAAGGTAAATTTGGTGAATTATTGGCCTCGACTGGCGGTAAAATGACATTATTGGGCGTAGTCGTTGCTGTTATTGGGGTTGCTATAGTAACTTACGCAGGCTTATTGAAAGAAAAAACCTTAGGTGTACAAGTTGAAGATTTTAACTTAAAGAAAGGTCTTCTTCTTGCCATCATGTGTGGTATTTTCTCGGCTGGTATGTCATTTGCTATGAACGCTGCAGTACCTATGCATGAAAAAGCGGCTGAGCTTGGTGTAGATCATTTATACGTGGCACTTCCAAGTTATGTCATTATCATGGGTGGGGGGGCAATTATTAATCTCGGTTTCTGTATAAGTCGACTCTGCGTTAAAAAAGACTTATCCTTCAAAAAAGATATCTCTGTTGCCAAAGCCTTATTAATTAGCAATATTCTTTTTGCTATCTTAGGTGGTGCAATGTGGTATTTCCAATTCTTCTTCTATGCTTGGGGGCATGCAAATATTCCAACAGAATATGGCTTTATGAGTTGGATGTTACATATGAGTTTCTATGTACTTTGTGGTGGGATTGTTGGTTTAGCACTAAAAGAGTGGTTTGGTACCGGTAAAAAACCAGTACGTATTCTTTGTATTGGTTGTTTAGTAATCATTGTTGCTGCCAATATTGTTGGTTTAGGAATGACTAGTTAATTAAAAGGAAAACATTATGGCTTATAGAATGATTTTAAATGAAACATCTTATTTTGGTGCAGGCTCAATCAGTCAAATCGTAGATGAAGTTAAAAAACGTGGTTTTAAAAAAGCGTTAGTAGTTACAGATAAAGATCTAATCAAATTCAAAGTAGCAACTAAAGTAACACAATTACTAGATAACAATGGTTTTTCTTATCAAGTATTTGATGAAGTCATGCCAAATCCAACCATTAGTATTGTTCAAAAAGGGGTTGAAGTTTTCAAACAATCTGGTGCAGATTATTTGATTGCGATTGGCGGGGGGTCACCGCAAGATACCGCAAAAGCTATCGGTATTATCATCAATAATCCAGAATTTGCGGATGTTCGTAGTCTTGAAGGCGTTGCGCCAACTAAAAAACCAGCCGTACCTACGATCGCAATTCCTACGACAGCAGGTACAGCTGCCGAGGTGACCATTAATTACGTAATCACAGATGAAGAAAATAAACGCAAATTTGTCTGTGTTGATCCACACGATATACCGGCTGTTGCAATTATTGATTCAGATATGATGACAAGTATGCCTGCTAGTTTAAAAGCAGCAACTGGTGTTGATGCCTTAACTCACGCGATTGAAGGTTATATAACTAAAGGGGCATGGGAATTATCAGACATGTTCCACTTGAAAGCGATTGAAATTATTTCTCGCTCATTACGTGACTCGGTAAGCGGGATCGCAAAAGGTAGTGAAGATATGGCATTAGGACAATATATTGCTGGAATGGGTTTTTCAAATGTGGGTTTAGGATTAGTTCATGGAATGGCACATCCACTCGGAGCTTTTTATGGTACACCTCATGGTGTGGCTAATGCCGTCCTTTTACCTCATATAATGGCTTACAATGCTGAATTTACTGGTGAGAAATATCGCGATATCGCTAAAGCAATGGGAGTCGCTGCGACGGAAAACATGACAATCGAACAAGTTAGAAAAGCTGCTGTTGATGCAGTTAAACAACTTAACGTTGATGTTGGTATTCCTGCAACATTAAAAGAGATCGGCGTAAAATTAGATGATATTCCTGCGCTAGCCCAAGCTGCTTTTGATGATGTTTGTACCGGAGGTAATCCTCGCGATACTAACGTAAGAGAAATTGAGCAACTATATCATTCTATTTACCAATAAAAATGACACAATGAAAGTGAAATAGGTTAAACACAAAGTTAACCTATTTCAAATAAAAAGGAATTATTATGATAAGAAAAGCGAGTATTATGCAGGTTCATCCTGATAAACATGCAGAGTATAAGAAGCGGCATGATGAAATATTTCCTGACTTAGTGAAGGAACTTAAAGCACATGGAGCTCACAATTACTCAATCTTTTTAGACAGCAAAAGAAATCTACTTTTTGCCTATGTCGAAATTGAATCTGAGGAACGTTGGGATGCTGTAGCTAAAACAGCTGCTTGTCAAAAATGGTGGGCTTTTATGCAAGATATCATGCCAAGCAATTCTGATAACAGCCCGATTAGTGAATCATTAACTGAAGTTTTTTATTTATTATAAAATATTCCTCTCTTTAATACACATAAAAGAGAGGAAACTAAATATATAATCATTTCTATACACTCAATTATCACTTCTTATCGTTAAATTGGGCTCGATATTCGGAAGGAGTCTGATTGGTCAGCTTTTTAAACACAGATGAAAAATAGTTACTATCATCATAACCACATTCTGCCGCAATCATACTAATCGAATAATCAGTAGTTCTAAGTAAAGACATTGCATCACATAGACGTCTTTTTTGTAAGTAGCCAGTAATAGTCATCCCTGTTTGACTTTTAAATAAGCGACTAAGTGAACGGCTTGCGATATGATTTTCTTTGCAAAAAACATCAATATTAAATGGCGTCGCAATACTGTTATGAAGAGCTGTGAACAATAAATCCAATTGATGAGTAGCAGTAGGTAGAGCTACCGTTGGAGCTTGTTTAATCCGATCTAACAAAATAACCAACTGCAAAAACAGAGCCTCAGATAAATGAACGGAGGCTAAATTGTTTTTCTTAGACTCAACATCTAACTGTTCAATAAGTGGTGATAAAAGTTTAAGGGATGAAGGTTGAATACGCCAAGAACGTTCATTATGTCTAGCAGTCACTTTAGGTAAATAAGACTCAATAGTGGATGATAAAAATAGTGATTCTCTCAAATATAAAATATTATCCAATCTAAGGTCATTAACAGATTCATAGCCATGCACATCTTTCGGATTAATATATAAAATATCACCACTGGTAATAGGATAAACATATTCATTCCAATGATGCAGCCCATTACCAGAACAGACAATCACAATTTCATTAAAATCGTGGTTATGCAAAGGAAAGGGTTGTTGATGATCACGTCTTTCGACAGTAACAGTATTTATCTCCGAAATAAAATAGTCTTGTTTATATAAACGTAAACATTTTTCCATAGACTGTTCCTGATTGATTAATGATAACGTTTATCTGGATTATTACGTAATGTTTGTGGCGAAAACGTAAATTCTTGTTTAAAACAGGTTGAAAAATAAGCACTGTCATTAAAACCACACTCTTGTGCAATAGTTGTGATGGATTTATTGCTGTAAATTAACTGTGTGTAAGCATTAGCCAACCGTAGCTTTATTAAATATTTTTGTGGTGTGATACCAATTTCATTCTTTATATGTCGATGAAAAGAGCGTAATGATAATGAAAATTGCTCAGTTAATTGTGCCCAATTAATTGGCTCCTTAAAATTGATTTGTAACCAACGTAGAAGTTGTTTAACGCGATTATCATAGGAACCAGAACCCTGATTAACATAAAGATTATTATTAAAAATCAAAAGTAATTGTAAAAATAAACTCTCCTGAATAGCATTTGATTGATTTGGCGTTAATTGCTTAATAATCGATTGAATATTTTCATCAGTTTTTTTATCAAAAAAGTAATGTGACTGAGTTGGGTCAGGATTTGGGATTAACTGGTTTATCCCATTGATAAAATGAAAATTTTCAGGGTCTCTAAACAAAATATTGGTCAAATGCAAATCATCAACGTTCTCGTATAAATGACAGTCGGAAGCCTTAATATAAAACATCATGCCTGGATATAAATCAAAAAGTCGCCCATTCAATATGTGTTTACCGTATCCGCTAGTTACAATAACGATCTCATTGAAATTATGGGTATGTTCAGGATAAACAGGTTGTGGTGTTCGAGGCTCAATGGCGATATTTTGATCGCTAGACGAGAAAAAATCTTTATCAAGTAACATCTCAATCATTCTGAACCTCACTTCTTTTTAAAACTTACCACCACATTCTAAAAAGTAAATCGAAATCTCACCTTTAATATTTGGACAGCTAACCTAATATTTTGGCTATAAATTATAGCTATGCAGGACTTTTTATTAAAAATGTGCGAAGCTTCACATTTTTAAAATTTTTCCGTTTAAAAGTTCATCAGAACGCGATTGAATACCAAGCAGTTGAAGTTTTTTTATAGAATAAAAATTCTAAAATTTTTATTTGTTTCGATAACGTTAGTTATGATATTTATTGTTTGCTATAAATTGATTTATAGTAAAAATAAAAAATATATATGGTGATATTAATTATTTTTCTGACTTGGTGAGGGTGTTTTTTATACAAAATAGCAGAGCATTTTTAATTATCATCAAAACTTTCAGGTATATCTGTTTCTTTCAAAATGCAAAAAAATAATTAACCGTGAACTAAAAAACTACTCAAGTCACTCTGACTTATTATTATGGAGGTGCTCATTTTTTTAGTTATAGTTTATAGAGCGATGTTAGCAAAGATGATAAAAGAGAAAAAATAACGTTTGTGCAATGCTTAAGGGGGGCACACAGAAAGTGTTTTTAAATGTTAGCCTATCATTGTTACCCACACAAATTCATAGATGTTGCAATTGAAATTTATCTTAATGTTTTATAACGAACTATGGAACATTTACAATACAAAAAATACCAAATTATCAATAATAAATATTGGGATTAAAATCCCTATTGACCATTTCATATAGCCAAAAAAGCTTGGCATAATAATTTTATGTTGTGTGGCAATACTTTTAACCATAAAGTTAGGTGCATTACCAATGTAACTTAATGCCCCCATAAATACGGAACCCATTGAAATTGCCAATAGTGTGTCTGCATAAGTGGTCATTAAAGTAGTTGCATTACCGGATGCTAAATTAAAAAACACCAGATAAGTTGGTGCATTATCTAAAAATCCTGACAATGAACCCGATAACCAAAAATACATACTGTTTATTGGTGTGGCTTGTTCACTGGTGACCAATGATACTACTGAACTTAACGTGCCATCATTACCGGCACGTAAAATTGCCAGAACGGGCACTATAGTAATAAAGATACCAATAAATAGTTTGGCAACTTCTTTGATTGGATCCCAATTAAATTCATTGCCAGCTCGTACTTGCTTTGGCGTGATCAGTATTGAAAGAATCGTTATAGCAATAAAAAGACCATCACGAACTAGATTTTCTAATTCAATTTGTGATCCTAATAACATGAAATTTATCGCTGGATGCCAAATACCAGATAAAAGCACACTAGCAATTATCGCCATTAGCAAACCGATATTTTTTAGACCGTATAATTTAACTACTTCTGACCTTTGAGAAAGGGGAATATTGCCATATTGCTTAACATAATAATATCTATCGATAAAATAATAGATGATGAGTAATAAACCTGATGTCAAAATAACTGGCAATAACATATGGTTAACAGTCCAGAAAAAATCCACTCCTTTTAAAAAACCAATGAATAATGGTGGATCACCTAACGGCGTCAAACCACCACCAATATTGGCGACTAAAAAGATAAAGAAAATTACTGTGTGAACTGAATGGTGTCGTTGCCGATTAGCTCGCAGTAATGGCCGAATCATTAACATAGCTGCGCCAGTTGTTCCCATAATTGAAGCGAATACCACACCAATGGCTAATAAAATAACATTTGATTTTGGCGTACTTATTTTATCGCTTTTGATAAGGATACCACCAGAAACAGTGAACAATGCCAACAGTAATAATATAAAAGGGATATACTCTT
This sequence comes from Gilliamella sp. W8128, assembly GCF_016100545.1. Taxonomy (NCBI): domain Bacteria; kingdom Pseudomonadati; phylum Pseudomonadota; class Gammaproteobacteria; order Orbales; family Orbaceae; genus Gilliamella; species Gilliamella sp. W8128. The sequence continues at coordinate 292,717 of NZ_JACFSE010000001.1, forward strand.
CAATAATGGCATGAGCTGTTAATTGAATTGTGGTAGATAAGCCAAAAGAAAATAATGCAGAGCCTAGAAATAGTAACGTCCAAACCAAAACAATTTTGCCATAATGATGATGCCACAGTCGGGCTAAAAATAGTGGACATAATGCGATAGAAAGCAAAATTCCAACAAATGGGATAGTCCAAAATAACGATAACTCCTGCCCATTAAACTCGCTTGCATGTAGTTGAAAAGAGATTAGCATTAAACTAATAAATGGTATTATTGATAATTTGGATAGACGTTTCATTGCGTTATTATGTGAATTGAAAGTGGCAGATTATAACAAATCCACAATTAATTTTCGAATTAGTTACACTTAAATAAAATTTAGTTTAACAGTAATAAAAAATTTGAGGAGAGGGGTTTTTTTAACCTAAAAGCTTTGGCTATTTTCGCATATTTATGTAAAAAGGCTATAATAGCCGGCAATTTTTCATATCGGATTATTCATGCAGACAACATCGCCAATGATTAATAAAGATGTTTTACATCGACGTAATAAGCATATTAATGGTTACCCATTTGATTTACTTATTAAAACGTTACCAGCATTATCTAACTTTGTTAAACCTAACCAATATGGTCGGGTAACGATTGATTTTTCTAATCCTGTTGCTGTGAAGATGCTAAATAAAGCACTTTTATTGCACTATTATCGACTCTCTTATTGGGATATTCCAGACGATTACCTATGCCCTCCAATTCCAGGGCGAGCAGATTATATCCACTATTTGGCTGATTTATTAGCTCAAGATAATCAGAATAAGATCCCAACAGGTAAGAGAATTAGCATGTTAGATATTGGGGTTGGTGCCAATGCCATTTATCCAATTATTGGTTGTGCTGAATATGATTGGTCATTTGTAGGTAGTGATATCAATCCAACATCAATCAAGGTTGCGTCGTTAATAGCAAAATCTAATGAATTATTAAAAAATAACCTACAATGTCGTTTACAACCCAACAGCGATGCTATTTTTGCAAATATCATTAAGCCGAAAGAATTTTACTTGGCAACTTTATGCAATCCTCCTTTTCATAATTCAAAGCAACAGGCTCAAGCGAGTGCTCATACAAAACTACAAAAATTGGGTAAATTAAGTTCAGAAAAAGATCAAGTTGTGCTTAATTTTGGAGGACAACATGCTGAACTTTGGTGCAAAGGAGGAGAAAGTGCATTTATAGCCAAAATGATTGCCGAAAGTGTTAACTATAAAACACAATGTCTATGGTTTACTTCGTTAGTGTCGAAAAAAGAATCGCTGACAAGGATAAAACAACAATTAAAAAAAGCATCCGTAACTGAATACCAAATTATACCCATGGCTCAAGGTAAAAAAATTAGCCGTTTTGTTGCATGGACATTTTTCGATCGAGAACAACGACAAAAACAGGTCAAAAATTTTGAGGAAAGGCGAGAACTGTAATAAGAGTTTTTTAATTGTAAAATGAATAAATTGTCCATCAATGTAAAGTATTTCATTAACAAATTTTTACATAAAAAGTTATTACAAATCTAATATTTTACTTTACTATGTAACAGATGTATTTTTTTACATTCACCATTTAGAATAATATTATTTTTTTTATGATATTTAATGTATGTGTTTGAAAATTATATGTAAATTATAGCAAGGATTAGCGAAAATATGTTAAAATATGGTCTTAATCGGGCATCGGGCATCGGGCATCGGGCATCGGGCATCGGGCATCGGGCATCGGGCATCGGGCATCGGGCATCGGGCATCGGGCATATAAACACTTATCAATAAAAAATTTTAGTCAATTACGTATAAAGATACGTTATTCATATAAATCATCCAATTTAATTTATTCATTATATTTATTCTCCTTATTATTGAGCTTTAATATTAATGCTTTAACCGTTCAAACTGTTAACGTTATTCACGGGAATAACCCTGAAGTTATAAATACACAAATAGCTGCAGATAAACATGGTTTTATGGTAAACGGTGTATTTTATAGTGAATTTAGCGGTAATATCAAAGAAAACGAAATTAAAGAGTTTGATGCTAATTTAACTTTTAATCAATTTGCCATACAGCGATTTAATTATCAATCATTAGACAATCGAATGAATTATCAAGATCGAGACGGTGATGATATCGATCCTATTCAACCATTTCTAACCACGGAAACCACTTGGCAATGGTTTGATGCTAATGGCAATAAAATTTCTACTAGCGATAAAAATAAGATAATTGGTTGTGGAAGTGGTTATCCAATGCCATTAATGTTAGAAATAACTAATCAAGTACAAACTTTCTCGCAATATGGTCAACCGAGAAAAAGTGATTTTGTAACAATAAAAAAGGTCTACAAAATTGCAGTAAAATCTGAATTGTGTTATGCCAAACCTTATGCGACAGAACTAGTGCCTGAATATCAATGGGATGGTATTAACCCAGATGATAGTTATAGTTGGAATGATCCTAATTTTGCGCAAAGGGATCCAAAGAATGGCGGTGGTTATTCAAGTGATTATGTCCCTAATATGGGCTATAAAGTTAATCCGACTGAGTCATCAGGGAAAAAATTTCCAACTACAGGATTTTCTGGGGCAAAATTTCAGCTAGTTATGACGGGTAATCAAATGGATTATGAATTCAGTATTCCAATTAATCCTGGTAATAAAGTCAGTATAGATAGTAGGGGTTATATTACATTAAATGATAAACCTACAGGACCAGTTACTGTACGTGCAACACTGATTCGAAATAATAATGTCATCCATGAGTATACTTTTAATCCTACTGATATATGGGTTATTCCACATATTGGGCAGATCACTATTGAGCAAGCAGTGCAGATTTGTGGCGGTCGTAATAACATGCTATCTATAACAGAACTTTCAGATTCACCTAGAGCTTATGATTTTTATAACCTAACCTCTTTAGATCATCTTAGTAATAGTGCTACCAGACAAATCGGGAAATCTGTATTTGGTGAGTGGGGATGGGTTACTAAGGATGGTTATCCTGATTCAAATTGGCAAAAAATGAGCCGTGATATAAGTTCATTTGTTGGAAATTATTGGGCTAAGGAAATTAATAAGGATAATCCTAGATTGGGATTTGTAGTTCATAGTCATGATGGTTTTGTCGGGCAACAACCATATGATTTTTTTCTTGGGCCAACATATCGTACTCACTATGCGAACGCTCTTTGTAGAAAATAAATTGGGTTATTACTTATTAGACAAGAATCATTATGAAGATGTTACAAAAATTTTATCAACAAGATCAATTTAAAGGTATATTACTATTTAAAGAAGGTATGTTTTTGCGTGCTTATAATCAAGGCGCTTTTCTTTTAACTGAGCATTTAGGCTGTTGCCTAAATCTACGTTTTATGCAGTTTAAAAAATATCCTAATCGTCAGATTGTGGTGTGTGGTTTTCCCGAATCAAAGTTGACCGAGCGATTGCCAAAAGCGGTGAAAACCGTTTTTGGCGCTGAGCTTAGAATGGATTACGATACTGAACAATATCATCAGTGGTTAAAGCGACGTTGGCATGAAGAGAGAGTAGCGAACGAAATGTCAAAAGCCGACATCGAGCCGTTGAAAACGAGCAAGGCGTCGGCGTCGGAGCCAGCGGATATAGATAAAAAACTATACAAAATAGAATTAAAATTAAGTAAACAACAACTCATTTATTTAAAATATTGGCAAAGCGATAGCCATATAATCGATACAGATAAAGAGTTCATCAAAAATATAAAAAAACAATTATTCAAAACATGATCTAGTTATTTTCTGAAATTATTATTAAGTAGGTTATTTTTCGTATAATTTCAGATAAGTATGATATATAGGCACTATATATCAAATAGTTAGATTTATTAATAATTGGGTAATCCTCAAATTTTGAGGAAAGGGGTTTTTCAGTGACAGCTTAATAACGATATCGTTAATTAACTATAAATTAACTTATATTTTCATAGTCAAAATTAATAGTATTAGCTATTTTTTGTTGTATGATGTTTCTGTTATATCAACAATATAAGGATCATCATATGCAAGAGAAGCCAAGAAAAGCAATTATTAATGCGTTATTAACAGTTATTAAAGTTGAACAGTTATCTCATAGTTTTTTACGTTTGCATTTTAGCTGTGATAAGCCGTTGATGGTCAACCCTAATTGGATCTGTCCTCATTTAAAATTACTCTTTGCTGATCCTTTGACTGATGAAATTACTTTTCCGCAATTAGACGAAAATAATAAAATCATGGTAAGTGATCGAATTCGTCAATTAGCGCGTAGTTATAGCATTCGTGGTTATGATGAATCCACCAATCAGTTAATCATTGATTTTGCTATTCATTCTCATGGATTAGCGACGGGTTGGGCTCAAAAGGCTAAAGTAGGCGATCAAGTTGGTATTGTTGGTACCGCAGGTAAATTAGAATTTGATAATCAATTTTTAGTTTTAATGGGCGATATTTCTGCAGCGCCAACTATATGTTATACCGTAGAAAATTTACCTAGTTCTCAAAAAGCATTAGCTTTTATTGAAGTTAACCACAAAACGGATATTGTTGAGCTCCCAATCAACAAAAATGTAACAGTTCAATGGTTCGTTAAGGATGTAAATGCTCCTAATCAATTAATTGAAGCTGTAATGAACATTGATTTGAGTGATCAAGAAAATATATTGTTTTGGGGAGGAATGGAAAGATCATTAGCACAACAATTACGCCATTCAATCAAAGATAAATATCTTAATTTAGAACCTAATGCAATTCAGATCACCAGCTATTGGCGAGAAGGATTTGCTGAAGGCGAATTTAAACATCGTGATTGATGGCTGGTAGAGAGTTGTGAATATTCTTGCGCATTTACATTTAGCAACAATTGCCAATAGCTCGTTAATTGGCAATACAGTTGCTGATTTTGTAAAAGGTGATCCTTATCAGCAGTATCCGACAGAGATAGCTGATGGCATTATGTTGCATCGAAAAGTTGATAATCTTACTGATAGTTTTCCCTCTGTTAAACAAGCAAAAATGTTATTTAGAAATAGTCATCAACGTGTTGCTCCAATTACGCTTGATATTGTTTGGGACCATTTTTTATCAAAGTATTGGCATGATTTTGGTTCAAGTCAAACTTTATCGTCATTTAATATTATGACTAAAAGGCATATTCAGCCATATATTATTGATTATCCAAAAAATTACCAATCTTTTATGAATGCAATGTGGCGAGAATCTTGGCTAGAAAATTACGCTTCAATCGATTTTATTGCGAAAGTATTAAAAGGTATGGCACAGCGAAGACCAAAGCTTTATTTATTGCAAGAAACTATTATTGATATCAAGCAAAATTATAATGCATTAGAAATACTTTTTTTTGATTTATACCCGAAAATATGTACATTTGTAAAATCGGCATAAGTTAATGAGACAATGGTTATCGTATAATTTAGTTATATAAACTCATTCGATAACCATTAAAAAAATCAAATAGTTTTATTAAGGTAGAGCGATTTTTTTATCTTCCAATATTATTAAGTTATTGATATCTGGTTTTTGAGTTATTGGTACTAAGTTTTCAATTGTCGCTTGCGGAGCTTGACCAATGCTGCCTCCTCTTGGCTTAGTACGAATTATCTGGCTTTCAGGTAATGTCGTATTGTTAGTTAGATTAGCCCATAACCACTCAATGGCATCTTCACCGTAATAATCAATAGCCAATAATGTATTATCAAATGGTGATTTGCCGTCGAGATAACTAGCATTTTCAACTTCGATATAACGTAGTTGTGATTCTTTTCCTTCTACTGCACTATTTAAAGCAACATAAGGGCGAGATGTATGATCTATTAACTGTTTGACATTATTTTGTCCATGTACAATAAACGTTTTAATTTTATTTAAATTTCCGGTTGCTTGTACTTGTTTGAGTCCATCAATAACTCGTTTCTCGGTTATTTTTTCTCGTAAACAAATTGCTCCTTTAATACCATAATCTATTTGATTTTCAATTTCAGAACTTGAGTACCATGCTCGTCTTGGTGAAACGATATCTTTATTTACAACAAGATCAATAGCGGTAACATCTTTATCTGCCCAAATAGGTAAATGACCATTAGATAGTGACCATATTTCAGAGAAGTTTACTTCTTTTAACGGCATTACTTCGCCAAAATTATAGAGTCGATCTTGTTGAGTGCTGGCCACAGAATAATCGCACATGTTTTCTGTAACATCAAAACGACCATATGAACTGATATATTGATACGGAAAGGCAATAGACTCTTTATAATAAAAATAGGGTAACTGGATCTCCATCTCTGGTCGCCAACCATAATCATGTAATTTGTCTAGGGCTTCTTTAGGTGTTCCTGTAGTTAATAATTTAGCTTTTTTTAGTGCATCACAGCGATTTTGTGAATAAAGATATTTTAACGCATAAGGAACATTATTGTCTGACTTATTAGGCTCAATTGCCGGGATGGCACAAGGAATATAAAGTGCTGCTAAGGTAGCATAATCAGGAATTGAATTATATTTTAAACTTCTAGCACTAGTTTTATTTTGGATTGAAAGTGAGGTAATATCTGGGTTTGGTTGTATTTGTGGATTAACCGCAACAATACCATCAATGATACCATTTTTATCTAATTCACCAGCCTTCAAAGCTGCACTAGCACCATCCTCAGCTCCATAGATTAATATCAACGTATTATCCGCGTTAAAATCGCGAGTGTTTGTGGCTGAAAATCTATCATTTATTTCATAAAGTGCAAATTCAATAGAATTTAAAATATATTTGCCCCAATTATGTTCAGGATTTTGTTTTGAATGTAACTGTTTAACGGCATATCTATTTGGATTATTTTCGATAAAAATTTCTCTATTTTTAATCTTAGGATTAAATAATAGATTATCTTTTGCAATTTTTCCTTCTATAGTGAAACCTTGCTGATTTGTAATATCGTAAATACCATTCCCCAATCCTTTATCGTTATAAACTACTGCACAATTGTGTTTTAGTCCCCAAAGCCCACGAATTTGCATATCTTTGGCGTTATATAAACCGTCATAATTGCTAGCGGGAACGGCCACTATACATGGTTTTTTCTTATCAAAATCAACGGGAATTTGTAATAGAATACCGACATTTCCTTCTTTAAGTGTCGCTAAAATTTCGCTACCGGCTATTTTTCCGTCAAACAATGGTGACAAGTTTTTCTGTTTAAAGCCAAATAATTGACCCTCTCCAGTTTTTGTATCAATAAAACGATTTAGTTTGGCTCGACGAAGCTCCTGCGTCGTGGGATTAGCTGGATCAGCAAATTTGAATTTTTGTATCATTGATGATAAAGGTGTGAAGCCAATGCCGGCTGTAACCAGATCGTCGCTATCACCATCATAGTAATTTGAACTGTGAATAGTAATCCATTGTGGTTTTGGTTTGTAGGGATTGTTTTGCTCGGTATAGCCTATATTCGGAATTGTAAGTAGTGGTAAAAATAGTAATGATGTTAAAGTTTTTATATTTCTGATTATTAAGGTCATTACAGCAGCTTCCCATTTTTTAATTAGTTTAGTTTTCCATTTTATGATTGATTATATAATTTATTCATTAGACGGTAAATTTTGCTTTCCAAGAGCCCAAAACGCCGAAATAATTTTTTCAGATAATCGTCTTTTTTGAACGCATATACCGACATCAAATGGTTGCATTAAATTGGTTGACCATTCAGTAATTCGCTCGCGTACTCTTTCTGGGCTGTTTTCCATTACCACTTTTGGCAATAATGCCACACCGCATCCTAAAGCAACCATAGATACAATTGCCTCATGTCCTGCAACTGTTGCATAAATTCTAGGACAGGTTATTTTTTGTTGTTTGAACCATAAATCAATTCTTTGTCGGCTGGGGCCATGTTCTGGCAAAATGAAAGGAATGTTATGCCAATCCGGCGTTTTTTGATGTAACTTATCACTAAATGAGCTATTGAGTTTAGGAATTAATAAGACCATTTCAATCTCACCTAATTTTATAAATTCAACACCAGCTGGTAATTGTTTAGGTTTGCCTGCAATGGCAAGATCAGCCTGATTAGATTGAATTTTTTCAACTGCATCAGCGGCATCACCAGTAGATAGTTTTATTTCAACTAGTGGATAATGCATGCGGAAGCGATCTAATATATCAGGTAAATGGCTATAGGCAGCCGTTACCGAGCAAAATAATGTTAATTCTCCGACCAATTGTTGAGTAGATTGATCTAACTCGTGCTTTAATTGTTGATGTAGATTTACAACTTGTAGAGCAAATCGTTTAACTTTTTCGCCTTCATGAGTAATTTGAACTTGTCGATTGTCGCGAATAAATAATTGATGGCCAAATTGTTCCTCAAGGCGTTGGATTTGCCTTGAAAGTGTGGATGGGCTAACATGCATTGCATCAGCGCTCATACTAAAATGACATGTCTCACACAAATGTAAAAACAATTTTAGGTCACGAATATTCATATTAATGGTTATTCTCAGATATTTCTAATATTAAACACTATTACCAAATAGTGATTATATCATCATCAGTATTAAATGCCGCTATTATGCATAGATATATCAATAAGGCAAATAGCAAAATAGTCTTCTTCAATGGCAATATATATGTAGACCTGTTAGAATACGCCATTATTTTTGCTTAGCTAAATTGATTAATTTTATGACAGAACAAGCTTATTTAGACGAAGTTAAGGCTCGTCGTACTTTTGCTATTATCTCTCACCCAGATGCGGGTAAAACGACTATCACCGAAAAAGTATTGTTGTTTGGACAAGCGATTCAAACTGCGGGTACGGTTAAAGGGCGTGGTGCAAATGCTCAGCACGCTAAATCAGATTGGATGGAAATGGAAAAACAGCGTGGTATTTCGATCACCACATCGGTTATGCAATTTCCTTATAATGATTGTTTAGTTAACTTACTTGATACTCCTGGGCATGAGGACTTTTCGGAAGATACTTATCGAACATTAACGGCTGTTGATAGCTGTTTAATGGTTATTGATGCGGCAAAAGGTGTTGAAGATAGAACACGTAAATTGATGGAAGTAACGCGTTTACGCAATACGCCAATTTTGACTTTTATGAATAAACTTGATCGTGATATACGTGATCCAATGGAGTTGCTTGATGAAGTTGAAAACGAACTTAACATCATGTGCGCACCAATTACCTGGCCAATTGGTTGTGGTAAATTATTTAAAGGCGTCTATCATTTAGCGAAAGATGAGACCTATCTTTATCAAACAGGTAAAGGTCATACTATTCAAGAAGTTCGTATTATCAAAGGTTTAGATAATCCAGATCTCGATAACACAATTGGTGACGATTTAGCACAGCAACTTCGTGATGAGCTTGAATTAGTACAAGGTGCATCAAATGAGTTCGATCTGGAAGCATTTTTATCTGGTGATTTAACCCCAGTATTTTTTGGTACAGCGCTTGGGAATTTTGGTGTTGATCATATGCTTGATGGTTTGACAGCTTGGGCTCCGACGCCTCAACCTCGCCAGACCGATAAACGTGAAGTTGCCGCTACTGAAGAAAAATTTACTGGTTTTGTATTTAAGATCCAAGCCAACATGGATCCTAAACATCGAGACCGAGTTGCTTTTATGCGTATTGTATCGGGTAAATACGAGAAAGGCATGAAGTTGCGTCATGTTCGTATCGCAAAAGATGTGAACATTTCTGATGCGTTAACCTTTATGGCTGGTGATCGAGATCATGTTGAACAAGCTTATGCTGGTGATATTATTGGTTTACATAATCATGGCACTATACAGATTGGTGATACTTTCACTCAGGGTGAAGATCTTAAATTTACCGGTATACCTAATTTTGCCCCTGAGCTGTTTCGTCGTATTCGTTTAAAAGATCCTCTTAAACAGAAACAATTATTAAAAGGTTTAGTTCAGCTTTCAGAAGAAGGTGCTGTACAAGTATTCCGTCCAATTGCCAACAATGATTTAATTGTTGGAGCGGTAGGGGTGTTGCAATTTGACGTAGTTGTTGCGCGTTTAAAATCTGAATACAACGTAGAAGCGATTTATGAGCCAGTAAATGTAACAACGGCTCGTTGGGTTGAATGTAGTGATGGTAAGAAACTTGAAGATTTTAAACGAAAATGTGAGCAAAATTTAGCACTAGATGGTGGTGATAATCTATCTTATATTGCGCCGAGTATGGTTAATCTAAATCTAACACAAGAACGTTATCCAGATGTGGAATTTAGAAAAACACGTGAGCATTAATTGATTACTTGGTAATTAAGATTAACAATGAAAACACCATTAATGATCTAATTAATGAGGAAGGGCTATTTTTTGGCCCTTTTTATTTATTAATTTATTGTATTTTTAATACGATAATGTTAGTTTAACCATATCTTTTAGATAATTGCTTTTTTCTTGCGAAATCGGCTATCGCTATATTGCTCTCTTCTATTAATAAAGCTGTAATTAATCATACCTTCTATATACCTTTATATTCTTAAATTTTGACTGTAATTTTGTATTCCAAATAATAAATTATTCTTTTTCATTTATATTTATATTTCGATTATACTGTCTTTTAAATTAGGCGAGAATTCTATGAATAACATGAAAACTAAAACACTATTTATTACTGCATTAACTGTTTTTACATTTAATAGTTCATTTGCTATTGAGAATAAGCATGAACATTCTGTGTTATCAAATAAAGTTCAGCAAAGCGAACGAGATGATCGTCAATATGAAGTCATTGAACTTGATAATAAAATGCGAGTTTTATTAGTTTCAGATCCAAAAGCGACTAAATCTCTTGGTTCTATAGCTTTGCCTGTTGGTTCATTATATGATCCAGTGCTTCAACAAGGTTTAGCCCATTACACAGAGCATATGGTGCTAATGGGATCGAAAAAGTATCCTAAACCGTCAAGTTTTACAGAATTTTTGGCGCGACATGCAGGTAACTATAACGCGTCTACTAGCGGTAATCGCACCGCATTTTTCTTTGAAGTTGAAAATGGTGTAATTAATACTGCATTAGATTATTTAGCTGATGCGATTGCTGAGCCAATTTTTGATCCTAAATTTGCTGATAAAGAACGAAATGCCGTCAATGCAGAAATGACGATGTATCGCTCAAGTGATGGTTTTCGTATTCAGCAAGTTGATTCTGAAACAATTAACCCTGATCACCCAGCAGCACAATTTTCGGGAGGAAATCTAGAAACTTTAAGTGATAAAGATAATAGTAAATTACAAGATGAACTAGTTAACTTTCATGATAAATATTATTCAGCTAATATTATGGTGGGGGTTATTTACAGTAATCAATCCATTGAAAAATTGGAAACTTTAGCTGAATCTACTTACGGTCAAATTCCTAATAAAAATATAGTCGTTCCGCCAATTACCAAACCAGCGATTACTCAGGAGTTTACTGGTAAAGAAATTACCATGTTACCGGCTCAACCTAGAAAAATGTTGTCTTTAAAATTTCCGATTGAAAATGATATCGATAAATTTACTGATAAAACCAATGAGTACCTTATCTATTTAATTAGTAATAATAGTAAAAATACTTTAGCTGATCAGCTACAAAAACAAGGTTTGATTGAAGCTATTCAAGCAACTTGTGATAGTAAATATTATGGTAATAGTGGAACATTTAATATTAATGTCATTTTAACTGATGAAGGCTTGGCGCAAAAAGACAAAGTGATTGCAGCTATATTCAATTATTTACAATTAATTGAAAAACAGGGCGTTTCAGAAGCTTATTATGATGAGATAAAAAAAGTTTTTGCTTTATCCTTTAAGTATAAAGATGTTAACCGTGATATGTCTTATGTCGAATGGTTATCAGATCAGATGCTACTTTATCCGGTTAAAAATGTATTAGATGCGGATTATGTTGCGGAACATTTGAATAAAGAAGCTATCATCAATCGAATCAAAAGTTTTACTCCTGACAATGCCAGAGTGTGGTTGATTGCCCCAAATCAAACTACCGATAAAACTGCATATTTTCTCAATGCGCCTTATAAAGTAGATAATATCAGTGATGAATTAAAAACAACGTGGACTAATTTAGCTAAAGATTTTTCGTTTAGTTTGCCGGAATTAAATCCTTATATCCCAGATAATTTTAATATAATTCGTCAAAATAGCGATCAAATTCAACCAGCTACATTTAGTAAACGTGGGAATCATATTCATTTTGTTAGTCGTTATTTTAATAATGATCCTAAGGCTGTGATTGCAGTTTCTTTACGTAATAATCAGGCTTTTAAAGACGCAAAAACGTCGATTGCTTTTGAGTTACTTGATTACATCGTTAGTCGTGATTTAACGCAATTACAATTTCAAGCAGGTAATGCCGGAATGTCATTATCCACTGGTCCTGATAATGGTTTAATGATAACTGCTGCTGGTTTTAATCAACATTTACCAGAAATGGTATTGGCTATTCTTAATAGCTATCGTCAAGTGGCTATTGATGAACAAAGTTTAGCATTAGCTAAATCATGGTATCTGCAACGACTTGATGGGGCAGATCATTTTGAAAGTATTCGATTAGCGTCAGAGCCAGTTCTTGCATTATCTAAGTTGCCACACTATTTTGAACGAGATGAAAGACGACAAATTACAAATACTATCACTATTAGTGATGTTGAAGCTTATCGTGATAACTTGATGACCCAATCTATACCTTATATGATTAGTTTAGGTAATATTTCAAATGAAGATTCTTTGGATCTTTATCATGCAGTGCAAAAGACATTAAAACGCGATGTTGAATTTACTCCTTTGGATGATATAGCAATTAAAACTTCGTTTACAGCGAGAATCACCCAACAAGCGAAAAGTACCGATAGCGCGTTGTTAATGACTTATTTCCCAACTAATTATGATCCGACTAAAAGTCAAGTTGTTGGTTATACATTAACTAGTATTATGTCACCATGGTTTTTTGATCAATTACGGAGTCATGAACAATTGGGTTATCTTGTAGGTATTTTTCCATTTTTCATCGGTGAATCAGTCGGGCTGGGTTTTGCTGTGCAAACTAATCAGTGGGATCCTGCTTATCTATTACAACGTTATCAAGCTTTTTACCCAACAATGTTAAATAAATTAGATGCGTTAACTGATAAGGATATTGAAGAGTATAAAAGAAGCATCATTGATGAACAGACAATGCCGCCTCAATCATTAGATGAAGAGTTTGAACGTTTAATTTCAGATTATCGTTTATCACGTTTCCAATTTGATTCGCGTGATAAAAAAATAGAACTTCTTAAGAAAATCACTAAACAAGATTTAATTGATTTTTATAAAAGTACTGTTATTGACCAAAAAGGTTTAGTAATAGCATCACAAGTGATAGGAAAAACGGAAAAAGGAGAAAAAGAACCTGAAGCTATCACTGACTATACTGAATTTAAAAATGCATCATCATTACAAAATGAATTATTAAAATAAAAGACTCAAACAGGCATTTAATCTGAAATATCATTACATTAAATTGGCATTGTACCTACCATATGGTACACTGCCAAAATCCCAATAGTTTGAGTGTATTATGATTACTGGATCAATTGATTATTGTGCTATCGGACAGCGGTTGCGGGCTTACCGTATCGCTGCTTCTCTCAGAGCTGAAGATGTTGCAGAAAGTCTTAAAATTTCTAGAGCTGCGGTTTACCGTTTAGAAAAAGGCGAAATTGTTAAAATAGAAACACTTGAACGGTTAGCCTCATTATTAGATACTTCATTTGCTAGTTTGCTAGGTATTGATACCGAATACTATTCTAGCGGTGATGGTTTTTTTGAACGTATGCGTCAATTAGAAGAACAATCTACGCACATCTATTCTCATTTTGATCCTTTTTCTTTTCTATTAACTTCACCCGATTACCTTTCCCATTTAGGTATGATGTTAAATGAGTCGAGTGAATCCATTGCCGCGCAACGATATGCAACATCATTATCGATTTTAAATGAGCGTAAGACACAATTTTATCAATCTATACCTAAAGTGATTAATCTAATCAGTTTACGTAATGTTGAGCGATTTTTGCATATTGGTTTGGTTGGTAATTTAACCATTTCCCCAGGTAAAAAGTCTGAAAGAATGTTATTGGCTCGTAAAGAAATTTATCATTTGATCAAATTGATAGAAGACCAAGCTTATGCACCAACAATTGCGATTACGGAACAAGCTATCCCATCCATCGCTTTTCAAATATTTTATCAAAATGAAGAGGCATTAGCATTGGCAATGAGTCCTTTCCGATTAGGTGAACTACCTAATATAACCACAGGGATTGCCTCAATAACATCTTCAGAAGATGCAATTAAACGTTATCGCCACTTATTTGATAAGTTATGGCAAAATAGTGCGAAAGATCATAAAGCAATCGATCTATTAAAAACCACCTTAGAAAATTTTTAAAGAATATTAAAATTACTAAAGAGAGTCATTATGTTATCTTTGACATTACAACCGATAAAAAAATTTAGTGGTACTATTAATTTACCAGGTTCTAAAAGTGTATCAAATCGTGCACTATTATTATCTGCACTTAGTCAAGGCAAAACAAGATTAACTAATTTACTTGATAGTGATGATGTTCGCTATATGCTTGACGCTTTAAAAGCGTTGAATATCAAATATCATCTGTCAGATGACCGAACAATTTGTGATATAGAAGGGGTTGGCGGTAAATTACATTCTGCTCATCCATTAGAACTATTTTTAGGAAATGCAGGGACAGCTATGCGTCCTTTAGCTGCAGCACTTTGTTTAGCCGATAATAATATTGTATTAACAGGTGAACCTCGTATGAAAGAGCGTCCAATTGGTCATTTGGTGGATGCATTACGTCAAGGTGGCGCTAAAATTGATTATCTTGAAAATGAAGGTTATCCGCCGCTTCATATCCATGGTGGTTTTACTGGAGGTAAGATTGCTGTAAATGGCTCGGTATCAAGTCAATTCTTAACTGCATTATTGATGGCAGCCCCTTTAGCTAGCAATGATACTGAAATTACTATTATTGGCGATCTAGTTTCTAAACCATATATTGATATTACAATAAAAATGATGGCAATATTTGGTGTATCGGTTATCAATAATCAATATCAGACATTTGTCATTAAAGCTAATCAAACTTATCAATCTCCTGGTAGCTATTTGGTAGAAGGTGATGCCTCTTCAGCATCCTATTTCTTAGCGGCAGCAGCAATTAAAGGTGGCACTGTTCGTGTTACTGGAGTTGGTAAAAAAAGTTTACAAGGTGATACTCAATTTGCCCATGTGCTGGAAAAAATGGGTGCCAAAATAACGTGGGCTGATGATTATATTGAGTGTTCTCGCGGGGAATTAAATGGTGTGGATATGGATATGAACCATATCCCTGATGCAGCGATGACAATTGCAACCACTGCACTCTTTGCTGATGGAACAACGACAATTCGAAATATATACAATTGGCGAGTAAAAGAGACCGATCGCTTATCGGCTATGGCTAACGAATTGCGTAAAGTTGGTGCTACTGTTGAAGAAGGAGAGGATTATATTACTATAACTCCTCCTGCAAAACTCAACCATGCAGAAATCAAAACTTATAATGATCATCGTATGGCTATGTGTTTCTCATTAGTTGCACTTTCTGATACGCCGGTAACTATTTTAGATCCGAAGTGTACAATGAAAACATTCCCTGATTATTTTGAACAATTTAAACGATTAAGTGAAATATAACATGACAAAAAATATTCCTGTTATTGCTGTTGATGGGCCAAGTGGTGTAGGTAAGGGTACATTATGTCAAGCGTTAGCAAATCACTTCAACTGGCATCTTTTGGATTCAGGTGCTATCTATCGAGTATTAGCGCTAGCAGCGTTAAAGAAAAATATTGCTTTAGATGATATTAATCAGCTAACTGAGCTCGCATTGAATTTGCCGTTAACATTTGATAGCAGTCATGATGAAGTCAAAGCATTGTTGGCAGGGGTTGATGTTTCAAAAGAGATTCGTACCGAACAAACTGGTGGAGCAGCTTCAAAAGTAGCTGCAATAAATGAAGTAAGAACAGCTTTATTACAGCGTCAACGTGATTTTCGACAATTGCCTGGATTAATTGCCGATGGCCGTGATATGGGTACAGTCGTGTTTAGCGATGCCCCTGTAAAAATATTTCTTGATGCTAGCGCTCAATCAAGAGCAGAAAGAAGAATGAAACAGTTGCAAGATAAGCAAATTCATGCTAAATTCCCCGAAATTTTGCAGGAGATAACTGCGCGTGATGAGCGAGATCGAAATCGAGCGGTTGCGCCCTTAAAGCCTGCAGTTGACGCATTAATAATTGATACCACATCTCTCTCTATCGAAGATGTTTTTAATCAAGCTATTATGTATATAAAAGAAAAACTTGCGCTATAAGTTTATATTGTAAGTAAACTTATTGTGTGAACGAAGCTCCATTATAAGGATATAAGTGGAGTAACATAAACAACCCCACAGGACAGGATGTAATGTGGACGTTAAATTTAACTTAAGTAAATAAAAATATGACTGAATCTTTTGCTCAACTCTTTGA
Organism: Gilliamella sp. W8128; assembly: GCF_016100545.1. Lineage (NCBI taxonomy): Bacteria > Pseudomonadati > Pseudomonadota > Gammaproteobacteria > Orbales > Orbaceae > Gilliamella > Gilliamella sp. W8128. The sequence continues at coordinate 309,398 of NZ_JACFSE010000001.1, forward strand.
AGAGTCTTTAAATCAACTAGACACTCGTTCTGGTAATATGATCCGTGGTACTGTCGTTGCAATCGACAAAGATGTTGTTTTAGTTGATGCTGGTTTAAAATCTGAATCAGCAATTCCAGTAGAGCAGTTTAAAAATGCCCAAGGTGAATTAGAAGTTCAAGTTGGCGACGTTGTAGACGTTGTTCTTGATTCTATTGAAGATGGCTTTGGCGAAACAATCTTATCTCGTGAAAAAGCTAAACGTCATGAAGCGTGGCTAACATTAGAAAAAGCAGTTGAAGATGCTGCAACAGTTTTAGGTGTTATCAATGGTAAAGTTAAAGGTGGCTTTACGGTTGATCTTAATGGCGTTCGTGCGTTCCTACCTGGTTCGCTTGTTGATGTTCGTCCATTACGCGATACTTCTCATATTGAAAATAGAGAGATCGAATTAAAAGTTATTAAATTAGATCAAAAACGCAACAACGTAGTTGTTTCACGTCGTGCAGTAATTGAATCTGAAAATAGCGCAGAAAGAGAACAACTTCTTGAAAATCTACAAGAAGGTTCTGAAGTTAAAGGTATTATCAAAAATCTTACTGATTACGGTGCATTCGTTGATCTTGGTGGGGTTGATGGTTTACTACATATCACTGATATGGCTTGGAAACGTGTTAAACACCCAAGTGAAGTGGTTGAAGTTGGTCAAGAACTACTTGTTAAAGTTCTTAAATTCGATAAAGATCGTTCACGTGTTTCTCTTGGCTTAAAACAATTAGGCGAAGATCCTTGGGTTTCAATTGCTAAACGTTACCCAGAAGGTACTAAAGTAACAGGTAAAGTAACTAACTTAACTGATTACGGTTGTTTCGTTGAAATCGAAACTGGTGTTGAAGGTTTAGTACACGTTTCTGAAATGGATTGGACTAACAAAAACATTCATCCATCTAAGGTAGTTAGCTTAGGTGATGAAGTTGAAGTTGTAGTTCTTGAAATTGATGAAGAACGTCGTCGTATTTCTCTTGGTCTTAAACAATGTAAACCAAATCCATGGTTACAATTTGCTGAATCACACAATAAAGGTGATAAAGTTAGCGGTAAGATCAAATCAATTACTGATTTCGGTATCTTCATCGGCTTAGATGGTGGTATTGATGGTCTAGTACATCTTTCTGATATTTCTTGGAATATGCCAGGTGAAGAAGCTGTTAAAGCTTATAAGAAAGGTGACGATATTGAAGCTGTTGTTCTACAAGTTGATGCTGACCGTGAACGTATCTCATTAGGTATCAAACAACTTGAAGACGATCCATTCAGCAGCTTTGCATCTAACTTCAAAAAAGGCGCAATTGTTAAAGGTAAAGTTACTGCAGTTGATGCTAAGGGTGCAACAGTTGAAATCGCTGACGGTATCGAAGGTTACTTAAAAGCACAAGATATTGCTCGTGAACGTGTTGAAGATGCAACTACTGCATTAAATGTTGGTGATGAAGTAGAAGCGAAAATCGTAAATATCGATCGTAAAACTCGTGCAATTTCACTATCTGTACGTGCTAAAGATGAAGCTGATGAAAAAGAAGCATTAGCAGCTGTAAATAATACTGCAACTCAAGAAGATGCATCATTTACTAACGCAATGGCTGAAGCATTTAAAGCAGCATCAAAAACTGAGTAAAAAATATTTATTCAAAGAGTAAAGAGGGCTTGCCCTCTTTTTCTTTTGTGGTATAAAATGAATAAAATATATACCACATAAAATAAATTAGGAGTGACCATGAACAGATCCGATTTAGCAGAAAGAATAGTCAACTGGCGGGCACACCTTCCTGTGCAACTTGTTGATGATGCTGTTAGAGACATTATTGAACAAATTGCTTTAGCGATGGAAAGTAATGATCGCGTTGAAATACGCGGTTTTGGTAGTTTTAGTCTTAACTACCGTGCACCACGTAAAGCTAGAAACCCTAGAACAGGAGGAAATGTTGAGGTTAAACACAAATATATTCCTCACTTTAAACCTGGGAAAGAGTTACGTGAACGTGTAAATAATGCAGCTAAAGCATAATTTCAATCCAATTAATAAAAAGCCTTTGAGTAGAATCAAAGGCTTTTTTTATTTGTTAATTAGATGAATGATTCTCAATAGAAACAGAAATAGTAATCTTTAAACTGGGATGTAGCTCTAAAATTAAAGATAAAATAATTCGTAGAAAGTTCGAACATATTAGATTGATTATTTAAACAATAATAATATGTAGAAATTGATGCGGCACTACGGTTCAATAGATTTAATGGCAATTGTATTTACCTTAGGATGTGTGCCATTAATGTTTTTGCCATCATTGCCCTCTGAAACGAGTTGGTTTGTTCTGGCTGGAGTATTCATTGTTATTATTTTAGTATGGCCGATACGACGTCATTACTATTTTTGTTTGATTGCTGTGTTTATATTAAGCTTTCTCTGGTCTACAGCAAATGCAAAACAATACTTAAGTCTAATTGAACCATATATTGACCAGACATTAGTCGTTACTGCAAAAGTTGAAACTATTAATACTCAAATTTACTCCCAAAAACAAACAAATCCATATTATGCAAAATTTTCCATTTTAAAAATTTCAGATCAGATTTTATCATCACCAGTACCTGTTATTATTTATTGGCAACAATCTGATTTAATTAAAGCAGGGCAAATTTGGCAATTAACAATAAAAACCAAAGTGACGCATAGTAATTTAAATGAAGGATCATTTGATAAACAACGTTTTGCGATTGCTAATCATACTTTGTTAAAAGCGAAAGTTATTAAATCAGTTTTACTCGAAAAAAATTTAAATATTCGACAAAGTATTGCTGATAAATGTTTAGCTTATATTAATTTGTTTAGTTATCGAGGAATTTTATTAGCATTAGGATTTGGTGACCGTTCACAGATTTCTGATCATAATCGTTTAACTATGATGCAAACCGGTGTTGCTCATTTAATGGCAATTTCAGGAATGCATATTCTGTTAGTATTCTATATTAGTAGTTTTTTGCTAAAAGGATTTGTCTTTTTTTTACCACAACGCTACAACCATTTATTGTTACCCATATTAATTGGTTGGTTAACAACGTTATGTTATACATGGTTGACTGGTTTTAATCCTCCAGCATTACGTGCTATTTTAGCTTTATCAATTTGGATATACTTGCGCTATAAAAATAATCACATTAGCGCATGGCAGAAAACTAACCGTATTATAGCGTTATTATTAATTTTTGATCCGCTAATGATACTATCTGAAAGTTTTTGGATGTCCTGTTATGCTGTGGTTAGCTTGATTTTTTTATTTGAATGGTTGCCACTAGCTAGCACGTTAAAAAATAAAAAACGATGGTACTTCATTAGATTATTACATTTACAATTTGGTTTAATATTATTATTGCTTCCTATCCAATTATTTATTTTCCATGGTATAAGTGTTGTTGCGTTGTTAACTAACTTAATTGCCATTCCTATTGTTTCGTTAATCACCTTTCCTGCGATTTTATTGGCATTATTATTTAGTTTAATGGACTGTTTTTATCTTGCTTTATGGTTATGGTTTGTTGCGCAAACTTCACTAGAATGGCTTTTTTATTGCTTAGAATATTTAAATATTTTATGGCTAAATATACCAGCGGATTTTTATTTGTTTAGTGGTATTGGTTGGATAACTATAATCATTATTCGGATAGAATTTTGGCGTCGTTTTAGCTTTACTATTGTGATTATTATAACAATGTTATTTTCACCAATTTATAAACAACCCGATTATCTATGGAGAGTTGATATGTTGGATGTTGGGCATGGATTGGCGATTGTAATTCACAATGGTAAATCAGCTATTTTGTATGATACTGGCGCAAAATGGGAAGATAGTTCAGCTGCAGAGCAAGTAATTATCCCTTTTTTACAATGGCATAATTTGAACGTTGAAGGAATTATTATTAGCCATAGTCATAATGATCATATCGGTGGCTTAAGCTATTTACAACAACGTTATCCTAATGCATGGTTAATGAGTTCATCTACTAATTTGAGTAATGATTATAACTGTTTAGCTGATCATAATTTTTATTGGAAACATTTACGCTTTAATGTGTTATGGCCGACCAAATTAGTGAGCGATCCTAATAACGGCGATTCATGTGTAATACAAATTACTGATGGTCAATTTTCAGTGTTATTGACTGGCGATTTAGAACGTAAACAAGAATATGATTTAGTGGTTAAATATAAACGCAATCTACACTCAACCATTCTACAAACTCCGCATCATGGTAGTACTACTTCATCAAGTTATCCATTCTTAAATTATGTTAATCCCTCTAATGCGCTAACTTCAACATCACGTTATAACCCATGGCGATTGCCTTCAAATAAGATAACTAATCGTTATAAAGCGCTAAATATTAATTATTATATTACAGGCAAGGAAGGGCAGATTAGTTTATTTTTTTATCCAACATCATGGCAACAGAAAACGATGCGACAAGATATCAATCCAAGATGGTATCATGATTGGTTTGGTAGTTTATCATTTTATGAGTAAAATAGAATTATTGTTAATATGGTGTACAAATTATATATTCATTCACTATATAAAAATAAAATTATTGGAACTAGCGAGCATAATAAAGTTATGATTGAGAAATTATGGTATGGTAAAAATAAATCATTTTGGTTGTTGTTGCCATTTTCATTATTGTATGGATGTATTAGCTTTATTCGTCGTCAATTATACAAGTTTGGTATATTCAAAGCATGGCAATCGCCAGTTCCCATTATTGTCATTGGTAATTTATCAGCAGGAGGTAATGGTAAAACGCCTCTGGCAATTAGTTTAATTGAAGCTTTAAAGGCTAAAGGTCTGAAGGTTGGATTAGTCTCTCGTGGTTATGGTGGAAAATCCGACCATTATCCATTAATTTTAGATGAAAATACTACCACTGCGCAGGCTGGTGACGAACCAATTTTAATTTATCAAAGAACTCAAGTACCAATTGCGGTCGCACCTAAGCGAGTCGAGGCAGTTAAAGAATTATTAAAATCATATCAATTGGATGTTGTTTTAACTGATGATGGTTTACAGCATTATGCATTAGCTCGTGATATTGAGATCGTAGTCGTTGATGGTAAGAGACTATTCGGAAACGGTTGGTGGATCCCAGCTGGCCCGATGAGAGAGCGAATAAATCGGTTGAAATCAGTAGACTTAATTATGATAAATGGTGACAGTTTAGGCGATATATCAAATCAGTATCCAGATAAAACTTATACTATGCAACTAACCCCTAGTTACGCGGTAAATCTACTGACTAATGAAAAAAGCCAGTTATCGGCATTACATCATATTTGTGCTATTGCTGGTATTAGTAATCCAAAGCGATTCTTCGATATGTTAATTAAAATGAATGCAGATTTGTTACATACTGAATCTTTTGCCGATCATCAAAATTTTAGCTTGCCATTATTAGAGAAAGTTGCTGCAAGTAATCAAACACTTTTAATGACCGAAAAAGATGCAGTGAAATGTCGACAATTTGCATTACCTAATTGGTGGTATTTACCAATTGATGCTACGATACCCGATCAGGCTATTGAAAAGATTTACTCACTATTTGTAGAAAGAAAATTACAAAGAGAAAAAAAATGAAACAACTGTTATTAAGTGCTATTGCTTGTCCTAAATGCCATGGACAATTAGAATACGATAAGCAACACCAACAATTAAATTGTCAAAAGGATCAGTTGGCTTACCCGATTAAAGATGGTATTCCGGTGTTATTAGCCAGTGAGGCAAAACCATTAAATCAATCTAATTGTGATAAAGAATAATTAAAGTTTTGAGGTAATTTTATGAGTTTTACAGTAATTATTCCTGCTAGATATGCTTCCAGCCGTTTACCGGGAAAACCACTTGCTGATATTCATGGCAAACCGATGATAATTCGAGTAATGGAACAAGCGCAAAAATCATCGGCTAGTCGAGTCATCATTGCGACTGATAACCAACAAGTTTTTAATGTAGTGCAAAGTTATGGTGGTGAGGTCGTTTTAACGAGTGATAAGCATAACTCAGGAACTGAACGTTTAGCTGAAGTCATTAATACTTTTCAACTGGCTGACGATGAAGTTATTGTAAACGTTCAAGGTGATGAACCATTAATTCCACCGATTATTATTGATCAAGTTGCTGATAATTTAGTGAATTATAAAACCGGCATGGCAACTTTAGCTGTACCGATTGATTCTGTTGAAGAAGCATTTAATCCAGGTGCTGTAAAAGTGGTTATGGATAAAGATGGTTATGCACTCTATTTTTCACGGGCGACTATTCCGTGGGAGCGTGATCGTTTTGCTAAATTGAGTGAACAACATCAACTTGATTCGATTGGTGATTTTTACCTACGTCACATTGGTATTTATGCATATCGTGCGGGTTTTATTCGTCAATATATTCAATGGGCACCTTCTGCTTTAGAACAGATAGAAATGTTAGAACAATTAAGAGTTCTTTGGTATGGTGAGAAAATACATGTAGCGGTGGCCAAACAAGCTCCAGCTATTGGGGTTGATACCCAAGAGGACTTAGATAAAGTTAGAGCATTATATCAGGAGTAATATATGGCAAATTTTACTGGCTTTACTCAAGAAGGGTTAAATTTTTTACAAGATGCTTGGATTAACAATAGTAGAGTTTGGTTTGAAGAGAATAGATCAATTTATGACAATGATTTGATCAAACCTTTTCGATTATTGGTTGAGCAACTAACACCAACCATGCTTAAAATTGATGAATGGTTTGAAACACGTCCAGCTATAGGTAAAACAATTTCACGAATTCATCGTGATACGCGATTTTCTAAAGATAAGTCATTATACCGTAGTCGTTTATGGTTGACGTTTAAACGCCCTAATCGTGATTGGAAAGAAGCTCCAGCCTATTTTTTTGAAATTGGTCCAGATAGCTATAGATATGGTTTAGGTTATTATTGTGCTTCAAAAACTACTATGGATATCTTTAGAGAAGAAATATTAAATGACCCTTCTAAATTTTTGGCGGTAGTTAATTGTGTTAAAAAACCATTTGAATTAGTAGGGGAAATGTATAAAAGACCATTAATTAAAGATCAAGATGAAAAATTATCGACATGGTACAATCGAAAGAATATTGCTGTAATGGTAACCAATAATCATATTGAAGATGTCCTAAATGGTGATTTACCGAATAAACTTGCTAAAGGTTTTAAACAGCTTTTACCTCTATATGATTATTTGATGCGAGTAGAAATGATAAAAAATATCCCAAATCTTTAGTTAACCAATACGGTAAAAATTCGTAATAAAAAAATAGCCTTCCTCAAATATTTGGGAAGTTTAATATTAATTCTTTAACTCCATTTATAATAAATTGTGTACCAACACAGACCAGTAAAAAGCCCATTATTCTTGATGTGGCTTCAATACCACTTTTACCCATAAAGCGCATTATGCTACCAGCACTACGCATACAGAACCATAAAATAATACATAATAATAAAGGTACAAGTATTGACGAAGTATAAACAACCCAAGTCGATACATTATATCCACCACTTTTTACAGTGGAAGCCATACTGATTATCATAGCAATGGTTCCCGGCCCAGCAGTACTTGGCATTGCAAGTGGTACAAAAGCGATATTATTGGATACTTCTTTCTTTTTTGCATCTGCTTCTAATGTTTTATGCGAGGGTTGTTGAGGAAAAAGCATTCTAAAACCGATAATGCCAACAATCATGCCTCCAGCGATACGTAAACCAGGGATAGATATACCGAATGTGCTCATGACCAATTGTCCACAATAAAATGAAACAATCATGATGATGAAAACATAAATACAAGTCATTTTTGACTGGTAATTACGTTCCTCATTGGTCATATCGCCAGATAGACCTAATAGCAGTACAACGGTAGTTAACGGATTAGTTAATGGAATAAACAGAATTAAACCAAAACCGACTGTTTGTATAAGTTCCAACATAACTTCAATCCAAATTGTAATAAAAGTTCTAATTAAGTATAGATGAAATATATAAAAAAGATACATTAAGTTAGGTGAAAACTAAATAAATATTAGCGCAGTACTGGTTAGTTATGAATCTTTATCTGAAGCCTTTATTTTAAACAATGGTGCTTTTAAGTTTTGTGCTAATATAATGCCGATAAATGACATACCGCCACCTCTTCGTTTAGGACAAGTGTTAATCGATCAGCTCTTAATGGAATCTAACCTTACATTCTATTTGCCAAGTTCGAACGATAAATATTTAGCTCCTATTTTAAAAGAGTTAGAATTAGATCCAGCTAATAATAAGACTCTTGAACAGTGGGCTCAAACAGTATTTACAACTGAACGAACCCTTGCAAGACGTTGCCAACAAAAATTAGGTATGTCATTTAGAATGTGGCGGCAACGGTTACGATTTTTGTATAGTATCTCGCTTTTAGAACAAGATAAATCGATTCAAGATATCGCATTTTCTGTTGGTTATAGTTCAGTATCCGCTTTTATTACTATGTTTAAAAATATCGCAGGAGTTACACCTGATCTTTACCGTGCTAACACAGGTTTTAAGAAAAGTTAAACACTATAAGTTGTCATTATTTGCGAAAAGTATGTATGAATATGGATTGAAAAAAGGCGTAATTTATACGCCTAGGTAATATAGAATTGAATAAATAACTATTAAAATGGAATATCGTCATCGAAATCCATTGGTGGTTCAGGCATAGTTGGTTGACTAGCTGCTGGTTCATTTGCTGTTGAAGGACGTGGTGTACTTGGAGCAGACGAAGTATTATTAGCACTTTGTCCCCAGTTTTGTGAGCCATCATTAAAACTATCTCCTGAACGAGAGCCTAAAATTTGTAGTGTTCCACCTACAGCATTGATCACTACTTCAGTAGAATAACGATCATTACCCGCTTGGTCTTGCCATTTACGAGTTTGTAATTGTCCTTCTAAATAAACTTGAGTACCTTTTTTAACATATTCGCCAGCAATTTCAGCTAATTTACCAAATACAACAACGCGATGCCATTCGGTACGATCTCGGTTTTCACCAGTTTGTTTATCTTTCCAAGTTTCTGATGTAGCAACACTAAAATTTGCGACAGCGTTACCGTTTGGCATGTACCGAACTTCTGGATCTTGACCTAAATTCCCTACTAAAATGACTTTATTAATACCTCTATTTGCCATTATACACTCCTAACAATTACATAAATATTTGATATGTATTATTGTATCATGAGACTTAATTAACATCACCGAATTTAATTTAAATTTGGAATTAAGTATCCAAAATTTTAAAATACAGAAAGATTCGCTTTATCATAGGAATTTTTTACTATAACGAGTATAATGCCTGCCATTTGTAGATATTATATCTTAAACATTTTTTCTCCTGGAGGCCTTATGATTAATGCGTTTGGATTAAAAAACAAACAATTAGTAAAAATTAATGAAGGCGATATTAAAAATGCGATCTGGATTGACTTAATTGAACCAGAAGAAGCAGATCGTGAAGTCATTTTGACCAATTTAGGTCAAAATCTAGCAACAAGTATTGAACTTGATGATATTGAGGCATCAGCCCGTTTTTTCGAAGATAATGAAGGACTACATGTTCACTCATTCTTCTTTTATGAAGATGCGGAAGACCGAGCCGGTAACTCAACAGTAGCATTTACGATACACAATGGTCGCTTATTTACATTGCGTGAACGTGATTTACCTGCTTTCCGTCTATACCGAATGCGTTCACGTTATCAAGGCATGAATGATGGTAATCCATACGAAGTATTATTGGATTTATTTGAAGTTAAAGTTGAGCAATTAGCCGATCAGATCGAAAATATTTATAGCGAGCTTGAAGAGTTAAGCTTAATTATTATGGATCGTTCATCTCAGGAACATTATGATGAGGCAATTACATCTTTAGCTGAATTAGAAGATACTGCTTGGAAAGTACGACTTTGTTTGATGGATAGTCAACGTGCGGTTAATTATTTAGTGCGCCGAGCAAAAATGCCTACAGATCAGTTAGAACAAGCACGAGAAGTAATACGAGATATTGAATCATTAGTACCACATAATGAATCTTTGTTCCAAAAAGTAAACTTTTTGATGCAAGCGGCTACCAGTTTTATCAATATTGAACAAAGCCGAATAATTAAAATTTTCTCAGTTGTTTCGGTCGTATTCTTACCACCAACAGTGGTTGCATCGGCTTATGGAATGAACTTTGAAAACATGCCTGAACTGAAGTGGGAATATGGCTATCCTTTATCCTTATTATTGATGTTACTAGCAGGCATTGCCCCTTACATTTACTTTAAAGTTAAAAAGTGGTTATAGTAGGTTATTTCCTTCAAATTCTAAATATCATCCGCTAACATTTTGTTAGCGGCAATAATTCCATTAGTGAATTCAGTTAAAGCAATCTAGTTAAATCAATCTAAATAGTCCATAATATTACTCATTATGTTATAGCATTAATTGAATTGATTAAATTAGTGTTTATCTAGAAAGATTTTATTTTTTAAAAGGGAATAACATGAGTAAATATGCACTAGTTACTGATATTGGTGGAACCAATGCCCGATTTGCACTTTATAATTTAGATAGTAATGAATTATCAGCGATAACTAAAATCCTCATTTCAAAAGATGATGTATTGCTTAATTTGATTAAGACTTATTTAACATCACAATCTGTAACTATTGAGATGGCTTGTATTGCTATAGCATGTCCAATTAATGAAGGTGATTTAATTGAAATGACGAATAATAATTTGTCATTTTCTCGCTCTGAATTGATTAGAGAATTGAATTTAACTAAGCTTGAAGTTATCAATGATTTCACTGCAGTGTCGTATTCCATCCCTCGATTATCATCAGATGATGTGATAAAAGTTGGTGGTGGTGAAGCTAATCTTAATTATCCAATAGCAATCTATGGTGCAGGAACGGGTTTAGGCGTTTCACATTTAATTAAATTAAACGAACATTGGCTTAGTTTATCCGGTGAAGGTGGACATACTGAATTACCAATGGTTAATGAAGAAGAAGATCGAATTTTACAACAGTTACGTAACAAATTTGGTCGGGTATCTTCAGAAAGATTTCTATCTGGTAATGGTATTGTTAATATCTATCAAGCATTATTACAAATTAATAATCAACCGATTGAAGATATCACGCCAGATATAATCGTTAATAAAGCATTGTCTAATAGTTGTCCTATTTGCTTAGCTACTTTAAATTATTTCTGTACTTTTATGGGACGATTTGGGGGTAATTTGGCTTTAACACTTAATACCCAAGGCGGTGTGTATATTGCGGGCGGTATTGTTCCTCGATTCATCGAATTTTTTAAATCATCACCATTTAGAGAAGCATTTGAACACAAAGGTCGTATGTCTTTTTTAGTTAAAAAAATTCCTGTTTATGTCATAACGCATAAAGATCCAGGATTATTTGGTGCTGGAGTTTATTTACAAAATAGCCTGAAATAATTGAGAGGTAAGATGTAATTTTATGATGTGGTGTTATATCTATAGAAGTAGCAAAAAAGAAAACTGTTATTTATATATGGAATGTGAAAATGATTTTTCACATATACCGGAAAAGATAATGTCAATTTTTGGTGCGCCAGTCTTTGTTATGAAAGTATTGCTTGATGGTAAAAGGCGCTTTGTTGTTGGAACAGCAAATGAAATTGAAGAAAAGATCAAAGAGGATGGATTTTTTTTACAAATGTTAAATGAAGATGATTTTAAAGTATGATTGAACCTTTTTGGGAACATAAAACCTTAGATCAGATGAGTGATGATGAATGGGAACAACTTTGTGATGGTTGTGGTCAGTGTTGTCTGAATAAATTAATGGACGAAGATACTGATGAAATCCTATATACGAATGTTGCCTGTAATTTGCTTGATTCAAATACTTGTCAATGTAAGCATTATCATACCCGTTTTGATTATGAACCTGATTGCATAAAATTAACACGGGAAAATTTACTGACAATCGAATGGTTACCAAAAACTTGTACTTATCGTTATTTTTCCGAAACAGGAGTATTACCAGAATGGCATCCGCTGATTGTCGGTAATAAAAAATTAATGCATAAGTTAAAAATATCGGTTAAAAATAGAATTGTTTATGAAAAGGATGTTATTTTCTGGGAAGATCATATTATTTAAAAGAGAGCATAGGCTCTCTTTTAATTTTTAGAATGCCAGCCACAAATTACCGAGAAGATCGATTGCCAATAAATTCAAAAACATCAATATAAAAACAACTACCATAAATGAAAGATCAATCATGCCAATTGGTGGGATAATTCGGCGAATTGGTGCAATTAAAGGTTCGGTTAGCTGAGCAAGCAATTCATCTGCGACTGATTGGCCTCGACTAACCCAACTTAAGATAGCCCTAAAGAATAATAACCAAAATAATAAATGTCCAAAAGCATGTACCATGGCAGCTAAAGCAAATAAAAGATAATAAGGGCTCCAAATAGGTGCATCAATGCCTTCAAACCGGTAGATAAACATAACTTTAAGTAATGCAATCAGATAAAAAACGAGCCAGGTTGCTGTATCAATACGCCCGATAGATGGAATTAATCTACGTAACGGACCAATTACCGGTTGGGTAATACGCACAATGAACTGGGTAAACGGATTATAAAAATTGACTCTTGCTTGTTGCATCCACAACCGTAGAATAACGACGTATAAGCAAATAGTTAAAATAGCCCTTCCTAAGAAGATTAACGATATCATTGATTACTCCTAAAATATAACTTGCTCAGCAATATATCATACATATTGTCTGGCACCAAAAATTGCGCTGCCAATACGAACCATTGTACTTCCAGCCTCAATAGCAGCTTGCATATCACCAGACATCCCCATAGATAATGTATCTAAAAATGGATAATCAGTTTTTAAAGATTCCAAAAGCTGATTCATCTGTTTAAAAACAGCAAATTGTTTAGCAAAATCATTTTCAATCTCAGGGATAGCCATTAAACCGCGTAGTCTTAAATTCGGTAATGTAATAATCTGTTTTATCAAATCAGCTACTTCATCTATTGCAACGCCAGATTTGGTCTGTTCATTGCTGATATTTACCTGAATAAGAACATTTAATTTATCCATTTCTGTCGGGCGCTGTGAATCAAGACGTTGGGCAATTTTGAAACGATCAATGGTATGCATCCAATCAAAATTTTCAGCTACTAATTTAGTCTTGTTCGATTGTAATGGACCGATAAAATGCCAAACAATAGGGGAATCAGGCATACTTTGTTTAAAGTGTGCAATCTTCTCAACACCTTCTTGAACATAATTTTCCCCAAATGATAATTGACCAGCATTTATCGCTTGTGAGATTAATTCTACAGGTTTGGTTTTACTAACTGCAATAAGTTCGATTGATTTGGGATCTCGACCGCAATCTAGAGCAATTTTGTTAATTTTGTTTTTAATTGTTATTAAATTGTCATGTACTGTGTTCATTTGAATTCCCAATTAAAGAGTGGTTAGTTAAAAATAATGTTAAATTCAATGTTGGCCTTTAGTGTAACGCAAAAAGCCTCTGATTTGCATCTTTCTAGTGGTGAAGTACCGTGCATTCGCATTAATGGAAAATTGAAATTTATCTCAAGTGATAAATTATCACCAGTTAAGCTAAAAATTGATTTATTAAATTTACTCGATGATGATCAAAAAGTAACTTTACAACAACATCAGCAGATTGATTTTGCTTATTATCTTGAGAATGTGGGAAGATTTAGGGTGAATATTTTCTATCAACAACGGGGAATTTCAGCTGTATTTAGAATTATTAACCAACAAATCCCAACTTTATGTGAAATTGAGGCACCGGAAATATTGAAAAAACTGGTAAATGTAGAATCAGGAATTATTTTAGTTACCGGTGCAACTGGTAGTGGGAAATCAACAACGTTAGCGGCTTTAATTCAATATATTAATCAGATTGCAGCTAAACATATTATTACATTAGAAGATCCCATTGAGTTTATTTATCAAAATGAAAAGTCTCTAATTCAGCAAAGAGAAATCTCACATTTTAGTGAAGCAATTGATAGCTTATTAAGACAAGATCCTGATATTATTATGTTCGGTGAATTACGTAATAAAACTACGATTCAAGCCGCATTAATTGCTGCTGAAACTGGGCATTTAGTTTTTGCTACTCTACATACTAATTCAGCAATTGAAACTATTAATCGTATAATTGATGTATTTGAATACGGATCACGTGAGTTAATACGAACTCAATTATCTAGTAGTTTACAAGCAATTATCTGTCAAAAACTAATCCCATATAATGATACTCGCAAAGCGATATTCGAAGTGCTTATTAATACACCTGCAGTGAGTAATTTAATTAGTGAAGGTAAAATAAAACAAATATTGTCGTTAATGCAGACTGGTCAAAAAAGTGGAATGAAAGTGATGAGTGGGGAAAAATAGCAACTTTAAGAATCTTAACAAAATTTAACAAATCGAGTTTGCTGGATTTTGCAAATTTAATTATAATTCATGAATCGAATAGTTTATGAAAATTTGATCAAGTCGTAAAATTAACATTATGACAAAGGACTGAAAATATGTTAAAATACAGTTGTTTAGAGGCCAGCCAGCCAGCCAGCCAGCCAGCCAGCCAGCCAGCCAGCCAGCCAGCCAGCCAGCCAGCCAGCCAGCCAGCCATAATCCTTCATCGAGTTTAGTTTCTTCTTTTTATAGAATTTTAATTGAATTCCCGTTATTTTTACAAAAAAAGATAGTTTCAAAATTTAATACATATCTATTTTCAATATTTAATTCTAACATCTATTTTTTATTCAGTAGCTTTCTGAGCGACAAAATTTATAAATTTTGCTTCATATTGCAAAAAAGGGGGGAAAATAAGCGAAAATTTTCAATTGCATTATTTATCTTACTATCACTAAACTTATTAATGATAGAAGAGGTATTTGCTTTAACTTCCCAAACTGCGAATGTGGTACATGGTAGTAGCCCTTATATTAGTTTTGACGGAGGATATACAGCTACGGATTCCGTCTTACCATTAATATCAATAACATTACCAGAAAATAAGGTAATAAATTCTGTAGAGGATAGATCAACACCTTCAAATCCAATATTTATAAATAAAGTATCTCCAGTATTTAGTGATATTAATACTTATTTGCCTCATGATAAATATCCGTCAGTGGGGTTGTCTAATATAATATTAACTAATGATTTTTGGGCGGATAATGATGGAGATCAATTGAATATTATTACTGGCAATTTAAATGTGAAATGGCAGAACTCATTAGGTGAGGATATAACTGAGTTTATCAAATCAAATCCAAATAGTGATTTAGACGCTTGTAAATCTCCTTATAAATTAACAATTACTGTAGATGATGGAATTTTAGTTACTAATTATGGTATTCCTAATCAAGGTAATTTTAATGGAGGTAGCCATAGTTATTATATTTCTACAAATTCACCGAAAGCATGTTATGCAAAACCAAGTATTTTAAATGGTACAGGAGTTTTTTTAGGTCCTCCTGAACAATGGGATGCAAATAAAGGTTTTAAACGTCAAAATATTGCAATTCCTGATAGCAATTTTCCGACTACTGGTTCACATGGTTTAGATTTTGAACTAATACTTGAGGGAGTAACTTCTCAACAAGTGATATTAGTTAATGGTACAACTATTTCGCCGATATCAGGAAATGGTGTTTCTTTATTATTAACACCTAAAAGTAATAATGTTCTAAATATTAAATTACTTGGCCCTAATCATAAATCAGCATCTAAAATATTTTCACCATCATTATTTAAAATTTATGCTGATAATGCAAAAAAACAGCTATTGTATAGTTTTAATCTATCTCGTTGGTATATCGCTAATTCTGAAGGACCAAGAGAAAAAGGGGAGGTCAATACAACCTTTGAGACTGCTAAAATTTATTGTCAGCAGTTAGGCGCCTATCGGTTACCTAGTGTTCGAGATTATAGCAATGGTAATAGTGCAGACTGGCATGAAGGTATACCTAATTTTAATCATTTTGAATATCAACGACGCATTAGTTATAAAAATACTCAATCACAATGGGTTGGTGGCATTTTTAACGAATGGGGGATGACTTATACTGATGAAGGTGAATATATAGATAGTGATTGGCTTTATTGGCATGGCTATTGGAGTAGTGATGTATATGTTAATGGAAATCCATATTATGTAGATCCAAGTGTTTTAGGTGGAGGTAGTGGTATTGTTCATGCCTATCCTGCTACTTATCCAAATATCAGAGTTGCATGTGTAAATGCATATTAGTATATCAATTAGTAAGCTTGTAGTGCGTAGCACACCAAGCATTGAATTTAGTAACAAATGTATTACGAACCTTATTGTGCATAGCACGGTAAGGTTCGTCATGTCATCTACTTAAAAAATATACAGTGAAAATAATTAGTAATGAATATTGAAGATAAAATTAAATTAACAGAACAATCTTTAGCAATATACTTTATCAAGGATAGTGGGATATTTTGTCGAATGTATAATGAGTCAGCGTATATAGTGACCCATTTACTAAAGCATAAACTAAAATTGCAAGTCAAACAAATTAAAAAAATGAATAACCAATTTATTATAAGTTGTGGGCTTCCAATAGATAGCGTTTTAAGCCGTTTTCCTGATGTAAAACAGACTGACTGGGGATATATTTTATCTAAAAAGTTTGATATGAGTTGTTATCAGGACTGGCGTTTATATCAAATTCATCAGGCTAAAGCTAAAATGGTAAAAGATAGCCAATACTCTCAATATGAGAACATATATAATAATCGAAAAATCAATGGGATAGAGTTATTAAGTGAAAACTTTAGATTAACAGCGGAACAAGTAGTATATTTATTAAAGCGAAAAGAGGGTAAGTATCCAACCAACTTTGATCATAACTTTTTATCGGAGCTAGCATTAAATATTAGATCATTTTCTCAAAAACATTTATCGGGTAAAACTAAATAGCAAACTTTGAGTATTTATTGAAAAATGTACTATAATTATCCAACTGACTTTTTTGATAAAGGTGTAAATAAATGGAACAGCGTATAGGTTTTATCGGTATAGGTAACATGGGGAATGCTATTTTACAAGGTATTTTGGTAAGTAATATTGTACCTGGCTCGCAAATTTATGTTTATGACCCTCACCTTGAAAAAGGCCAAGCTTTAAATCAGTCTTACTCAATTAATAATTTGGCTTCGGCAAGGGATGTGGCACGAGAATCGGATATTGTCTTTGTTGCCGTCAAACCTAACATTATTGCTGATGTATTAAGTGATATTCAAAAAGAATTAAAAAAGAATACTATTGTTATCTCCATTGCAGCTGGTGTAACAATTAAAACTATAGCGAAATGTGTTGGTTATGAGCAAAAAATAGTGAGAGTCATGCCAAATACTCCAGCATTAGTCAATGCCGCTATGTGTTCAATCACACCTAATACAGAAGTTAGTGATGAAGAATTAGCTATTGTGCAGAAATTATTAAATTGTATCGGTGAAACAGAAGTCGTACCTGAATATTTAATTGATGCCGTAGTAGGAGCAAGTGGTTCCTCTCCCGCTTTTGTGTTTATGTTTATTGAAGCGCTTGCTGATGGAGCAGTTAAAGGTGGTTTATCTAGAAAACAAGCGTATAAATTTGCCGCACAGGCAGTATTGGGCTCGGCAAAATTGCTACTTGAAACTGGTAAGCATCCTGGCGAGTTAAAAGATATGGTTTGTTCACCCGCTGGTACGACAATTGAAGGTGTACAAATGTTAGAGGCAAAAGGATTTAGGGCTGCCATCATTGAGGCTGTAGATGCTGCTATTAAAAAATCTAAAGAATTAGCAGAAAAATAAAAAAATTAACATGATTAATAACAATTGGTTACTAATCATGTTAGGAAAATTTACAAATTAAAAAAAACATTGCTTGTATTGTTCATCTATTTATGAGTTAATAGTCGCCAGCATATTACATGCAGATTTATTTTGTAACATTTAGATTTATGCAGTTTGTAGTTTACTTTAATCACGTTTGTATTAGTTTTCTTCAGTCTTGTCTTCTCTTTGTTAATAAGTAGTCTAGGTTTTATGTTTTCAAGTATTGCCTTTTATGGTAGAGATTAATTTATTTATTTATAGGAAGATTATTATGTCTAAAAAAACTGGTCAAGTTAAATGGTTCAATGAAAGTAAAGGTTTTGGTTTTATTTCTCCTTCAGACGGAAGTAAAGATGTGTTTGTTCACTTCTCTGCGATTTCTGGTGATGGTTTTAAAACTCTAGGCGAAGGTCAACAAGTAGAATTTTCTATCCAAGATAGTGCTCGTGGTCCAGCTGCTGCTGATGTTACAATCATCTAACTGATTGTTTAATCTTGCCAGTAATTTTTTACTGGTAAGATTCTCTTCTATTATAGAACTTACCTTATTCCATTCTTCATTCTTATATTATCCCGATAACATCAATAAAATTTTAATTTTATAAAATTAGTGATTTAGAAATAAAGATTCAAAAAAATAAGTCCTATTTTTAACTTCATTTGGTTTATCTACGGTCTGTATGGCTGAATTAATTGAAAATTGTAAAACTTATTTTGATAAAGTGGATAGTATCTGATGATGAACTTAATTAACGACAAACGGCTTTGATTGAGCAAAATTTAGAATTATCCAAATAACTGTTTTCGGCGATTCCAGCTGAAAAACAAGGGGAAGGTTATAATCAGACAAAAGAAACATTACAACCATTTGAAGCTATGTTATCTAGTAAAAAATAAAAAATTTAAAATCATTTATTACGATAACGAAATTCCCACGGCGCTATAGGATGTTTATCTTTCCATAGTCCTTTTTTATTTTGTTTAGCTTTTGACTCAAGTTTCAACATATCTTTATTTTTTACGACGCCTTTATAGCGATAAGCCCATGCAAAACCATTTGCTACCATTTTTGCATTAATATTGATTTTTGCTAGGTATATGGTTCCTAGTGTACGCTGATAGATATCTTTATTGCTTTCTTGAACAAAAACATTTTTTCCGGCAATTAATGAAGCTAAATATTTTCTTGACGCATTACCATATGCTTGACGGCTTTCTGGTGCATCAATATCAAGCAAACGAACGCGTATTTTTTGTTTTTTTAGCGTGAGTATATCTACAGTATCACCATCAATAACTTTAACCACTTTACCGTTAAAATCAGCTTGAACTTGGCTAATTACAATTAAGGATAATACAAATGAGAGTAAAAATTTTCGAAAAAAGTACATTATAGGCCAGCTTTAGAATAGCAAATAAAAAAATACTCCCTGCCAATATTCAGTTAATCACTGACACTAAACAAGGAGTTATATTTTCAGGAATTAAAATTCAGAAGTATCTTTAAATAATCCTACTTTAAGATCAGTTGCTTCGTAAATTAATTTACCATCAACATAAACTTCACCATCACCGATACCCATAATTAATTTACGGTTAATAACGCGTTTAAAATTAATTTTATAAGTAACTTTTTTATTATGAGGTAATATTTGGCCTTTTAATTTTAATTCACCAACACCAAGTGCCCGACCTTTACCTTTACCACCAATCCAGCCTAAATAAAATCCGACTAATTGCCATAATGCATCAAGCCCAAGACAACCAGGCATTACTGGATCATTTTTGAAATGACATTTAAAAAACCATAAATCAGGATTAATATCTAATTCAGCTTCAACATAGCCTTTACCAAAACTACCACCGTCTTCGTTCATTTCGATAACACGATCCATCATTAGCATTAAATCAGAAGGTAATGGAGGTCCATCATGACCAAATAATTCACTATTGCCTGATTTAATCAAATCTGCTTTATCATACGAAGATTTACGTTCAAATGTCATAAAAAAACCTTTTATTTTGTTGTCATTACATGATTGCATATAAAATAATTATTAAATATAAAACAAATAATTATTATAATCTGTAAAATTTTATATTAATATTTGATTGATTCCATCAATGGAATTTGGGTTTCAGTTTATTGTGTATTGTTACTTTTTGCAATTTTTTTCCAGCGACTGAGCCAACCATCGTGTTTTCTAT
Organism: Gilliamella sp. W8128; assembly: GCF_016100545.1. Lineage (NCBI taxonomy): Bacteria > Pseudomonadati > Pseudomonadota > Gammaproteobacteria > Orbales > Orbaceae > Gilliamella > Gilliamella sp. W8128. The sequence goes on from NZ_JACFSE010000001.1 coordinate 329,633, forward strand.
CTTGAACTAACATTGATTGCATACGCGCATGGATCAATTTATAAAGACTAATTTTGTTTTCATCTTTAAAAGGAATACCGGTTAATAAATAGAGTGCCTCAGCGACATGTTCTACAGCCCAAATTGAAAATTTATCATTGTTAATAGCCTCAATAACCTCATCACTTAAACTCAAATGACGTTGATTACTAGCAGGAATAATTACACCCTGTTGACCAGTTAAACCTTGATGCTGACAAACAGCAAAAAAACCTTCGATTTTTTCATTTACGCCACCAATTGATTGAACATGACCAAATTGGTCAACCGACCCTGTGACCGCTAATTGCTGATCGATAGGTTGATTGGACAGTGCACTAATAAGGGCGCAAAGACCGGCAAGAGAGGCGCTATCGCCATCAATCTCACTATATGATTGTTCAAACACCAAAGATGTAGAAAATGGCAGTTGATGATTAATGGCAAACTCCGACATAACAAATGCTTGCATAATCATCATTCCTTTCGAATGAATATTACCTGCAAGATCGGTTTTACGTTCGATATCAATCAATTCACCGTCACCAAAATGAACTAAACAGCTTAAACGTGTTGGTTCGCCGATGGCTTTAGGATAGCCCGGATACTCAATAACCGATAAGCCATTAATCTGGCCAACCACTTGCGACTTAGTATCAATCATGATTTGATTGGTAAAGAATTCATCATGGAATCGCTCGGTTAAATAATTTTCTCGCCATGTTTGCTGTTCTAAAGCTTTGCTGACTGCTAATGTATCAATATTCTCATTTTGTACAAAATAAGATGAATTTATTAATAATGATTGAATCCACTCAATGCTGAGCGGTAGATAATACTGATCACCGGTATATCTTGTTGCATGCTTGTAAATTTTAGCAAAAGCTGTTTTTTCAATTTTTGGTAATGCTAGTTGGCGACTAATAAATTGTAAGTAATTCATCCAATCATTGATTTGCCGAGGTTCAGTTACTTTTAATTCACTTTCAAATTCAGCATAAATAGAAGATGAATAAAATTCAGGTTCAAATTCCTGTAATTCAGCTAAAGATAATCTATCACCAACTAAGATGATGCGTAGATCTAACGGCATGGCTGGAATCGATAATGGTAATGGGTGCGAATCATCTGCTGAAAACCATTCAAAGGTTTGCGACATAACCATTTGTTTTAATTTAGACCAAACATGTGGTTGAGCAAGCAGAGAACGTAAGCCTAAAATTAAAACGCCACCATTAGCTTGGTGAACTAATCCCGCTTGTAATTTAACTGGACTGTTTTCTGGTTGGCGAACACAACCAAAAAGTTTTTCAATATCAACTACTGTTGCCGTTAAACAATCATCTTGAACTGCAAAATTATCTTGTTTACTTTTCGCTTGCGTTAGTGTGATTTTATTTTCACTAAAATAATAACTATAACCTAGAGTTGTAGTAGTTAAACTTGGTTTTACGGATTGTTTAAGGAGATCGAAAAAAAGTTCGTTTTCGGAAGCTTTTAGTAACATAAAACGCGAACGATAATGTGTATTACTATTTTTACATAATAGTGACACGGCAGCAGCAACGCGAGGTTGCCATGATAGTACATTTGTTAATCCTTCACTGAATAAATCGGTTTTAATATCGTTATTATTTAAAATGTAATTTATATCAGGTTGGACTTCTTGAGAGTTGAGTTGTTTGATTGCCAAAGTATTGTCTTTTCTATTAGCTATATTATTAAATTAAATTATAACAAGTATCGATTATAACGCCAACAAATAACCAATCCCTTTGTGCTAACAAATAAAAAAATTACAGAAAGATTTTTAAAAATCAGTTAAACTGTGGGGTAAATTTAGTTTAGTTTTTCTTGATTACTACCACTAACAACAATTAAATATGCTCAAACTCAAAAATAATCATATCAAAGACGACCAAACCTCGCAGATAGTCAGTTGGGGGCATTGGTTTACCCTATTTAATATTTTTGTTGTTATTGTCCTTGGTAGTCAATATTTGTTAATTGCTGACTGGCCTCGAACTTTTATGGGTCGTTTTTATGCAATCATTAGTGCTATAGGACATTTTAGTTTTCTCACCTTTATAGCCTATTTAATTTTACTGTTTCCACTAAGCTTTTTTATTCACTCTTCTCGTTGGCAACGAATCATTGCTACTGTCGTCGCTACAATAGGAATTAGTTTACTTCTGATTGATATTGAAGTGTTTTCTCATTTTAGAATGCACCTTAATCTATCTATATGGCAATTATTTACTTCGGACAAAACATCTTTTTTAAATAGTGCTTTTATTCTTATTCCTTTTATTCTTTTAATTGAGATATTATTTGCCATTTGGAGTTGGAAAAAGTTACGTAGCTTAAGTAAACGGAAACGTTATGCTAGACCAGTTGTTATCGGTTTTATTCTTTGTTTTGTTTCATCACATTTAATTCATATTTGGGCTGATGCTAATTTCTATCGCCCAATAACTATGCAACGTTCAAGTTTACCGCTCTCTTATCCATTAACTGCCCGTCATCTTTTGGAGCGTTATGGATTTATTGCCGAAAATGATTACCGAAATAGAACTATTCAGGAAGGTAATCCATTTGCAATTGCTATTGAGTATCCATTGGATCGAATTAGTTTTGATGAAAAGCAAAATAAGCAGAATGTTTTAATAATCAATATTGATGGTTGGAATAATCAATTATTAGCGAACAATATGCCTTGGCTTAAGGAATTTGCTAATCAGAATATTAATTTTATTAATCATTATGCTGCCAGTAGTCAGGCTTATTTAAATAATTTCTCACTATTTTATGGTTTAGATCCTAATTACTATAATAGTATCCTTGCTGGTCATAAGACATCGGTTTTATTCGATACAGTAACCAAACAGCATTATAACCTCGGTTTATTCTCTGCTGACGGCTTTTCTGAGCCTCTTTACCGTTATGCGTTATTGTCTAACTTCTCAATCCCTGATGGTAAAAAACAAAACAATAAGCTTACTACTGATTATTGGATGGCATGGCATGACGAACAGAACAAACTTGAGAATCATGCGCCTTTATTTTCTGTCATACAATATTCTCTTGCTAATAAAAATAAAAAAATACCAGTAATGGAATTAGAATCAGAGGCTAAAAAACTCGATCAATATTTAGAATCTTTGATTGCTTATTTAAAATTATCCAATGCATATGAGGACACGATAATAATTATTACTGGTTCAAATGATCTAAAAATAGATGAAGCCAAAAAATTAGTACAGCATAATACTGAAAATAGCTTTAATCGTGAGGCATTGAAAGTGCCATTGATTATTTCATGGCCAGGTAGGGAAATAAAACAAATTAGTACTATTACCTCACAAACAGATATCTTAAGAACATTAATGCAAGATGCATTTAATGTTACCACTCCAGCGCAGCAGTACAGTCAGGGTCGAAATTTATTTAATCAGTCTAATCGGGAATGGATTTTAGCTGGTAGTGAAAATCAAATTGCTGCGCTTTATGATCATAATACTGTGGTTATTGATGCATTTGGGCGGTCTAAAATTTATGATTTAAACGGTAAACAATTGAAAGGCGAAAAAATCAGCTTACCAATCTTCTTACAAATTGTTACCGAAAATCGTCGCTTTATTGTTGTTGATAATTAATTGCTAAATTTGTAAGAGGTGATATTTATTTCACCTCTTTTCCCATTGCTTGCAAATCGGCATGATAAGAAGAACGGACAAACGGGCCACAAGCAGCATGGGTGAATCCCATTGCTAAAGCAGCCTGTTTTAATTCTTCAAATTCTTGAGGTGAAACATAACGCTCCACTGGTAAATGATATTTACTCGGTTGTAGATACTGACCTAAAGTTAACATAGTCACGCCATTACTGCGTAAATCTTTTAGTACTTGAATGAGTTCTTCATTTGTTTCACCTAATCCAACCATTAAACCTGATTTTGTTGGAATATCTGGATGTCTTTCTTTAAAAGAAGCAAGTAATTTTAGCGATCCTTCATAATTAGCTCCAGGACGAATTTTTTTGTATAAACGAGGAATGTTCTCCAAATTATGGTTAAACACATCTGGTGGATTTTCGCTTAAAACCTCTACCGCTTCATCAATACACCCTCTGAAATCAGGTGTTAATGTTTCGACTTTAATATTCGGACTTAATGCTCGAATTTCTTGAGTACAAGATGCAAAATGGCTAGCCCCTCCATCTTTTAAATCGTCTCGGTCAACAGATGTTATAACTACATAACGTAATTTCATCTCTTGAATCGTTAATGCAAGTTTATTTGGTTCTTCACGGTCAGGTGGTAATGGACGCCCATGAGCAACATCACAGAAAGGACAACGGCGAGTACAAATATCGCCTAATATCATAAAAGTTGCTGTACCGTGATTAAAACACTCCGCCAAGTTAGGGCACGATGCTTCTTCACACACTGAATGTAATCCATGCTTACGCATAGTGTTTTTAATATGGGCAATATTATCGTTATGTGCAGATAATTTAATTCTCATCCAATCAGGTTTTTTTAATGGAGCGACTTCCTCAACCGTAATGGTTGGGATGAGGCGCGTTTTATCAGCGTCACGATATTTGGAACTACGGATTTGATTTTCAGTATTTTGCATATTTAATATCTTAGTTGTTTGGTAACTGATTAATAAAATTATCAGTTAATAACCGGTTAATCTCTTGACGATCAATTTGTGCAATATGATGCTTCATATGAGTCATTTTTAAACCTGCATAACCACACGGATTAATATAATTAAACGGTGTTAAATCCATATCAATATTCAACGCTAAACCATGTAAAGTGCATCCATGTTTAATATGCAATCCTAGTGAGCAGATTTTTTGTTGATTGATGTAGACACCAGGCGCATCTGATTTTGAATAGGCGGTAATACCAAAGTGTTTTAATGTTTGAATAACACTATTTTCTAGATAATGGACGACATCACGAATACCTATTTTACGCCTTTTTAAATCAAGTAAGATATACATAATTTGCTGTCCGGGGCCATGATAGGTAATTTGACCGCCACGATCAGTTTGTATCACTGGAATGTCAGTAATGGTTAGTAAATGTTCTGGTTTACCTACTTTACCTTGAGTAAAAACCGGTAAATGCTCAACAAGCCAGATTTGATCTATAGTTTGTGCATCACGCTGATTAGTAAAATCGTGCATAGCTTGATAAGTCTGTAGATAAGGCAACATACCTAATTGTTTAATAACAACGTCTTTATTTGGCATATCTAACATTGGTTAAGTTGTAATTTATCAATAAATTTACATCTATATAGCAGATTTTACTATAACTTGACAACCATCATATATTCAATGTATAACTCTTAACAAGAGATTCTTACTATACCCACAAATTAAATTTGATTTTTATCAAATAATTATCATTTTTATCAAATTAATAATTGAAATGGTTGATTAATTTAATAGGAATTAACATTCTTTTATAACCGTCAGTTTACTTTACTTTTTAATGGAAAATGGCAGACTGATATCATTAAAGCATCCGTAATGCGAAAGTTGGAGCTTGTAATTTTAGTTATGGCGTCTGTTATAGCTAAGGATAGCAAAAACTGCATTTTTTAAAACAAAAAAGAGGTTTTTATATGTCGGACATGCAAATGAATGATATCGATCCAGTTGAAACAAAAGATTGGCTGGAAAGTTTAGATTCTATTATTCGTGAAGAAGGCGTCGAACGTGCCCAATATATTATTGAGCAAATTGTCAATAAAGCTAGAGATGGAGGCGTTCCCTTACTCTTCGGTTCTTCAACCAGTAATTATATAAACACTATCCCGGTAGAAGATCAGCCTGCTTATCCCGGCGATTGGGAAATTGAAAGACGCATCCGTTCCATTGTTCGTTGGAATGCAATGATGATGGTTCTTCGAGCTTCTAAAAAAGATTTAGAACTGGGTGGTCATATGGCATCATTCCAATCTGCAGCGACATTTTATGAAGTCTGTTTTAACCATTTTTTCCGTGCTCGCAATGAAAAAGATGGTGGTGACTTAATTTATTTCCAAGGTCATATCTCTCCAGGTATTTATTCTCGGGCATTTATTGAAGGCCGATTAACCGAAGAACAATTAGATAATTTCCGTCAAGAAGTGCATGGTAAAGGATTATCATCTTATCCTCATCCAAAATTAATGCCTGAGTTTTGGCAATTTCCAACTGTTTCAATGGGATTAGGTCCAGTTAGCGCTATTTACCAAGCTCGCTTTTTAAAATATCTGAATCATCGTGGATTGAAAGATACCACTGAACAAACCGTTTACGCATTTTTAGGTGATGGCGAGATGGATGAGCCAGAATCAAAAGGTGCAATTACAATTGCTACACGTGAAAAATTGGATAACTTAGTATTTGTCATTAACTGTAATTTACAACGCTTAGATGGTCCAGTTACCGGTAATGGCAAAATTGTTAATGAATTAGAAGGCGTATTTGCTGGTGCGGGTTGGAATGTAATTAAAGTGCTTTGGGGTGATCGCTGGGATAAATTATTACAAAAAGATAAATCAGGAAAATTAATTCGCTTAATGAATGAAACGCTTGATGGTGATTACCAAACCTTTAAATCTAAAGATGGTGCTTATGTTCGTGAGCATTTCTTTGGTAAATACCCAGAAACTGCAGAATTAGTAAAAGATATGTCTGATGAAGAAATATTCAGACTTAATCGTGGTGGTCAAGATCCTGAAAAAATGTTTGCTGCATTTGCTAGAGCAAAAGAAACGAAAGATCGTCCAACAGTGATTTTAGCACATACTATTAAAGGTTATGGTATGGGTGCAGCAGCAGAAGCTAAGAACATTGCGCACCAAGTGAAAAAAATGAATATGGATGGTGTTCGTCATGTTCGTGACTTCTTCAATATTCCAGTTACTGATGATGCACTTGAAAAATTACCTTACATTAAATTTGAAGAACATACTCCTGAATACAAATATATTCATGAACGTCGTCAAGCCCTACATGGTTATGTGCCGTCAAGATTGACTAAATTCTCAGGAACTGTCTCAATTCCTCCTTTAACTGAATTTGCACCATTACTTGAAGCGCAATCGAAAGAAATTTCAACCACAATTGCCTTTGTTCGTGCACTTAACATTATGTTAAAAGATAAAGAATTAGCGCCTCGTTTAGTGCCGATTCTTGCTGACGAAGCTCGTACCTTTGGGATGGAAGGCTTATTCCGCCAAATCGGTATTTATAATCCACATGGTCAACAATATACGCCACAAGATAGAGAACAAGTGGCTTATTATCGTGAAGATGAAAAAGGCCAAATTCTTCAAGAAGGCATTAATGAATGTGGCGCAACTGCATCATGGATTGCCGCGGCAACATCGTACAGCACTAATGATTACCCAATGATTCCATTTTACATCTATTACTCAATGTTTGGTTTCCAACGTATTGGTGATTTGATGTGGGCAGCTGGTGATCAACAAGCGCGTGGCTTTATGATCGGCGGTACTTCTGGCCGAACAACCTTAAATGGTGAAGGCTTACAACATCAAGATGGTCATAGTCATATTCAAGCGTTAACTATCCCTAACTGTGTATCTTATGATCCGGCTTATGCATATGAAGTTGCTGTTATTATGCAAGATGGTTTACGTCGCATGTATGGTGAACAAGAAAACGTTTACTATTATATTACTACACTTAATGAAAACTATGCTCAACCTGCAATGCCAGAAGGGGCAGAAGAGGGTATCCGTCGTGGTATTTATAAGTTAGATACTGTTGAAGGACAACAAGGTAAGCCTACTGTTCAATTATTAGGTTCTGGTTCAATATTACGTCATGTTCGTGAAGCTGCAGATATTCTAGCTAAAAATTACGGTATTAGCTCAGAAGTGTATAGTGTAACTTCATTTACCGAATTAGCTAGAGATGGACAAGATTGTGAACGTTACAATATGTTACATCCGAGTGAACCAGCGAAAGTTCCTTATGTTGCTCAAATAATGAATAATAATCCAGCAGTTGTTTCAACTGATTATATGAAACTTTATGCAGAACAAATTCGTGGATTTGTACCCGCAGAAAGCTACAGAGTATTAGGTACTGATGGATTTGGTCGCAGTGACAGCCGAGAAAATTTACGTCATCATTTTGAAGTCGATGCATCTTATGTTGTGATTGCCGCATTAGGAGAACTAGCTAAACGTGGTGATATTCAAACAAGTGTTGTTGAAGACGCGATTAAAAAGTTCGACATCAATGCTGATAAGCTCAATCCACGTAATGCATAAGAGGTAAAAATAATGACTATTGAAATAAAATTACCTGATATCGGAAGTGATGAAGTTGAAGTAACAGAGATTTTAGTTAAAGTTGGCGACAAAGTGGATGTAGATCAATCGCTATTGACCGTCGAAGGTGATAAAGCGTCGATGGAAATACCGGCACCACAAGCCGGGATTGTAAAGTCGATCATCGTAAAAGTTGGCGATAAAGTTACCACTGGTGTAAGTATTATGGAATTTGATGACAGCGGAACAGAGACTGCAGCAGATAAACAAGAAACGACCGCACCAGTTGCCGCACCATCAGCAGCCCCAAGCGCAAGCCAAGTGGTTGATGTTAATGTACCTGATATTGGTGGTGATGAAGTTGAGGTCACTGAAATTTTAGTTAAAGTTGGTGATTCAGTTTCCGTTGATGATTCACTTATAACAGTAGAAGGCGATAAAGCCTCAATGGAAGTGCCTGCTACTATTGCTGGTATGGTGAAAAGCATTTCAGTAAAAATTGGTGATAAAGTTAAAACTGGCTCAAAAATTATGGAATTTGAGACAGTAGCTAGCAGTGCACCAGTAAAAACTGATGTCGCACCTGTGGCAGCAGAAAAACCAGCTACTGCAGCTCCAGTTGCGAATACTAACAATAATTCTGCTGCGCCTGTTGCACCTGCAAATACCAATGAATTTGTAGAAAATGATGCTTATGCACATGCAACTCCTTCTGTTCGTCGTTTAGCTCGCGAGTTTGGTGTTAACCTTGCTAAGGTACAACCGACTGGCCCTAAACATCGTATTTTACGTGAAGATATTCAAGCTTACGTAAAAAATGCTGTCAAACAGGTTGAAAATGGTGGCGCTGGCGGTGCATTACCTGGCTTATTACCGTGGCCAAAAGTTGATTTTAGTAAATTTGGTGAAGTTGAATCATTACCATTAACTAAAATTCAAAAAGTATCAGGTGCCAACTTACATCGTAATTGGGTAATGATTCCACATGTTACTGAGTTTGATGAAACAGATATCACTGAATTAGAAGCTTTCCGTAAACAACAAAATGCCGAAGCGGAAAAGAAAAAACTGGATCTGAAAATTACGCCACTAGTGTTTATTATGAAAGCAGTAGCCAGCGCTTTAACCGCTTATCCGCGTTTTAATAGTTCATTGTCTGAAGATGCACAAACTCTTATCATCAAAAAATACATTAATATCGGTGTAGCCGTTGATACTCCTAATGGTTTAGTTGTGCCGGTATTTAAAGATGTGAATAAAAAAGGCATTATTGAACTTTCTCGGGAACTTGCAGAAATTTCCAAAAAAGCTCGTGATGGCAAACTAACTGGTAGTGATATGCAAGGTGGTTGTTTCACCATTTCTAGCCTAGGTGGTATTGGAACGACTTCATTTACACCAATTGTAAATGCACCTGAAGTAGGTATTTTAGGTGTATCTCGTTCTAGTATGAAACCAGTTTGGAATGGTAAAGAATTTACACCTCGCTTAATGTTGCCATTATCTTTATCTTTCGATCACCGCGTGATCGACGGAGCAGATGGTGCACGCTTCCTAAGTCATATTGTTAACGTCTTATCCGACTTACGTCGTTTAGTGATGTAGTGGAGGAATATAGATTATGAGTCAAGAAGTTAAAACACAGCTTGTCGTTTTAGGTGCAGGTCCAGCGGGTTACTCCGCTGCCTTTCGCGCTGCCGATCTTGGGTTAGATGTCACCTTAGTTGAACGCTATTCAACTTTAGGTGGTGTGTGTCTAAATGTGGGTTGTATTCCATCTAAAGCATTGCTACATGTTGCTAAAGTTATGGATGAAGCCAAATCATTGACTGCGCACGGCATTCATTTTGGAACACCAAAACTAGAATTGGATAAAGTACGAGCTTGGAAAGAAAAGGTTGTTAATCAATTGACTAACGGCCTTGCTGGCATGGCTAAAATGCGTAAAGTCAATGTCATTCAAGGTGAAGCACAATTCACTGGTAGTCATACCATGGATGTTACTTCATCCAAAGGTATAACTAAAATTACTTTTGATAATGCTATCATTGCCGCTGGTTCAAGACCTATAACTTTACCTTTTATCCCACATGAAGACCCTCGCATTTGGGATTCGACAGATGCATTAGCATTAACTACTATTCCTAAAAAACTACTTTTAATGGGTGGTGGTATTATCGGTTTAGAAATGGGGACGGTTTATCATGCATTAGGCTCAGAGGTAGATGTGGTTGAAATGCTTGATCAGGTCATTCCAGCAGCCGATAAAGATGTGGTGAAAATCTTTACTAAACAAATTCAAAAGAAATTTACTTTAAGATTAGAAACTAAAGTAAGTACTGTTGAAGCAAAACATGATGCAATTTATGTCACCATGGAGAAAAAAGACGGAACCATTGAAACTCATACTTATGATGCGGTACTAGTGGCAATAGGCCGTACTCCAAATGGTAAACTGATCAACGCTGAAAAAGCTGGTGTAAATGTGACTGATCGTGGCTTTATCGAAGTCGATAAACAGATGAGAACAAATGTGCCTCATATTTATGCTATTGGTGATATTGTTGGTCAACCGATGCTAGCGCATAAAGGTGTTCATGAAGGTCATGTGGCAGCAGAAGTTATTGCTGGTAAAAAACATTATTTTGATCCAAAAACTATACCATCAATTGCTTATACTGAACCTGAAGTTGCTTGGGTAGGTTTAACTGAAAAAGAAGCAAAAGCAAAAGGTTTAGATTATGAGGTTGCTATATTCCCATGGGCGGCATCAGGTCGAGCGATTGCTTCTGATTGTTCAGAAGGGATGACTAAATTAATCTTTAATAAAGCTGACAATCGTCTTCTTGGTGGTGCTGTAGTTGGGGCAAATGGTGGTGAATTACTTGGTGAAATTACACTAGCAGTTGAAATGGGTTGTGATGCTGAAGATATTGCATTAACTATCCATGCTCACCCAACGTTACATGAATCAATAGGTTTAGCGTCTGAGATTTATGAAGGATCGATAACTGATTTGCCGAATGCGAAAGCAGTTAAAAAATAGAGACTTTTTATTTTATTGTTATCATTGAAATAATGCCGTTAGTTTGCTAACGGCATTTTATTTTTCTAATCAAGATTTTCAAAAATTTAAAATATTCAATATATTGGGTTATGGCTTAAAAAGCATCCCAATCAATAACATAATCAATCATAATGATGTTCATCATAGGGATAAACATTAAAGCCAAATTAAATACTACAGAGTCCTACGAAATTATCTGTACCAAACTCATTTAATCTTAATAGAAAATTTTGAGGAAAGGGGTTTTTTAATCAAAAATAACCAACTAATTTTAAAATAAATATAAAAAATAACCTTATATTAATGATTATTTCGCTATTATAAGTAGGAACTGTATTTTAAAGGCAATTAAGTATATAATGCCGGGCTAATTCATTTAATCATTAGCCAAAATAAAGAGTTATGAAACCTTCAATTATCAGCAAGTTGGAAACGCTACAAGAGCGTTACGAAGAGGTTCAAGCATTACTATCTGATGCAGCGGTTATAGCCGATCAAAACCGATTTCGTACCCTTTCAAAAGAATATGCGCAGTTAACCGATGTGGTTAAATGCTTCGCTAATTGGAAGCAAACACAAGAAGATATTGAAACCGCAAAAATGATGCTTTCTGATCCGGAAATGAGTGAAATGGCTCAAGAAGAGTTAAACGAAGCATTAAGCCAAGTAGAGCAGCAAGAAAAACAGTTACAAGTTCTATTGTTACCTAAAGATCCAAACGATGATTACAACTGTTTTGTTGAAGTCCGAGCTGGTACTGGTGGTGATGAAGCGGCTATTTTTGCTGGTGATTTAGCCAGAATGTATACTCGCTATGCTGAATCTCGCAATTGGCGTGTCGAAATCATGAGTTCAAATGATGGAGAACATGGCGGATATAAAGAAGTTATCATGCTAGTGAGTGGTGATGGTGTATATGGACAGTTAAAATTTGAATCTGGTGGCCACCGAGTTCAACGTGTACCAGAGACTGAATCACAAGGACGAATACACACATCGGCCTGTACTGTTGCTGTTTTACCAGAAATTCCAGAAGCTGAAATGCCAGAAATCAATCCTGCAGATTTGAAAATTGATACTTATCGATCATCAGGTGCCGGTGGTCAGCATGTTAATACTACCGATTCAGCAATTCGTATTACCCATATTCCAACTGGCATTGTAGTTGAATGTCAGGATGAACGTTCACAGCACAAAAATAAAGCTAAGGCGATGTCAGTATTGGCTGCCCGTATTCAAGATGCTGAAATGCGTAAACGTCAACAAGAGGAAGCGTCAACCAGACGTAATTTACTTGGTTCAGGTGATCGTTCAGATCGTATTCGAACTTATAACTATCCTCAAGGTCGAGTTACCGACCATCGTATCAATCTTACTATTTATCGTCTAGATGAGGTCATGGAAGGTAAATTGGATATGTTGATTGAACCAATTGTACAAGAATATCAAGCAGATCAACTTGCAGCGTTAGCGGAACAGGATGAATGACCTATTTACAATGGCTTAAATCTGCATCACAAACTTTAACCGAAAGCGAAAGTCCAAAACGTGATGCTGAAATTTTATTAAGTTTTGTCACACATAAAACACGTACCTTTTTGATGGCTTTTAGTGAAACATTATTAACTGATGATGAACTAATTGCTTTAGATGGCTATTTAAAAAGACGTCAAGAAGGGGAACCGATTGCCTATATCACTGGAGAAAAGGAATTTTGGTCATTGAAGTTTAATGTTTCAAATTCGACCTTAATTCCAAGACCAGATACCGAAAAAGTTGTTGAATTAGGTTTAGAGTATTTGCCGAAAGTCCCTTGTGAAGTTTTAGATTTGGGAACAGGAACCGGTGCTATCGCGATTGCTATGGCCACTGAGCGACCAGATTGTTTATTTACGGCGATTGAGAAAAATAAAGATGCTTTGATTTTAGCCCAAAAAAATGCCAATCAAATAGGCGTGAACAATGTTTATTTTTTGCAGGGTGATTGGTATAAACCAATTAAAAATCGTAAATTCTCAATGATAACCAGTAATCCTCCATATATCGAGCCAACTGATATTCACCTATCTCAAGGCGATGTTCGCTATGAACCAAGAAGTGCCTTAGTTTCTGAGGATGATGGCCTTGCTGATATTAAAGTAATAATTCAAGGGGCTACCAAGCATTTAAATCAATATGGTTGGCTGCTTATCGAACATGGCTGGAAGCAGGGCTTAGCGGTACAAACTATCTTTAAACAACATGGATTTCAATTAGTTGAAACCATAACCGACTATAGTGGCAATGACAGAGTCACCCTAGGTCGTTGGTTTAAACCTTAACTAGGAATAAATTTATGATTAAACAAAAAAGAGTAAAAGTCGGTAATATTACGGTAGCTAATGATTTACCATTTGTATTATTTGGTGGTATGAATGTGCTTGAATCTCGCGATTTAGCGATGAGAATATGTGAGCACTACGTAACAGTAACCGATAAATTAAATATTCCTTATATCTTTAAGGCTTCTTTTGATAAAGCGAATCGTTCATCGGTTCACTCTTATCGAGGACCAGGATTAGAAGAAGGAATGAAAATATTCCAAGAATTAAAACAGCAGTTAGGGGTTAAAATTATTACTGACGTGCACACTGAAGAACAGTGTCAACCTGTGGCTGATGTTGTTGATGTTATTCAATTACCGGCTTTTTTAGCAAGACAAACCGATTTAGTTGTAGCAATGGCGAAAACTGGTGCAGTAATTAATGTAAAAAAACCTCAATTTGTTAGCCCAGGCCAAATGGGTAATATTGTCGAAAAATTTGAAGAAGCAGGTAATGACCAAGTGATTCTTTGTGATCGTGGTAGCTGTTTTGGTTATGATAATCTAGTTGTTGATATGCTTGGCTTTAATGTCATGAAGAAAGTCAGCCATGGATCGCCAGTGATTTTCGATGTAACTCATGCATTACAATGTCGTGATCCAATGGGAGCAGCATCAGGTGGTCGTCGTGGTCAAGTTACTGAGCTTGCTCGTTCGGGGATGGCCGTTGGTATTGCAGGACTATTTTTAGAGTCTCATCCAGACCCGAGTAGTGCAAAATGCGATGGTCCTTCCGCATTACCATTAGCAAAACTCGAACCATTCTTACAACAGATGAAAGCCATTGATGAACTCGTTAAAAGCTTTGCAGAGCTTGATACTGAAAAATAATTTAACTTCAAAATGACTAATTATTAAGAGAAATGCTATGCATTTCTCTTTTTTATTGCCTGTTTTTTATCAGCGACTTGTTTTTAATTATTACTCTTTGCTAATTCCTTTCTTAATGTCATCTCCGCAAAATTTAGAAAAAATAATTAATTAATTTATTCGGTAAAAAAAGCGTGGCGAATTTCACTAAAAAAAGCCAAATTTTTATTTTTTTGGTGATTTAGATCACGAATTTAGATCAATTAATTTGCGAACTAAAATATGTTTATGCATTATAAAAATGCATATTTATCCTATTTCTACCTTAAATATGTTCCAAAAATGTTGTTTAGATAGCAATTCAAAGTAGTAATAAATTCAGTTTGACTTATAAAAACCAATTAGTTATTAGGGAATTTAGTGGTCAGTTACACAGTATAATTTTAGGGAAGCAACTATGAATCATAATAATTTACCGGTTTTACCCTGTCGTTTTAATCTTTTTACTAAACTTTTTTTATCTATTACCGTGTTAACCAGTATATGTCCAGCACAAGCTGAGTATGTCAGTAATTTTGTCGATGATGCATCATTAACTGGAAACATATTTTTCTGGAATCGTGATCGGGAAAGAAAAAACCTTGACGAACATAAATACCAAAAAAACCTCAGACATTCATCATTTAATACCAATTTAGACTTTAGGTCAGGTTATATTGCCGATCGACTTGGTATTGAATTAGGTGGTTATGGCGCTTGGGAAGTCAGTAATGGCGGTAACGGGCATCCAAATGAGATTGGTTTTAGTGGTGCTAATACTCGTTGGAATGAAGATTGGAAAAAAGATGTTAGTGGCTTAAGTTTTTATAAAGCACAACTTAATTTTAAACTTGATGAGTTGTTTTGGATCAAGGCCGGTTATATTCAACCTTCTGGACAAACTTTATTAGCTCCGCATTGGAGTTTATTACCAGGTACTTATCGGGGAGCAGAAGTTGGCACCGTACTTGATTTTGATGCTGCTGGTGCTTTATCCATGTCCTATATGTGGACAGATAAATACAAAGCGCCTTGGTATAAACGCCTCTATGAATTCAAACGCTGGGGAAAAGGCAAAAAAATCAATTTTCTACACTCAGCCGGTATGAAATATGATTTTAAGAATGATCTTGTACTTGAAAGCGCCTTTGGCCAAGCTCAGAATTATATGAATCAATTTTTTGCGAAAGCTTCTTATAAAACAGATGTGTTAAATAATCCACTAACCATGAGTTATCAGTTTTATGGCGCTAAAGACCAATCTCATAAAGGTGCCAATGTTTATGATGGTTTAGCGTGGTTGCAAGCAGCGACTTTAGGTTACCAAGTTGGTCCTGTTGGTTTACGACTTGAAGGTGTGTCTGTAAAAGCAGAAGGTGAACAAGGGTTCTTCTTACAACGTATGACGCCTGATTATGCATCATCTAATGGGCGATTAGATGTTTGGTGGAATTCACGTTCTGACTTTAATGCCAATGGCGAAAAAGCGGCATTTTTTGAGGTCACCTATGATCTAGGCCATTTAAACCATTATTTAACAGGTTGGAAAACCGGTGCATCTTATGCTTATGGTTGGGATGCCAAACCAGATTCAAAAGCAAAAAATCAAAAAAATCGTTTAGTAGAATCGGCTTATAATTTTGATTTAGGTTATACAATTCAAGATACATGGGCTAAAGATACTTCATTCCAATTACACTACACTAAATATAACAACCATGAAAATCATATCAACAGCTGGGGCGGTGGTTATGGCAACATTTTCCAAGATGAACGTGATATTAAATTTATTGTTACTTTCCCTTTCACCATTTTCAATGCTAAACAAAAATAGGTAACCGATATGAAAAAGTTTAAATCAGCTATACTTGCTACTTCGATCACATCATTATTAACTCTAGGAGCCAGTCAATCAGTTAATGCTTCACAACAAATAGTTGATACGATGAGTTCACAACTGCGTTTAAATTATCAAATAGTCGATAATAATGCCGTTAATGATGGGGTAGATTGTGCAGCATTGGGCGCAGATTGGGCTTCTTGTAACAAAGTGACCCTAACGCTTAAAAACAACGGTCCAGCAATAACCAGTAAAGATTGGGCTATCTACTTCCATAATATTCGCATGATTTTAGCGGTAAATAATGACCAGTATAAAATTACCCACGTAACCGGTGATTTGCATAAATTAGAACCAACAGAAAAATTTACCAATATTCCTGCTAACTCACAGGTAACTATCCCAGTTATTGGTGAATATTGGCAAATAAGTGAAAGTGATGTGATGCCTCGCTGGTATGTAACTTCAACTGATGCTAAACCTAAAATAATTGCCAACACCAATACTGATTCTGATAATTTGTCAGCATTTGTGGCTCCATTAGGTGAACAATGGAAGATATCACCTAATGACCATAATATATTAATGACCCCCAAAAACCGCTATCAACGTAATAATGATATTCAAAAAATTGATGCTGATTTATTAAAAGGTCAAATTTTACCAACACCAGTTAAATTAACGGTTGGTAAAGAATCTATTACCCTAAATCAAAGTGGTGTTAATCTCATACTTAATGGCTTAGCAAAACCAAGCCAATTAGTGTTAGAAAAGCATTTCAAACAATTAAATATTGCTGTGACAAAGCAAGGGTTTAAAGTCAATGCATCAATTGATAAAACTGCATTTGAAAAAGGTGTAAATGGCAGTTATAAACTAGATATAACCCCACAAGGTGCAACTATCGTAGCATTTGATGAAAGTGGAATTTTTTATGCTGTAGAATCGATATTATCGTCAATAACAGTTAGTAAACCGCAAATTATTAACACACTTTCAGTTGAAGATGCCCCTCGTTTTGATTATCGAGGTATGATGCTAGATATCGGTCGAAATTTCAAAAGCAAAAAAGCGGTATTACAGTTACTTGATATGATGTCGAAATATAAGATGAATAAATTTCATTTTCATTTAAGTGATGATGAAGGTTGGCGAATTGAGATCCCCGGCTTACCAGAACTCACTGATTTTGGTAGTAAACGTTGTCATGATTTAACTGAAAAACAGTGTCTATTACCGCAACTTGGATCTGGGCCAAACAGTGACAATAATGGCAGTGGCTACTTTACGCGCGCAGATTATATCGAAATCGTTAAATATGCCAATGCGCGATTTATTGAAGTGATCCCTGAAATAGATATGCCAGCCCATGCCAGAGCGGCTATCATGTCAATGGAAGTCAGATATCAACGCTTAATGAAGCAAGGAAAAACCGAAGCTGCGAATGAATATCGATTACTTGATCCTACTGATACTTCGAACACTACTACGGTGCAATTCTACAATCGCCAAAGTTATCTAAATCCATGTTTAGATTCTTCGAAAAAATTTGCTGATAAAGTAATTAGCGAAATAGCCAAAATGCATGTCGAAGCAGGGCAACCGATCACAACATGGCATTTTGGTGGTGATGAAGCTAAAAATATTCACTTCGGCAACGGTTATCAAGATATCCATGCAGCTAAAAAAGAGGCGGGTAAAGGCTTAATAGATCAGAGCGTTGAAGATCATCCATGGGCAAAATCACAAGCGTGCCAAACTTTTGTTAGTAAAGGTGTTGTAGAAAATATCGAGCATTTGCCAAGTTATTTTGCTATTGAAGTAAGTAAAATCATCAAAAATAATGGTATTAATCGCATGCAAGCTTGGCAAGATGGCGTAAAATTTGCTTCCAACGCCAAAGCTTTTGCTACCGATGAAGTGGTGGTCAATTTCTGGGATAACTTATATTGGGGCGGATACGATTCAGTCAATGAGTTTGCCAATAAAGGCTACAAAGTGATAGTTTCAAATCCTGATTATGTCTATTTAGATATGCCTTATGAAGTTAATCCAAAAGAAAGTGGTTACTATTGGGCTTCACGCTTTAATGATGAACGCAAAATATTCAGTTTTGCACCGGATAATTTACCACAAAATGCGGAAACCTCATTCGATCGCAACGGTGACGCCTTTGCCGCTAAAGGTACCATGGATTGGCCAGGCGCCTATGGATTATCAGCACAAATCTGGACGGAAAATATTCGCACCGATGATAAATTGGCCTACATGGCTTATCCTCGACTATTGAGTGTTGCCGAGCGGGCATGGCATAAAGCTGATTGGGAAACTAATTATCAAAAAGATCGCGAATTTGAAAAAGGTAAAACACAATATGTTGACCAGCAAAAACTGCTAAATGATTGGAATCAATTTGCTAATTTAATTGGCCAACGAGAATTAGCTAAATTAGATCTTGCTTCAATTAACTATCGCCTTCCTGTTCCTGGAGCGAAGATTGAAGATGGCAAATTAGTTGCTAATGTTGTTTTTCCTGGCTTAACTATCGAATATTCAACCGATAAAGGCGAAAATTGGCAGGCTTACAATGGCCCGGTAGCGATAAATAACAACGCTTCGGTTTCGCTTCGTACAGTAACGGCTGATCATAAACGAACTAGCCGTGTTGAACAATTAAATTAAATGTTAACACTATTCTTATCCGTCTGGTGGCGGATAAGAATAGTCATAATTAACCGCTGATTATTTATTAATGAATGGTCTCGCTAACGTCATCTTCATCGAATTGGTCATCACTACCATCTTCAAAATAGGTTCCCCAACCGTCATAATTAACGTTAAATTGGTTTGCCAGTGTAATGATTTCGGCGATTTGCGCATTAATTAATTCAGCATTTAATGGACTTTCAGTAATAATATCAAAACCAATTACCACATTACCTGCATCATCAACATCTTCATCAGGATCGGTTGCCTCATAGCCTAATTTATAAGCTTCAACAGCGACTTTTTCTAGTTTATCAAAGTCTTGTGATGAAATATGATGTTCAATAATATACAGCGCATGTGGATCACTTCCATCTTCTAAAAGTTCTTGAATAATAGCTAGCGTATCTTGCTGAGCAAGCTGAATTTGATCTTTCATAATATACCTTTTAGTGGTCGTGCAAATTGTGTGGTATATTACACGTTTAAAAATAATTTTCGAGAAAAAAGTGATCGTTGACTTACATTCGCACACAACTGCATCAGATGGAATTTTAACGCCAAGTGAACTGGTCAAAAGAGCTGTTGATAATCAAATCAATATGCTAGCGATTACCGATCACGATACTATCAAGGGCTTGATAGAAGCGAAAGCGACCATAGAACGAAATAATTTGCCAGTTAAATTAATCTATGGTGTTGAAGTGTCAACAATGTGGAAGAATAATGAAATTCATATTGTTGGTTTGAATATCGACATTGAAAATTCCCACTTGCTTGAATTATTAACTGCACAAGAACAAAGTCGTATTGATAGAGCAATCAGTATTAGTGAAAAATTAGCTAAAGTGAGCATCGACAATGCTTATGAGCAAGCCCAACAATTTTCTAAAGGTGATATTGTATCTCGAGCTCATTTTGCCCGCTTTTTAGTCGCTAATAATTATGTTAAAGATATTAAACGAGCATTTAAAAAATATCTGGGTAAAAGTGGTTATGCCTACGTTCCTGCCAAATGGTGTAGTATTGCTGATGCGGTTAATACGATACATGCAGCAGGTGGACAAGCGGTGTTAGCACACCCGACACGCTATGATTTGACCTTAACTAAACTAAAATTATTAATTAGTGAATTTAAATCATATGGTGGTGATGGTATTGAAGTTTCTCAGAGCCGCCAAACTCAAGATGATTTACAACGATTAGCAAAATTGGCTAATGAATTTGAATTACTTGCATCACAAGGTTCGGATTTCCACGATTTGCTTAATTACCTTGATCTTGGTAAAACTACACCATTGCCTGGTAGCGTTACACCTATTTGGCATAACTGGATATAATAAATATATTAAACTAAAATAGTATCAATTAGCGCTATAAACCGTGATGAAAAAGCCCTTTCCTCACATTTTTTTAACCTGCTATCAATAAAGAAGAATATTATGAGCCAAACTTTTTATATTCATCCTGATAACCCACAAACAAGGTTATTAGATCAAGTCGTCAAAATATTAAATGATGGTGGCGTCATTGCATTTCCTACTGATTCAGGTTATTCGCTAGGTTGTTTACTTGATAATAAATATGGTGTAGATCGTATTTGTCAAATCCGTAATCTGGATAAACACCATAACTTTACCTTAATGTGCCGTGATTTATCTGAGCTTTCTTCTTATGCTTTTGTTGATAACACTACTTTTCGATTATTAAAAAATAATACCCCAGGTAAATATGTTTTTATCTTACAAGCGAGCAAGGAAGTACCACGACGTTTGATGAATGAAAAACGCAAAACGATTGGACTGCGTATTCCTGATAATAAAATTGATTTAGCGCTTCTTGAATTATTAGGACAACCTTTAATGACAACTACGCTTATTTTACCTAATGAAAATGAAGCTCAGTCTGATCCCGAAGAAATTGAAGATAAAATTGGTCACCAACTAGATGCTATCGTTCATGGTGGTTATATTAGTGAACAGCCAACAACCGTGATTGATTTAACTAACGATTATCCAGATATTATTCGTCAAGGTAGTGGTGATATCAAACCATTCGAGTAAACAAATTAATAATATATCAATGAGTTATTGAGTTAATAAATGATACCTGAGAAGGTAACAGTGAGGATTATATGAAACAAAATAGATCTGCATTTTCCAAAAAACAACGTGGAGCAGATAAACTAATTGAGCAAGAAAGTGATATCGCTCGTAAAAAAAATACCAAATTAAGCCAAACGTCGAATCGTAAAAGTTCACAACCAGATAATACTGAAAAATTACAAAAAGTATTAGCCAATTTAGGTAATGGTTCACGTCGTGAAATTGAAGCTATGATAGTGGCTGGAAAAATTAGTGTTGATGGTAAAATCGCGACTTTAGGTGATCGCGTAGATGTCAATGCTAGTCCAAAAATTCGTATCAATGGTCATTTAGTTCAGTTAAGAAGTAAAGAAAAAGAGGTTTGTCGTGTTCTAGCTTATTATAAACCCGAAGGTGAAATTTGTTCTCGAAATGATCCACAAGGGCGAGCAACAGTGTTTGAGCGATTACCTCGCTTAAAAAATGCCCGCTGGATTAACATTGGTCGACTTGATATAAATACATCGGGTTTATTGCTATTTACAACGGATGGCGAATTGGCAAATCGCCTTATGCATCCAAGGCATGAAATTGAACGTGAGTATGCTGTTCGAGTATTTGGTAATATTACCGATCAACAACTTAATCAACTTCGTAAAGGTGTTCAGCTTGAAGATGGTCCCGCTGCATTTAACTCCATTAAACCTCAAGGTGGTGATGGATTGAATCAATGGTTTAATGTCGTTATTACTGAAGGTCGCAATCGAGAAGTCCGTCGGATGTGGGAAGCAATTGATGTTCAAGTTAGCCGCTTGCTACGTATTCGTTACGGTAATATTACTTTACCGAAAGGTTTATCTCGTGGCACATGGATGGAATTAGGTATTGATTCTGTTAATTACCTACGTGAGTTAGTTGGCTTACCAGCTGAAATGAAAAGTTTTACAACAAAATCATCGTTTGACAAACGTATTGTTAGACCAAAGCGTATCAAACTCAATCAGTCTAGTCGAACTACTCGTCAAAAAGCGAATAAAAAACCAACACGAATATAAAATTTTGTTAACCCTTAAATAAAAATGATTATTTTATTTAAGGGTAACATCATCCCGCCAATTAATTTTAAACATTTACCAAAACCACTAATAGCATTTATTGTTAATAATTAATAACAAAACGTAAAAAAAGTAGCAATAAAAGTTAATAATTAGCTAAAAGTTTAGCATAAACTCAACCAACAGTTTTTTAATAAACTGATAAAAATAGCCATTTTTATATAAACATCAAAAAATGGATATGAAATAACTAGTAATAAAAAAGAAGTAAAGAAAGGAAGTTTATGCGCACGATTATTGCTATTTTTTGTATATTTTTATTAACGGCATGCCATACGCGAACAGCCGAAGATGCATTTAAGGAAGGTCGCTATATAGAAAGTATCAATCTTTTAGCTGCCAGTTTGGATGAAAAAGGGCCAGCAAAGTTTGATCAACAGGACGCTAAGCGCCTGCAAACTATTGTTAGTAATGTAATGCAGTTTTATGAAAAAGACCTAAATTACTTCCATCAATATGATTATCCACAAAAAATAGATGCATATAAGCATTTATTAACTATGAAAGAGATATTAAGTAATCGCTTTTATTCTGAGCACATCAGTTTTTTCAATGATAAATATGACACTAGGCAATTAAAGCAAACTCTTGCTAAAGAGTATTATGATTATGGTAATTACATCACTGGCACTGACAGTGAAAGTTATCGAACAAAAGCCGAATTATATAAAAATAGTTTGTCATACGACAATTATAAAAATGCCGCCACTTTATATAAAAATGCCAATACTAAATATATGCAAATGGCAGCCAAAAATTACTATGACCAAGGTAAACAATTCGAACAACAGTTAAATTATAAAGCTGCTGCTCAAGCCTTTAGTCAGGCTTCATCGATATACAAACCACTAGGTAAATATAAAGATAGTGACAAACTTGCGAAAGAGAATGACAAAAAATATGCTACCCAGCAGGCTCAAGAGGCTTATCAACAAGCTAAACAACTGGCAATGAATGCGACAAAGCGTTATGAATATCGAGAAGTTGCCAAGTATTATGCGCAAGCAGCATCTATATATCAGCCATATGGACAATATTTTGACGCCAGTTCATTAGCTGATACTTATGCTAAAAAAGGCATAATTAAAGTTTATTACTATGGTTCAAGTTTCACCGATGAAATAAGAGATAAATTAAGTGCAAATTATATTCAATTTGCCAATTACTCGAGTGGTGCAGAGATAGATATTCGAATTGACTTTAAAAGTGATTTTGTCGATCTAGATAAATCAGAAACCAATGAAACTAAGATTGAGCAAGTCTTTGATAAATACATTGAAGCAAAAGATAAAAACGGTAATACAACTCAAATCAAAACTTACAAAGATCAACGATATAATTTACAAACAGTAACTCATAGTAACAAATTAACCCTAACGGTTAGCATTGAGGTTCACGGTATCTATAGTTATAGCAAATCATTTAAAATTCAAGAAACCTCAGTTAAACATGACTATATTTATAGTGGTAATGTACCTGCCCAATTTCATAATCATAGTGATGGACGCTTAAAATCGAAAGATGATTTATATACTCAAGCCAAAAGAGATTTATTATCCGAGCTAAACTCAAGATTAGACGATATAGCCAAAGATCTTTCATACCTATAATGGACAATTTTTAATAAGGAAAAATAAAATGAGAATTATTATTGCAAGTTTATTAATGTTTTTATTAGTGAGTTGTACTCACGAACGCACATCTCAAAATGCTTATGCTGAAGGGAACTATCTTGAAAGCATCAATCTATTAGCGGCAAAAATAGAGGAAAAAAGTGAAGCAAACTTTAAGCAAACTGATGCCGAAAAACTCAGTAAGCTGGTTAATGATGTGATGAACAAATATGAGGATGAATTAGCTAGCACCACTAATACTGATTATAAAAAACGCATTGAAATCTATGAAAAACTGTTAGAGATGAATAAGCGCTTAACTAACCGTTTTTATAGTACGGAATTAGTAAACGTTTTAGATAAATATCCTGCTGAAAGTTTGAGGCAAAACATTGCTAAAGATTTGTATGACCAAGGGGTAAATTTCGAAACCCAAAACGACTATAAAGCTGCAGCTGAGGCATTTAGTCAAGCATCATCAGTATATCAACCTCTAGGTAAATATAAAGACAGTGACAAACGTGCGTATAATAATGGTAAAAAACAGGCTACTTTAATGGCAGAAGAGGCTTATCAGCAGGCAAAAATGCTTTCAGAAATTGCAATGCAACGCCTAGAATTTCGTCAAGTTGCCAAATATTATGAGCAAGCCGTGGATGCTTATCGTCATTATGGACGTTATAAAGATGCTACTTCTTTAGCTAACACCTATAAACGCAAAGGGATAATAAAAGTTTATTGCTATGCTTCCGAATACTGCTCTGAGGTAAAATTGTTACTAAATAAGGATTATGTTACCTTTGTTTCTTCTCCAGTTGGTGCTGATCTCAAAATTAAAATAACTGTTGATAAAGAATATAACAGTACAAGATCACAGATTGACATACCAAACACCCGAAAAGTATTTGATAAATACATAGAACATATCGATGCTCAAGGGAATAGGATTCAAATCCCAACGTTAAAAGATGAAACTTACTATACGAAATTGGATACTAATAACAATAGTTTAAGTCTAGAGACAGTAGTAAGGATGGAAGGAATTATTGACTTTTCTGACACTATCTATGCAAGAGCTTCAAGCTATTATGAAAATGATGATGATTTACTACCAGTAGCAAAAAGAGAACTGATCACTAAATTAAGATCATTGCTAGAAAGTACTGCTCAAGATCTTTGTTCCCTTTAATGGACAATTTTCAACAAGGAAAAACATGATAAGAATTATTATTGCCGGTTTATTAATGTTTTTATTAATGAGTTGTACTCACGAACGCACATCTCAAGATGCTTATGCTGAAGGGTACTATCTTGAAAGCATCAATCTATTAGCGGCAAAAATAGAGGAAAAAAGTGAAGAAAACTTTAAGCAAACTGATGCAGCCCAGCTGTGTCAGTTAGTCACTGATGTAATGAATAAATATGAGGATGAATTAGCCAGCACCAATAATACTGATTATAAAAAACGCATTGAAATCTATGAAAGACTGTTAGAGATGAATAAGCGCTTAACTAATCGTTTTTACAGTGCGGAATTAGTGAACTTTTTTGATAAATATCCTGCTGAAAGTTTGAGGCAAATTATTGCTAAAGATTTTTATGATTATGGTAAATCAATCACAGGTACTGATTCTGATAGCTATCATACAAAAGCTGAGTTATATAAAAGTGGTTTGTCTTACTACAGTTATAAAAATATTGCTACTTTATATAAAAATGCTAATAGCAAATATATGCAGATTGCCGCTAAAGATTTCTATGATCAAGGTAGAAATTTCGAAAAACAGAAAGATTATAACGCTGCGTCTGAGGCATTTAGTCAAGCATCATCAGTATATCAACCACTAGGTAAATATAAAGACAGTGATAAACGCGCTTATGATAATGCTAAAAAACACGCTACTTTAATGGCCGAAGAGGCTTATCAAAAAGGAAAAAATCTGGCAAAAGGCGCTGACAGACGCTCAACTTTTCGTTCAGTTGGCGAATATTATAGGCAAGCCGCAGACGTATATAGTCGTTTTGGACGTTATAAAGATGCAGCTTCTTTAGCTGAAAAGTATCTTGATAAAGGTTTAATATCGGTTTATTTTCATTCAGACGATCACTGTTCTGATGTAAGCTCAGCTTTTTCTGCTAATTATCTCTCCTTTGTCAGTTCTCCATCTGGTGCAGATATCATAATTAATGTGACTTGTAATAGCCGTTATTACTCCCCTCAACAATCGTATAACATGGAAATAAAACGCGAAAAAGTATTTGATAAATATGTAGAACAGACTGATGCTCAAGGGCATACAACTCAGGTCGAAACTTTTAAAGAAGTGTCTTACAACGAGTCAACCAGAACTTATCGCAATAGCTTAACATTATTGACTGAAATAAGCGTTACAGGACTTATTAATTCAAGTAGCTCATTTACTATAGAAAAATCTTCAGAAAAATATGAGGTTCACTATTGGGGGGGAGATGTACCTTCACATGTACATGACTATAACGAAGGTGTTTTAGAATCTCCACATGAATTAGAACAAAGAGCTAAAAGCGAACAAAGTGCTGAATTAAGATCAATACTTGATAGTATTGCTCAAGATCTTTCATATCTATAAAGGGAAACTTTATGAAAATTAAAAAATTAATGAAAATTATTTTGGCTTCTTTATCAATATTTTTATTAGTTGCTTGTGCGCACCAACGCACATTTCAAGAAGCATACGCTGAAGGAAGTTATATTGAAAGTATCAATTTATTAGCGACAAAAATAGAGGAAAAAAGTGAAGCAAACTTTAAGCAAACTGATGCTGCCCAGCTGCGTCAGTTAGTTACCGAGGTGATGAATAAATATGAAAATGAATTAGCTAATACCACAAAGGCCAATGATGAACAACGCCAAGAAATATATGAGAAATTATTAGAGCTTAATCAGCGTTTGAGTGATCACTTTTACAGTTCCGAATTAGCATTCTTTTTGGATAAATATCCTAGTGAACGTCTAAAACAAAATATTGCTAACTTTTATACTCAACAAGCAAATGCTATCCCAACTAATTCTGCTGGTGATTATGAAGAAAGAGCAGCGTTATATAAAAAATCTTTAGATAGATATTACGATAAAAATATCGAAAAAGCCTATATTCATGCGGATACTAAATATAGGCAGCTTGCGGCACAAACATTATACAATCTTGCTAAACAGGAAATACGGAGTGGTGATTATAATGCAGCGCTAGCTTGTTTTAGAACTATTGATGTTATTTATAAGCCATTAGGTCAATACAAAGATACTGAAAAATTAGCTCGTTACTATGAAAAAAAAGCGAGAAACAAAGAAGCGTTTGATTCTTATTCTCAAGGTGAAAAAATAGCTAAAAATGCGACTCGAAGTTATCAATATCGACAAGCAGCAACAAATTATCAACATGCCGCGAATACTTATGCAAAATATGGTAATTATCGAGATTCGGAACAAAAAGCAATAGAGTATACCACCAAGGGTCAAATAAGACTATATGTGACAGGTAATACAAATGCATTTTCTAATTTTGTTGAAGATTATTTCAAAAATGATGATGCTATTATATTAGTTAACAACAGTACTGGTAGTGACATTACTATTAATCTTAGTGAAGATGAGCGATATTCTGAAGATGGCGGTTCAGTAACAAATGACACTAAAAAGAATGGTGAAAAAGAATATAATTTACAAACTGAAACATTAGTAAATAATTATAGTTTAAACCTTAGCGTAAATATTTCTGGATTAAGTGGTTATTATGACAGATTTTCAGCTGAAAA
Organism: Gilliamella sp. W8128; assembly: GCF_016100545.1. NCBI lineage: Bacteria > Pseudomonadati > Pseudomonadota > Gammaproteobacteria > Orbales > Orbaceae > Gilliamella > Gilliamella sp. W8128. The sequence continues at coordinate 357,398 of NZ_JACFSE010000001.1, forward strand.
AAGTTCAAGACAAGTTAAGTATACCTACACTGGTGATAAACCTAGTTACGAATTTGATAGTACAGACGGTAATTACTATTCTCGTAGTGAATTAAGACAACAAGCAGAAGATGATATAAAATCAAGTCTTAGCAATTACCTTTCTAGGCTTTCTTCAGCAATTCATGAATTATAAATAATAATCAATAAATATAATCCCACTCAGTTATTCTCTGGGTGGGATTTTTATTTTTAAAGATGATTAAATCTCAGTTAAATTTTTAATCAGACAATTATTCGATGCCTAATACCATACGCCCATTTTTGGTGGCAACATTTACCACATTATCTAAATCTGTATAACGACAGCCAGTGACTAATAATTTAAGCTCTTCCCACATATTACCGGTTGAAAAAGGTAACATATAATCACTGACGTTATCTGTTCCAATAGCAACAGGTATCCCGGCGGCAGCAAGTTCATCGACTGGCGTTAATGAATTGCGGGTAGGGCCATGTTCTTCACGGCGCGGGCTATCGATCCAAGCAAATGGGCAAGCAATTACCATCATTTTAGCTTCTTTCATTTTTTGGTAGAGTTTTTGACGATATTCTAAACTATGAGCGGTAATTGAAATACTATGAATAGCCACCACGCGACCATGCATACCATGCTCAATAGTTTTATCAGTAAGTTGCTCGGTTTCGATTTCATCTGATGAGTTAAACTGGTCAACATGAACATGTACCATTTTGCCTAATGCTTTACCGGTTTGCATTAACACATCTAAATGTTTTAATCCCATTCCTTCACCATGATCTCGCTCATCTCGACGCGGCAAACCACCAATAATATCTACTAAATCAGCACCTTTATCAAACCAGTATCGGGCTTCTTTATCAATAACTCCTTTAAGAGTTTGATTAACTAATTTAATCGTAATATCGTTTTTATATGTTTCACGAGCTCGTAGCGCACCTCTAATTGCTCGCTCTTCGGCAATCGGATCAATGTCAACAAATGAACCCATGGCAGTAACACCTTGTTCAATCATGCGTTCAACCGCCATGCTAAAATGACGATAATAATCATCTTCGGTCATTGCTGCTTTCACTTTATCAAGCGTGTCCCATTTTTCAATTAAAGTCTGTTTTTGGTAGACATCAAAACTATCTACAGTGATAGTAAAAGCACGATCAGCATGCATATGTGAATTAACCCAACCACCATTTTGTTTAATTTTGTTCATCAAATATGCTTTCAAGCTCTGATCTCGACTAGTTGATAACATTTGTTTATTATCGGTCATAATGCGCCTCTAAAATTTGGTTACTATTTAGTTTTAATAAAAAATGGATAAAAAAAATCCCCCAAAAAGGAGGATCAAAATAAACCTGTTAGGATATTTCTTATAGCAATGAAAACACAAGTTGTCATGGAAGTTTACACTTTATTATTTTTCCGAAGTGGGAAAGATTTTAATGGATTCATTGTTAAGATCAAGTATTTTAATTTTAAAAATATTTAAATAAATGAAAAGGTTAAAGTATTATTTTTTAGATTTTTCAAACTAAAAAAAGTCTATTTATAATTTCAAAGAGTAAACTATTAAATTACATATGCCTAACTTACTATTTAATAATAAGTATAGTGGTCGAAAAAATGAGATTAGCATGGTTATTAAAAGCTGTTTATTCTTAACAGTAGGATTTCAATCATTACAAAACAAATTTACTTATAAGGGTAGAATATGTCACAACTAAACATTATTGCCACCATTACGATAAAACCAGAGTATCATGAAGCATTTAAACCTATATTTAAACGATTAGTTATCGGTAGTCGAGCTGAACATGGTTGTGTTCGCTATGAGCTGAATCAAAGTATTGAGAATCCCAATATTTATATAGTAGTAGAAACATGGCAATCACAGCAGGCGATTGACTTACATAATACAACGCCACATTTTGTTGAATTTGCTAATTTTGCCAAGGAGCATGTTGATGGATTATCGATTTGTATAGCTAAACAGGTTGATGTCTAAGAGGATAACTAAATACCAACAAAACCACCGATATTTAATCATATCGGTGGCAAATAAGCTTACATTTTGTCAACGGTTTTAATGCCAAGCATATCTAAACCCGTTTTAAGCGTTTTGGCTGTTAATGAGGCCAGTTTCAATCTGCTAACTTTTAAACTCTCATTTTCGGCAGCCAAAATAGGGCAGTGTTCATAAAAACTTGAAAATAGGGTAGCGATATCATACAGATACGCGCAAAGAACATGTGGAGTACCTTCGGCGGCAACAGTTGTGATTGTTTCATCAAATTGATTCAAACGAATTGCTAACGCTCGTTCCTTTTCAGTACCTAAATCGATATGACCATCTAGATTGTCTTCATTGATATTCGATTTTTTAAATACTGAAAGTACACGGGTATAGGCATACTGTAAATAAGGTGCTGTATTGCCTTCAAATGACAGCATATTATCCCAATCAAATACATAATCAGTCGTTCTATTTTTGGATAGATCAGCATATTTAACCGCACCAATGGCAACAGCATCAACCACTTGAGCAAGCTCGGCATCAGAAAGATCAGGATTTTTGCTTTTAATTAATGTTGCGGCTCGCTCGGTTGCTTCATCGAGTAGATCATTTAGTTTAACGGTATCACCTGAACGCGTTTTAAAAGGTTTACCATCTTTACCTAACATCATACCGAACATATGATGTTCAAGTTTTAAAGATTCTGGGACATATTTTGCTTTATGCACAATCGCCCAAACTTGTTCTAAATGTTGGTGTTGGCGTGAATCGGTATAATATAAAATACGATCCGCGTGTAAGGTTTCATAACGATATTTTGCACAGGCAATATCGGTTGTTGCATAAAGATAACCACCATCTCGTTTTTGGATGATAACACCCATTGGTTCGCCTTCTTTATTTTTATACTCATCTAAAAACACAACAATAGCGCCTTCACTTTCAACGGCTAATTTTTTCTGTTTAAGATCGGCAACAATGCCCGGAAGCATACTGTTATAGATACTTTCACCCATGGTATCTTCTAGTGAAAGTGTGACATTGAGTCGCTTATATGTGGCAATATTTTGCGTCATGGTAATATCAACCAGTTTTCGCCACATTTCACGGCAATACTCATCACCACCTTGAAGCTTAACGACATAATTACGGGCTTTTTCAGCAAAGACCTCATCTTCGTCATAATGTTTTTTGGCTGCACGATAAAAAGATTCTAGATCCGATAGATCCATATCGTTGGCCTGTTCATTTTGCATTTTTTCAAGGTAAGCGATTAACATACCAAATTGGGTTCCCCAATCACCAACGTGATTAGCTCGAATCACATTGTGACCAAGAAAATTTAAGACTCTAACACTCGCATCACCAATAATAGTTGAGCGTAAATGACCAACATGCATCTCTTTTGCTACGTTTGGTGCTGAGTAATCAACCACAATAGTTTGTGGTTTAGCTGGTAAAGTGATATTCAATTTATCGCTACTTAACGCTACTTCGTTCTGCTCGGCAATCCAACTATTTTTTAAAAAGATATTAATAAAACCCGGGCCAGCTATTTCTACTTTATCGGCAATATCTTCAATATCCAGATGTTGTAATACTTTTTCTGCCAATGCGCGTGGTGGCATAGCCAATTTTTTAGCGGTAGCCATGATACCATTTGCTTGATAATCACCAAATTGAACTTTGGCTGATTGCTTGATTAAAGCATCACAGTTTTTATCTGCACCAGCCATAATCATTGCTTGCGAAACTCGTTGCGTTAATAGTTGTTGAATATTCACATTGTACCTAATCAATAATCATAAAATGAGGCATATAATACCGACAAACACAACAATTGTCACTGATTGCCTGTAATCTTACCTTGTTTTAATATGTATAAATTTGTATTTATCAACACCTCGCCTGTTTACAATTCTATTTGCTACCACTAAACTACTCATCGTTCTCAACGGGGTGCCCTGAAGGGCTGAGAGTGTCAGAAAAACTGACATAACTCGTCGAACCTGAACTGGATAATACCAGCGGAGGGATTTGAGTTATTATATCTGCTCAAACCTTTTGTCTTTTACACATTACTTTGGAGGCAAAATGTTTCGTAAAAACTTTTTACTATCTGTTATATTTTCATTTTCACTATTTAGTCATCTAGCAAATGCACAACAACCAACCCTAACCGTTTATAGTTACAACTCATTTATGTCACAATGGGGGCCGGGTGAAGCAATTAAAAAAGGCTTCGAAGCGCAATGTCATTGCCAACTTGATGTTGTCACATTGGGGGATGGCGTATCTGTTTTAAATCGCATTCGCCTTGAAGGCGACAAAACAAATGCGGATGTTATTTTAGGATTAGATAACAATCTATTAGCACAAGCCAAGCAAGCTGATATTTTAATTCCACATCAAATTAGTAAACCCGATAACCTCAATACCGATTGGTGGGATGATAGTTTTATTCCTTACGATTTTGGCTATTTCGCTTTTATCTATAATCAAGATAAGATCAAAAATCCTCCTCATTCATTACATGAATTGGTCGAAAACAAAGCTAATTGGAAAATCATTTATCAAGATCCTAGAACCAGCACTCCAGGACTAGGTTTATTGTTTTGGATGAAAAAGGTCTATGGTGACGAGGCGGCAAATGCGTGGCAACAAGTTGCTAAACATACGGTCACAGTAACTAAAGGTTGGAGTGAAGCCTATGGTATGTTCTTAAAAGATGAGGCTGATTTGGTATTAAGTTATAGCACATCGCCGATAGCACATATTATTAATGAAAATAATCATAGCTACGCAGCCGCGATTTTTGCTGAAGGTCACTATCGCCAAGTCGAAGTGGCTGGCATCATTAAATATAGCCAAGAAGTCGATTTAGCTCGACAATTTTTACGTTACTTACTAACACCTGAGATACAACGGCAATTTGCTGAAAAAAATGTGATGTATCCAATTATTAAAACCGATCTACCCGATGCCTATAAGCAAATTAATACCATTGATAAATCGCTAGAATTTACACCGGAAGAGATTGAAAAACATCAAAAAGGCTGGATTCGTGAGTGGCAGTCAGCAATAAGTAACTAGTTAAGTATTATTAATGTTAAAATTCAGATCATTATTACCAGGTATCAGTGCTGCTAGTTTAATTTTAATCATATTAAGTTCAGCACTTCTCGCTATCTGGAAATTTGCCTTGCAGTCAGGAAATTTAACCATCTATTTTGATAGTTACATATTGCATATTATATGGATAACTTTTTACCAAGCTGTATTGTCGACATTATTATCACTAATCGCAGCCATATTAATGGCTAAAGCATTATCTTTAGTGGATTTTAAAGGTAAAAAGTTGTTATTGAAAATGATGCCTATTACCTTTATCTTACCAACACTAGTTGTTGTGACTGGTTTACTATCGGTTTATGGGCGACAAGGTTTATTATCAAATATCTGCCAAATATTACACATACCATTCTCATTTTCAATTTATGGTTTACACGGCATTTTATTGGCGCATGTATTCCTGAATTTCCCTTATGCCTGCTGCCTATTTTATCAAACCTTACAAAGCGTACCTATTGAACAAAAACACTTAGCTGCGCAATTAAATTTTAGCAATGTAACTTTTTTTAAAATTATTGAATGGCCATTACTGCGTAGACAAGTATTACCTATGGCAGCATTAATTTTTATGTTATGTTTTTCAAGTTTTGCCATTGTTTTAGCATTAGGTGGCGGGCCAAAATATACCACGCTTGAAGTTGCTATTTATCAAGCAATTCGTGATTTTGATCTGTTACAAGCAGCATTACTTGCCTGTTTACAATTAGTTTGTTGTATTGCCTTCGTTGGATTAATGCAAAAGATAAACAGAATCGATAAAAAATTAACGCTAAAATTTACTCAAACAGACTATCGTTTACCTCAACCCAAAGGATTAAAAATTGTTAGTTCAGTGCTAATTTTGATCGGTGGATTATTTATACTGTTACCGATGCTGACCATCCTTTTTCAAGGTATCTATTTCTTTCAATTTTCACTGTTGACCTTCTCATTACAGCAAGCTTTATTTTTTTCAATCATTATTGCTATTGGTTCATCAATTATTGCCATGACACTCGGATTACTATTACTTTGGACCAACAGTCGACTACTGATAAATAGACAACCGCGATTGAGTAATGGACTATTATTAATTGCATCACTGATTCTAGCCATACCAAGTATGGTATTGGCATCAGGATTATTTTTATTACTATTTGACTATAGTAATAATACCGTTTTTATCTGCTTATTGATGATGGTTTGTAATGGATTGATGGCGTTACCATTTATTATAAAAAATCTTACCGTTCCAATGTATGATATCACTGCTCAATATTGGCGACTTACCCAATCACTGAATATTAATGGTTTAACTCACTTTTATCTAATTGATTTTAGAGGGTTAAGAAGAACAATATTAATGAGCTTTGCATTTGCTGGCATCTTGTCATTGGGCGATTTTGGTGTAATTGCTTTATTTGGTGGGCAGTCAGTCACCACTTTACCTTATTATTTATATCAGCAGATATCGCATTATCAATACAAAGAAAGTATAGTAACAGCAGCAATTTTATTAATTTTATCATTTAGCTTATTGGTTGTTATGGATTATGATCGAACTTCAAAAAACTGAGTATCAATATGATAACTTCAACATGCACTTTGTGCTTAATATTGCTGCTAAAGAAAGAGTAGTGATTGTTGGCCCAAGCGGTGCAGGCAAAAGTACATTACTCAGTTTAATTGCCGGATTTATTTTTCCTCATTCAGGGCAAATTATCCTAAATCATCAAAACGTCACCACGACTTTACCGGGTAAACGGCCGGTATCGATGCTATTCCAAAACAATAATTTATTTAGCCATCTCACTGTCGAACAAAATATAGCGTTAGGTATTAAACCATTATTAAAACTTAGCCGAGCAGAACGGACAATAATTGGTGACATATTAGTGCGTGTCGGATTAGAAGGCTTTAACCAACGTTATCCCGAACAGCTCTCAGGTGGTCAACGGCAACGCGTTGCACTGGCACGCTGTTTAATACAACATCGTCCAATTTTACTCCTTGATGAACCATTTTCTGCCCTTGATCAAGCATTACGTTTTGAAATGCTAGCTCTTGTTAATCAAGTATGTAGCGAATTCAACCTTACTTTAATGATGGTCTCGCATTATTTAGATGATTCTCTTCACCACTTCTCACGTTGCCTTGTTATTGATAATGGAAAAATTATTTTTAATGCAGCACCAAAACAGTTATGGCATTCGGAAAATGAAAAAATTGCCAATTTATTAGGCATTGAAAGTTAGAATTTTAAGTTGAAAAATTTTGAGGAACGGGGTTTTTAAAGCCAAAAAATCCCCTAAAGTTTCTTCGAAATCGGTTTTAAAACTAAAATTAGCTTGCTATAAACATAAGAGTTTATTTTGGCAAATAAGTTTGGTGTATTTAATTTAGCGACATTCG
>NZ_JACFSE010000020.1:0-3737 GCF_016100545.1 Gilliamella sp. W8128
CCAACTTATAATTTAAATTCATCAAAGTTAAGCTCTCAATATTCATTTTTTGCTATAAGCGAGATCCCACGAAATTTTGCGCGATTCTTGCTTCAATCATTTTTGTCTCAGCAGATCTTTTTATGGTTATCGTTTAGTTTGTTGCTAATAACTTCCTACACCAGTCACGCATTAACGGCTAAAACATCAAATCCTATACATGGTAATGCGCCTTATTTAACCTTTGATGGCGGTCAAACCCGGGTGACTAATACCGAAGCGCTACTCGGGATATCCCTTTCTGATGGTAGACAATTCACCCCCACCCTCACAACCAGTAATTCAAGAGACAATCCTATCGTTTTACCTGTTGCTGGTCAGAGTTTTGCAGATATTGGTATGTTTATACCAACGGATACTGATTCTATTGAATTAAGTTCACTTATTGGTCCGCCCAATAATTATTGGGGGGATGATGATGGCGATGGTCAGGGTAGGGATGGTATTAGAGCTAGTGGCACTCTAAGTTTATCCATAGTTGATAAAAATGATAATGCTGTTGCACGTAGTGATGTACCAACAATTTGTAATGCGCCTTATAAAGTGACATTAACAAGTACAAATGGAACGTTAAACACTCTATACGGTATTCCTAATAATAGTGATTTCAGCGGTAGTAGTGTGAGTTATTATATTAACCCTAAGGATTCGCCAAGGGTGTGTTTTGCTAAACCTATTTTAGTGTATGGTAATTACTCTGAAGGACATGACTTTGGTGGTTCTCCTGATATTTGGAATGAATATAAGGGATTTATTGTTCAGTCTACTGATCCATCATCTTATAATTTAAATTTTCCGACTATTGGAGCCAATAATTTATATTTTGATTTAGATATAGGTGGTGCTCGATCTTTAACATGGGAGGGCATAGAGCAAGGTAAAATTACTACTATAATAACCCCTACGCCAGGTGATTCTACAGGCACAAGCTTTCGTGTTACCCTAAAAGGACCTTCCGCTACTAAAGAACAATGGGGATCCAATGAACCGAATAATATAAAAGTAATACCTAAAGCTGAATTACCTAAATCATATGAGTTAGTCGGTAGGAATATTAATGGTGATGTAGTTGTCAAGTATGGTTTTCAGTTAAAACAATGGGTGGTTAATCGCGGTACCAATGAATATAATTATAGTAGTATTTCTTCATGGTGTGGCAATATTGGCTATCGCTTACCTAAGGTAAAAGATTTAACTAACGCATCTTGCAGGGGGCGCAGCAAATATCCTTTATCTAACTGTCAAGATGCGGAGGGTGCTATGCCTGCATCTCCTGATAACTATTATCAACGTCGAATTGGTGCGGGTTTTTTTTCGGAGTGGGGATACGTGTACTTATATCCAGAAGCTAACTTCCATGATCGTTACTATTATTGGACTAGTGATACCAATAGAACAGATTCACGGTTTATTATCGACTCTCATAGAGGGGATATACATATCCAACAGAATCATTCCACTTTCGGGCTCTGTGTATGGCCGTAGTTTTAACAACTGATTTTTTAGTTTAAGATCATGAGAAAAAATAAAGTAAAACCACCAAAGAAAAGTTGCGAACATGCACAAAATGGAACAACAATTAATTGTTGGTACTTTTATTATTAATGTCTTGATTTTGAAGTATAATTTTTCATCAAATTTTACAAAAATTAACAATTAAACCGCCAAAAATAGTTGCATGGTTTTTTCCAATCACTATACTTTCAAACCTTATTTATATAAAAGGATAACTTTTATAATTTTTGGTATAAAAGTGTAAATTAATCAGTATTTTAGTTGACAAGGACGTCAATATGCATTATAATCTTGCAACACATAACACCTGCTCAACCTATAATTTAATCTTTTTAAAGTTAAGTTCGTATCGTTTATTACTTAACTGTAGTTTGTTTTTTAAGCAATTTGGGCGAAATTTTTCAAAATTTCTTAATTTAGCCTTTTTATCTCGGCCGATGGTTTTGGTATTAACCGTAGTTGTTTTACTTTCTATTTCTTTCGCTAATCATGCATTAACCGCTCAAACGACCAATATTATTTATGGTAATGCGCCATATTTAACCTTTGATGGTGGTCGTACCCGGGTAACAAATACCGAAGCGCTACTCGGGATATCCCTTTCTGATGGTAGAACATTTACTCCCACAACCAATAATTCAAGTTCAACTAATCCTATCGTTTTACCTGTTGCTGGTCAGAGTTTTGCTGATATCGATATGTTGGTGCCAACGGATACTAATTCTATTGCATTAAATTTACTTATCGGAGAACCTTATAATTATTGGGGTGATGATGATGGTGATGGTCAAGACCCTGATGGTATAACTGCCACAGGTAGTTTAAATTTATCTATTATTGATAGATTCAATAATCCTGTCACACGTAATACAGTGCTAACCATTTGTAATGGACCCTATAAGGTAAAATTGGCTAGTACCAACGGCACTTTATCTACCCGTTATGGCGTTCCTAAAGGTAGCGATTTTAATGCTAGTAATGCAATATATTATATTAATCCTAAGGCACCACCAGAGGTCTGTTTTGCAAAACCGAACTTGCAATATGGTAAGCTTTTTTCTAAAAACATGGATTTCCGAGGTCCTGCTACAATGTGGAATGAAAAGATGGGGTTCATTACACAGTCGAAAAATCCGTCGTCTTATGATTTGAATTTCCCTACTACAGGGGCTCATAATTTGTACTTTGATCTAGATATAGGTGGTAATTATCGAGAATTATCTTGGCAGCCAGTTTCTCATGGTGGTATTACAGCTACTATGACGGAAGCAACAAATAAAAGTGTGCGGGTTAGCCTAACGGGTCCATTTGCTAAAGATGAGCAATTGGGTTCAAGTAATCCAAGTAGTTTGGGAACTATACTTAATCCGACATTACCACAGACATTTGAGTTAGTTGGTCGAGACAGTCAAAGTGGGGAAGAAGTCGTCAAATACGGTTTCCAGTTAAAGCAGTGGTTTGTTAACCGTGGACTTAAATCTTATACTAAAGAAAGTGTATCGTCTTGGTGTAGTGATATTGGATACCGTATGCCTAAGGTCAAGGATTTAACTAACGCAATTTGTCAAGGGGGAGCTGATGCAGGAGAAAATTGCAAGGGTATAGTTGGTGCTACACCTTCATCAACTGGTAATCATTATCAGCGTCATATTGGTGCTGGTCTTTTTTCGGAGTGGGGCGACATAAGGAGCTACACTGATGCTGGTTTCAATTATGGCTATTGGACTAGCGACCTTGGCGAAAGTAATAAGTATACTGAGTTTGTCGTGTACGCCTATAGTGGAAACACAACTAGAGACTACAAAATCGAAAAATTTAAAACCCATATAGGAGTTTGTGCCGCAGCACCTTTAAAGGATGATTAATTCAATAACCAAGCGAATTATGACGTGGGTGGCTAAAGCAATGTTGTGGCGACAACCATCCGTCCCAACTGGGACGGGGTTATTTTTGAGGCTTGGGATTTTTAAGATAAAAAATTTGAGGAACGGGGTTTTTAAAGCCTAAAATCCCCCTAAAGTTTCTTCGAAATAGGTTTTAAGCGAGTAATTAAGAGGTAATATTACATTAATCTTTACAAAAGTTAACAATTAAACCGTCAAAAAAAGTTGCATGGTTTTTTGCAATCACTATACTTTTATAACATATTTATACGAATGGATAAATTTTATGCCGTTAGGCTT
>NZ_JACFSE010000021.1:0-3719 GCF_016100545.1 Gilliamella sp. W8128
GTCGTACCCGGGTAACAAATACCGAAGCGCTACTCAGGATATCCCTTTCTGATGGTAGAACATTTACTCCCACAACCAATAATTCAAGAGACAATCCTATCGTTTTACCTGCTATTGGTCAGAGTTTTAATGATATTGGTATGTTAGTACCAACAGATACTGATTCTATTGCATTAAGTTCACTTATTGGCACACCTTATAATTATTGGGGGGATGATGATGGAGATGGTCAGGGAGTTAATGGCGTCACCGCTACCGGTAGTTTAAATTTATCTATTGTTGATAGATGGAATTATCCTGTTGCCCGTAATGAAGTGCTGGATATTTGTAGCGCACCATATAAATTAACTTTATCTAATACTAGCGGTAGATTAACAACACGTTATGGTATACCTAATGAAAGTCGTTTTAATGCAGGTAATGCCACTTATTATATTAATCCTAAGACATTGTCAGCGATTTGTTTTGTAAGACCACTTGCAGTTGGATTTGATTTTGGGGGGCTTTCTGATGACATTTATAACAATGATAAGGGTTTTCTACCACAGTCAGTTACACCATCGTCTTATGGTTTAAACTTTCCGACTACTGGTGCTCATAATTTGTCTTTTGATTTATGGTTTGGTGGTGTTAGTCAAGCCTTATCTTGGGCGCCGGTTTCTCATGGTGGTATTACGGCGACGATTACGCCCTATTCAAATACCAATGTTGGAGTCACCCTAACGGGTCCTGTTGTTACAGACCCTAATCAACGGCAATCAGAAAATCCAGATAGCATCGGTAGACCATCTTTACCGCAGACATTTGAGTTAGTCGGTCGTGATAGCAGTGGTAATGCGGTGGTCAAATATGGATTTGAGTTAAAGCAGTGGTTTGTTAATCGTGGTAATTATGCAAGTACCCATTCTAGTATAGAATCTTGGTGTAATAATATTGGATACCGTCTTCCAAAGGCCATGGATTTAACAAATGCGACTTGTCAGGGAGAAGGGTCAAATGCTGACTGTCAAGGTGCAGTTGGTGCAACGCCTTCGTCACCTGATAATAGATATCGTCGTCACATTGGAACAGGATTGATCTCGGAATGGGGGCGGATGGACTATTACGCTAATGCCTACTTTACAGGCGACTATGCGACGCAAGATAGGAGGGTGGGTAGTAGTCGAGCGTCTTTTTATACTGTTAGCGCGTATTATGGTGACTTGTATAGTAGGGAATATGCCTCCAGCACATTCTCCGGACTCTGTGTCTATCCTTAGCTATTATTTCTTAGTTCTTAGGTATTGAAGCTAAGGATAAGAAAAATAACGTTAGGGCGATAAAAGCGATTTTGTAGCGCGACATTCGCAATGTGCTGACAACTGAGTGAGGTTAGCATGACAAACAGGGATGTTTGCCAAGGCTGTGTTTTGTCAGGAGCAAATCACAGCCGGTGCGTTAAGACCGAACGCAGGCGGAAGGCAGTCACATCGTGACCACTTGCGTGGTCGCCGCGGGAGATTGTAAAGAGGGTTGGCGCCAACCCTCTTAACTCGGACGTAATCACCGTATAGAAACAACCACAAAACAACAAAACGTCCGAAACTCAAACAACCAAAAAATTTTGAGGAAAGGGGTTTTTAAAACGCAAAATACCTTCTAAAAACGATTATAAAATTGTCAAAATCAAAAACCTAATCTGCAAATTATTAATATTAAAAATGGTGATTTTTTAAGAGGGGAATAAAAGGGATATTATTTCTAATAAACAGCAAATAACCGATGCTGTTTTCGGGCTAGCAGTATTCATCTTTACAAAAGTTAACAATTAAACCTCCAAAAAAAGTTGCATGGTTTTTTCCAATCACTATACTTTTATAGCATATTTATACGAATGGATAAATTTTGTGCCGTTAGGCTTAAAATTTTAAATAAATCATAAAATTGGATTGACAAGGATATCTGATATGGATTATAATTTTCAACACACAACACACAACACACAACCTGCCCAACCTATAATTTCACCTTTCTAAAGTTAAGCTCATACCGTTTATTATTTCACTGCAGTTTATTATTTCAGCAATTTCCAAAATTTCCGAAATTCCGGCAAAATTTTTCAAAATTTCTTAATTTAGTCTTTTTATCTCGGCCGATGGTTTTGGTATTGACCGTAGTTGTTTTACAATCTATCTCTTTTGCTAATTATGCATTAACCACTACAACGACCAATATTATTTATGGCTCAGCCCCTTATTTAACCTTTGATGGCGGTCGTACCCGGGTAACCAATACCGAATCGCTACTCGGGATAACCCTTTCTGATGGTAGAAGATTTACTCCGACAACCAATAATTCAAGTTTAGACAATCCTATCGAGTTACCTGTTGTTGGTCAGAGTTTTGCTGATATTGGTATGTTAGTACCAACGAATACTAATTCTATTGCATTAAGCTCACTTATTGGCACACCTTATAATTATTGGGGGGATGATGATGGCGATGGTCAGGGAGTTAATGGTGTCACCGCTACCGGTAGTTTAAGGTTATCCATTGAAGATAAAAATGGTCGAGCTGTTGCCCGTAATGAAGTGCCGACTATTTGTAACGGTAAAGCGCCATATAAATTAACCTTATCTAATACTAGCGGTAGATTAACAACACGTTATGGGGTACCTAATGAAAGTCGTTTTAATGCAGGTAATGCCACTTATTATATTAATCCTAAGGGAACGCCAGCGATTTGTTATGCAGTACCTCAACACCAACCTACATCCGGGATTTCTGCTGACGTTTGGGTCGGTGGTGGTTTTCTAACACAGTCATTTACACCATCGTCTTATGGTTCAAACTTCCCGACTACGGGTGCTAATAAGTTATATTTTGATTTACTTATTGCCGGCACTAATCAGGACTTATCTTGGGCTCCGGTTTCTCATGGTGGTATTACGGCGACGATGACCGATTCACCATACCCATACAACAACTACTCCAGCGTTCGAGTCACCCTAACTGGTCCTGTTGCTACATCATCGCAATGGGCATCAGAAAATCCAGGTAGAATCGATAGCCTATCTTTGCCACAGGTATTTGAGTTAGTTGGTCGTGATAGCAGTGGTAATGCGGTGGTCAAATATGGATTTGAGTTAAAGCAGTGGTTTGTTAATCGTGGTAATTATGAAAGTACCCATTCTAGTATAGAATCTTGGTGTAATAGTTTTGGATACCGTCTCCCAAAGGTCAGTGATTTAACTAATGCGTCTTGTCGGCGATCGACTGTGTATGCTTGTAAATATTATGCAAATGAAGTAAATGCAGTAGGTGCAACGCCTTCGTCACCTAATAATCATGTTGCGCGTCACATTGGTGCAGGATTTTTCACGGAATGGGGCAGTATGATTAGTTACACTGGTGCCAACTTCCACCGCCGCGAAAACTACGATCCACGCTATTGGACGCAAGATAGGTTTGGTAGTCGTCAACAGTATTTTGTGGTTGAACCGGGAATTGGTTCAGTGTGGCTTGACGGTAATGGGGGTAACAGCTACGGAGTCTGTGTCTATCCTTAACTATTATTTCTTAGTTCTTAGGTATTGAAGCTGAGGATAAGAAAAATAACGTTAGAGCGATAAAAACGATTTTGTGGCACGACATTGGCAATGTGCTGACAACTGAGTGAGGTTAGCATGGCAAACAGGGATGTTTGCCAAGGCGGTGCTTTGTCAGGAACAAATCACAGCC
>NZ_JACFSE010000022.1:0-2894 GCF_016100545.1 Gilliamella sp. W8128
CCACGCAAGTGGTCACTGCGTGACTGCCTTCCGCCTTCGTTCGCTCTTAACGCTCCTTGCCAAACATCCCTGTTTGCCATGCTAAACTCACTCAGTTGTCAGCACATTGCGAATGTCGCTAAATAAGAAGCACTAAACTAATTTATAAAAATAAACGTTTATTATTAGTAATAGCTGATGTTATAACTAGCGTTAACGATTTATTGGATGGATTTTGGTTTTAAAAACCCCGTTCCTCAAAATTTTTGGTTCTTTATTTTTTAGTTGTTTAAGTTTCGGACGTTTTGTTGTTTGGTGGCTAGTTCTATGCGGTGAATACGTCCGAGTTAAGAGGGTTGCCGCGAACCCTCTTTACAATCTCCCGCGGCGACCACGCACGTGGTCACTGCGTGATTGCCTTCCGCCTTCGTTCGGTCTTAACGCTCCTTGCCAAACATCCCTGTTTGCCATGCTAACCTCACTCAGTTGTCAGCACATTGCGAAAGTCGCACCACAAAATCGATTTTTATCGCCCTAATGTTATTTTTCTTATCCTTGGCTTCAATACCTAAGAAATAAGAAATAATAGCTAAGGATAGACACAGACTCCGCCATAGGCGCCTGAGGTGTGAGGATATATATATATTTGACCCAAATTCCCATTATGACCACCAGTATCGAAAACCGAAAGAATATTAGTTGAATTCGGGTTATTAGTACCCGCCACCGTATCTTGCGTACAATAAGGAGCATTATGAAGGAATTTGCTAGAGTCGTCAGAGAGGGCAAAGTTACTGTTCATAGTCCCCCATTCCGAGAACAATCCTCCACCAATGTGACGACGAACCATATTATCAGGTGACGAAGGCGTTGCCGTTAATGCATTTATTTCATTTGCATAATCTTCACAAATCCCTGTATTATCTCTCAGACAGGACGCATTAGTTAAATCCCTGACCTTTGGAAGACGGTATCCAATCTTATTACACCAAGATTCCATACTAGGATAGTAATAATAGCTCATATTTCCACGACTAACAAACCACTGCTTTAACACAAATCCATATTTAACCACCGCATTACCCCTACTATCACGACCGACTAACTCAAATGTCTGCGGTAAAGATGGTCTACCGATTCTACCTGGATTATCTGAGTACGATGTAGCAACAGGACCCGTTAGGGTGACTCGAACGCTGGTACTTGTTGAACCGGTCATCGTCGCAGTAATACCACCATGAGAAACCGGAGCCCAAGATAAGGCCTGATTAGTGCCGGCAATAAATAAACTAAAACCAATTTTATGAACACCAGTAGTTGGGAAGTTTGAACCATAATACGACGGTGTAACTGACTGTGGTAGAAAACCCTTCCAAGTTTTCCAAACGGCCTCAGACAAACCGATATACCCACCTAAGGCAGGTCTTGCATAACAAATCACTGGCGCTGCCTTAGGTTTAATATAATAAGTGGCAGTCCTTGGCTCAAAACGACTTTCATTAGGTACCCCATAACGTGTTGTTAATCTACCTCCATCATTAGATAAGGTTAATCTATATGGCGCTCTATCGTCACAAAAAGTCAGCACGTGATTACGGGCAACAGGATTATTGTCTTTATCAACAATGGATAAATTTAAACTACCAGTAGCGGTGACACCATTAACTCCCTGACCATCGCCATCATCATCCCCCCAATAATTATAAGGTGTTCCAATAAGTGAACTTAATGCAATAGAATTAGTATCCCATGGTACTAACATACCAATATCATTAAAACTCTGACCAACAACAGGTAACTCGATAGGATTGTAATAACTCGAATTATTGGTTGTCGGAGTAAATGTTCTACCATCAGAAAGGGATATCCTGAGTAGCGCTTCGGTATTTGTTACCCGGGTACGACCACCATCAAAGGTTAAATAAGGTGCTGAGCCATAAATAATATTGGTCGTTGTAGTGGTTAATGCATAATTAGCAAAAGAGATAGACTGTAAAGCAACTACGGTTAAAACCAAAACCATCGGCCGAGATAAACAGACTAAACCAAGAAATTTTGAAAAATTTTGCTGAAATTTCGGAAATTTTGGAAATTGTCGAAATAATAAACTGCAGTTAAATAATAAACGGTATGAGCTTAACTTTAGAGAGGTGAATTTATAGGTTGGGCAGGTTGTGTGTTGTGTGTTGTGTGTTGAAAATTATAATCCATATCAGATATCCTTGTCAATCCAATTTTATGATTTATTTAAAATTTTAAGCCTAATGGCATAAAATTTATCCATTCGTATAAATATGCTATAAAAGTATAGTGATTGCAAAAAACCATGCAACTTTTTTTGATGGTTTAATTGTTAACTTTTGTAAAGGTGAATGTAATATTATGTCTTAATTACGACCTTAAAACCAATTTCGGGGAAACTTGGACGGGATTTTTAGGCTTTAAAAACCCCGTTCCTCAAATTTTTTTGGTTCTTTGAGTTTCGGACGTTTGTTGTTTTGTGGTTATTTCTATACGGCGATTACGTCCGAGTTAAGAGGGTTGGCGCGAACCCTCTTTACAATCTCCCGCGGCGACTACGCAAGTGGTCACTGCGTGACTACCTTCCGCCTTCGTTCGCTCTTAACGCACCGGCTGTGATTTGTTCCTGACAAAGCACCGCCTTGCCAAACATCCCTGTTTGCCATGCTAAGCTCACTCAGTTGTCAGCACATTGCTAATGTCGCTAAATTAAATACACCAAACTTATTTGCCAAAATAAACGTTTATTATTGGAACTAGTTGATTTTATAACTAACGTTAGCGATTTATTGGATGGATTTTAGGCTTTAAAAACCCCGTTCCTCAAAATTTTTTAGTTCTTTATTTTTTAGTTCTTTGAGTTTCGGACGTTTTGTTGTTTTGTGGTTGTTTCT
>NZ_JACFSE010000023.1:0-2149 GCF_016100545.1 Gilliamella sp. W8128
ATTTGTTCCTGACAAAGCACCGCCTTGGCAAACATCCCTGTTTGCCATGCTAACCTCTCTCAGTTGTCAGCACATTGCGAATGTCCCTTATCGCCCTCTTTTCCAGCGCCATTGCCTTGGCAAGGCAATGATTGTTTAATGTCCTAACCTTTCTTTTCATATACCTAGCGATCAGGAAATGAAAAAAGAGGATAGGAGCAAAACCCGTACTCGACCTCATTAATACTAAGATGATAGCGTTCCATAAAACCGCTGTCCGCCCCCACTGTAGCCTGCGCAACAGGTGGACTTCCAATTACACCTTTCACCCAATAATACCTGGACACGAAATTGGCACCAGTGTAATTGGCCATGTTCCCCCATTCCGCGAAGAATCCTTCGTCAATGTCACGCATATATGAATTATTATGTGATATCGGCTTTCTATGATTAACAAAAGAATGCATATCTAGACAATGAACACCTACACCATCTCCCTTACAATCCGAATTAGTTACATGACCTAAATAAGGTATCTGATAACCAATTTTTGTACACCATGATGATACATTTGAATAAGTGTACATACCCTTACCACGATTGACGAACCACAACTTTAACACAAAACCATACTTGACCACCGCATTACCACTGCTATCACGACCAACTAGCTCAAATGTCTGCGGCAAAGAGGGTTTATCGATTTCATCTGGATTATCTGAACGCTGTTGCTCAGAGTCTGTAACGGCAGGACCTGTTAGAGTAACATGAACACTGGTCTTTGTTGAAGATGTCATCGTTGCCGTAATTCCGCTATGCGTAACTGGCTCCCAATATAAGTCCTGATTATTACCACCTATCTCTAAATCAAAATACAAACCATTAGCACCTGTAGTTGGGAAGTTTAAACCATAAGACGATGGTGTAACTGACTGTGTTAGAAAACCTCTATCAAGGTTCCATATGTCAGCAGGGCCAGCAGACAGTTCAGGTTTATAACCTGTGCCACCGAATTCCATGCTAGGTTTAGCAAAACAAATCTCTGGCGCTGCCTTAGGTTTAATATAATAAGTGGCATTACCTGCCGTAAAACGACTTTCATTAGGCACACCATAACGTGTTTTTAATATACCTTCAGTATTTGATAAGGTTAATTTATATGGCGAATTACAATTAGTCAGCACTTCATTATGAGATACAGCATGATTCAATTTATCAACAATAGATAAGCTTAAATTACCGGTAGCGGTTATATCATTAGTACCCTGACCATCGCCATCATCATCACCCCAATAATTATTGGGCGGACCAATAACTGAAGTTAATTCAACAGAATCAGTATTCGTTGGTATAAACATACCAATATCATTAAAACTCTGACCAGCAACAGGTAAAACGATAGGATTGTCAAAACTCGAATCATTGGTTGTCGGAGTAAATGTTCTACCATCAGAAAGGTATATCCCGACTAGGGCTTCGCTATTTGTCGCCCGGGTAAGACCACCATCAAAGGTTAAATAAGGCGCTGAACCTTGAATAATATTGGTCGTTTTAGTGGTTAATGCATAATTAGAAAAAGAGATAGACTGTAAAACAACCGCGGTTAATACCAAAACCATTTGCCGAGATAAAAAGGCTAAACTAAGAAATGTTGAAAACCCTTGCCAAATTTGTTGGAAAAATAAATTGTAGTGAGATAATAAGCCGTGCGTGCTTAACTTTACTAACGTTAAATTATAGGTTGGGCAGGTTTGGTGTTTGGTGTTTGGTGTTGTAAATTATAACCCATATCCGACACTCCTGTCAATTAAATTAATGATTTATTTACAATTTTATACCTGCCGGCATAAAATTTGTCCATTCGTATAAATATGCTATAAAAGTATAGTGATTGCAAAAAACCATGCAACTTATTTTGGCTGTTTAATTGTTAATTTTTGTAAAGTTTAATGTAATTTTATGTTTTAATTACGCCCTTAAAACCTATTTCGAAGAAACTTTAGGGGGATTTTGGCTTTAAAACCCCCTCTCCTCAAAATTTTTTAGTTCTTTATTTTTTGGTTGTTTGAGTTTCGGACGTTTGCTGTTTTGCGGTTATTTCTATACGGTGAATACGTCCGAGTTAAGAGGGTTGGCGCCAACCCTCTTTACAATCTCCCGCGGCGACCAC
>NZ_JACFSE010000024.1:0-1845 GCF_016100545.1 Gilliamella sp. W8128
TTCCGCCTTCGTTCGGTCTTAACGCTCCTTGCCAAACATCCCTGTTTGCCATGCTAACCTCACTCAGTTGTCAGCACATTGCGAATGTCGCGCCCAAAATCGTTTTTATTGCCCACTTTGTCAGCCTTATTGCCTTGGCTGGGCAATGATTGTTTAACGTCCTAACGTTATTTTTCTTATCCTTAGCTTCAATACCTAAGAACTAAGAAATAATAGCTAAGGATAGACACAGAGTCCACCGCCCCTTGTGGAGTAGTTCCAAGTATCGGGAGAAAACGAACCATAACGCGTGTTAACATAAAAAAACCTTTGTGTACTAATTACTATATCTTGCGTCCAATATTTAAACGTCCAAGTGCCGCCGGCGCCGGAGCCGAGGCCGGGAAAGTTGGCACCAACGTAATCCTCCACCATCCCCCATTCCGAGAACAATCCTCCACCAATGTGACGCCGGAACCAAGGATCAGGTGACGAAGGCGTTGCCTCTACTACACCGTTACAATCGTCTTCTGAATTAAGTCCCCGACAAGATCCATTAGTTAAATCCCTGATATTTGGGAGATGGTATCCAATATTATTACACCAAGATTCCGCACTAGAATGGTTCTTTTCATTATTACCACTATGAACAAACCACTGCTTTAACTCAAATCCATATTTGACTACCGCATTACCACTGCTATCACGACCGACTAACTCAAATACCTGCGGTAAAGATGGTCTGTCGACTCTATCTGGATTTTCTGATACCCATTGATTAGGGTCTGTAACGGCAGGACCAGTTAGGGTGACTTTAACGCTGGTATTTGTTGAATCGGTCATCGTCGCCGTAATACCACCATGAGAAACCGTAGCCCAAGATAAGGCCTGATTACTACCACCAATATCTAAATCAAAATACAAATTATTAGCACCAGTAGTCGGGAAGTTTAAACCATAAGACGATGGCGTAACTGACTGTGGTAGAAAACCATTACGCCCTTGATAAATGGCATCAGAAAGATTACTCCCAATCCCCCATAAGTCAGGTCTTGCAAAACAAATCACTGGCGCTGCTTTAGGATTAATATAATAAGTGGCATTACTTGCACTAAAACGACTTTCATTAGGCACACCATAAAGTGTTTTTAATCTACCGCTATCACTAGATAAGGTTAATTTATATGGCGCTTTACAAATAGTCAGTACTTCATTACGGGCAACACGATTATCGTCTTTATCAACAATAGTTAATTTTAAATTACCGGTAACGGTGACACCATAATAAACTCCCTGACCATCACCATCATCATCCCCCCAATAATTATACGGTTTGCCAATAAGTGAACTTAATTCAATAGAATTAGTATACGTATTCGTTGGTACTAACATACCAATATCCTTAAAACTCTGACCAGCAACAGGTAAAATGATAGGATGGTTTCTTGAATTATTGGTTGTGGGAGTAAATGTTCTACCATCAGAAAGGGATATCCAGAGTAGTGCTTCGGTATTTGTTACCCGGGTACGACCACCATCAAAGGTTAAATAAGGAGCTGAACCTTGAATAATATTGGTCGTTGTAGTGGTTAATGCATAATTAGAAAAAGAGATAGACTGTAAAACAACCATGGCTAATACCAAAACCATCGGCCGAGATAAAAAGACTAAACTAAGAAATGTTGAAAACCCTTGCCAAATTTGTTGGAAAAATAAATTGTAGTGAGATAATAGACCGTACGTGCTTAACTTTACTAACGTTAAATTATAGGTTGGGCAGGTTTGGTGTTTGGTGTTTGGTGTTTTACATTATAATGCATGGCGACAATCCTGTCAAGTAATTATCTGTTTTATTTGGCTTTTTTA
>NZ_JACFSE010000025.1:0-1788 GCF_016100545.1 Gilliamella sp. W8128
TTGTTCCTGACAAAGCACCGCCTTGGCAAACATCCCTGTTTGCCATGCTAACCTCACTCAGTTGTCAGCACATTGCGGATGTCGCGCCACAAAATCGTTTTTATCGCCCTAACGTTATTTTTCTTATCCTCAGCTTCAATAGCTAAGAACTAAGAAATAATAGCTAAGGATAGGTACAGAGTCCAGCTAAGTTGATCTCACCAGAAGTCGGCGTGGGATTCCCAGTATCCGTAATAGATCCCTTGTACGAGCTAACACGATAGTGGAATTGGCTATTACTCTCCGGATTATCATTCGTCCAATAGTATTCTAACCAGTCGTCGTAGAAGTTGTCACCAGTGTGAGGGTGCATACTTCCCCATTCTGTGAAAAATCCTGCACCAATATGACGCCGGAACCTATTCTCAGGTGACGAAGGCGTTGCCCCTACTGCACCTTCACAGTGATCACGTGAACTCCATCCCTGACAAACCGCATTAGTTAAATCCCTGACCTTTGGGAGACGGTATCCAATATTATTACACCAAGATAAGTTACGAGAATAAATAGTAAAAACTTGTGTACCACGATGAACAAACCATTGCTTTAACTCAAATCCATATTTGACCACCGCATTACCGCTTCTATCACGACCGACTAACTCAAACACCTGCGGTAAAGATGGTCTGGCGATTCTACTTGGATTATCTGATTGCTGTTGCGATCTTGTAGCAACAGGACCAGTTAGGGTGACTCGAACCCAGTTTTTTGTTGAATCGGTCATCGTCGCCGTAATACCACCATGAGAAACCGGAGCCCAAGATAAGGCTTGACTAACACCACCTATCTTTAAATCAAACCACAACTTATTAGCACCAGTAGTCGGGAAGTTTAAACCATAAGACGATGGTGTAGCTGACTGTGTTAGAAAACCCTTACCAGATTGCCAAACGGCAGCAGAAAGACCGTTCCCAGTGAGGTCAGGTCTTGCATAACAAATCACTGGCGATGCCTTAGGATTAATATAATAAGTGGCATTACCTGCATTAAAACGACTTTCATTAGGTACTCCATAACGTGTTGTTAATCTACCTTCACCATTAGATAAGGTTAATTTATATGGCGCTTTACAAATAGTCAGTACTTCATTACGGGTAACAGCTTGATTATTTTTATCGACAATGGATAAATTTAAACTACCGGTAGCGGTGATACCATCAATCCCCTGACCATCGCCATCATCATCTCCCCAATAATTATACGGTGTGCCAATAAGTGAACTTAATGCAATAGAATCAGTATCCCTTGGTACTAACATACCAATATCATTAAAACTCTGACCAGCAACAGGTAACTCAATAGGATTGTCTATTGAACTATTGTTTGTGGGAGTAAATGCTCTACCATCAGAAAGGGATATCCCCAGTAGCGCTTCGGTATTTGTTACCCGGGTTCGACCTCCATCAAAGGTTAAATAAGGTGCTGAGCCATAAATAATATTGGTTGTTTTAGTGGTTAATGCATAATTAGCAAAAGAGATAGACTGTAAAACAACTACGGTTAATACCAAAACCATCGGCCGAGATAAAAAGACTAAACCAAGAAATTTTGAAAAATTTTGCTGAAATTTAGGAAATTTCGGAAATTGCTGAAATAATAAATTACAGTGAAATAATAAACGGTATGAGCTTAACTTTAGAAAGGTGAATTTATAGGTTGGGCAGGTTGTGTGTTGTGTGTTGAAAATTATAATCCATATCAGATATCCTTGTCAATCCAATTTTATGATTTATTTAAAATTTTAAGCCT
>NZ_JACFSE010000026.1:0-1715 GCF_016100545.1 Gilliamella sp. W8128
TTTGTTCCTGACAAAGCACCGCCTTGGCAAACATCCCTGTTTGCCATGCTAACCTCACTCAGTTGTCAGCACATTGCCAATGTCGCACTACAAAATCGTTTTTATCGCTCTAACGTTATTTTTCTTATCCTCAGCTTTAATACCTAAGAACTAAGAAATAATAGCTAAGGATAGACACAGAGTCCGTATTGCGTGTCTCTATCCCGAAGACTCCTACTAACATCACCATTGCGCGAATGAACCGAAAGGAGAGTATTATACCCATCAGAATCAATATCAGTCGTCCAATAGTCCCCCCTTTGGATGTTGGCACCAGTGTATTCGTACATATTCCCCCATTCCGAGAAAAATCCTCCACCAATGTAAAGCACGTCATAATTACCATGTGCCGAAGGCGTTGCCCCCATTTGTGAACCTGATACAAACCAAGACGCATTAGTTAAATCCTTGACCTTTGGAACACGGTAGTAACTAGGACACCAAGATGTCATATTTCTATAGCTACTTTTATAATAACCACGATTAATAAACCACTTCTGTAACTTAAATCCATATTTGACCACCGCATTACCACTGCTATCACGACCGACTAACTCAAATACCTGATATAAAGATGGAGTCGATGTAGCTGGATCATCTGATTCCCAGTACGATGGTCCATTTGCAACAGGACCAGTTAAGGTGACTCGAACGCTGGTCTTTGTTGAATTAGTCATCGTCGCCGTAATACGACCATGAGAAACCGGAGCCCAAGATAAGACCTGATTATTACCAACAATATCTAAATCAAAATACAAATTATTAGCACCAGTAGTCGGGAAGTTTGAACCATAAGACGACGGCGTAACTGACTGTGTTAGAAAACCTTTACCAGTTTCCCAAGTGGAAGCAGGATGAATCGTACCCCTAGAATTTCCTCCTACTCCGGCAGGTCTTGCAAAACAAATCACTGGCGATGATATATTAGGATTAGGATTAATATAATAAGTGACATTACTTGCACTAAAACGACTTTCATTAGGCACACCATAACGTGTTGTTAATCTACCTCCATCATTAGATAAGGTTAACCTATATGGCGCTTTACAAATATCAAGCACTTCATTACGGGCAACAGGTTGATTCCATCTATTAACAATAGATAATTTTAAACTACCGGTAGCGGTGATACCATTAACTCCCTGACCATCGCCATCATCATCACCCCAATAATTATACGGTGCGCCAATAAGTGAACTTAATGCAATAGAATCAGTATTCCTTGGTACTAACATACCAATATCCGCAGAACTCTGACCAATAGCAGGTAAAACGATAGGATTAGTTGAACTCGAATTATTGGTTGTCGGAGTAAATGTTCTTCCATCTGAAAGGGTTATCCCGAGTAGTGCTTCGGTATTGGTTACCCGGGTACGACCTCCATCAAAGGTTAAATAAGGGGCTGAGCCATAAATAATATTGGTCGTTTTAGTGGTTAATGCATAGTTAGAAAAAGAGATAGACTGTAAAACAATCACAGTTAATACCAAAACCATCGGCCGAGATAAAAAGGCTAAACTAAGAAATTTTGGAAATTGCTGAAATAATAAACTGCGGTTAAATAATAAACGATGTGCGCTTAACTTTAGAGAGGTGAAATTATAGGTTGGGCAGGTTGTGTGTTGTGTGTTGTGTGTTGAAAATTATAATCCATATCAGATATCCTTGTCAATCCA
>NZ_JACFSE010000027.1:0-1272 GCF_016100545.1 Gilliamella sp. W8128
GCCATGCTAACCTCACTCAGTTGTCAGCACATTGCGAATGTCGCACTACAAAATCGTTTTTATCGCCGACTTCGTCAACGTCAACGCCATTGCCTTGGCAGGGCAATGTTTGTTTAATGTCCTAACGTTATTCTTCTTATCCTCAGCTTCAATACCTAAGAACTAAGAATAATAGCTAAGGATAGACACAGGCTACGCCGGCATGGAGGTCGACCGAAGGAGTATTACTTTTATTATTATAAAGCTCCACCTCACCTCTGTCCGACCTAACCACAAAATTTTGACTACTACCTACGCTATCTTGCGTCCAAAATCTCGAGTTATAGAGGTAGGCGGAATCGTAACCAGTGTTCGTATCCCCCCATTCCGAGAACAATCCGGCACCAATGTGACGCATATATTTATTACGAGGTGACGAAGGCGTTGCACCTACAGCACCTCGACAGCGTTCTTCCTCTCCCGGACAAGACGCATTAGTTAAATCCTTGACTTTTGGAAGACGGTATCCAATCTTATTACACCAAGATGTACCAGAAAAAGTTTGAATAAAAAAACCACCACTAACAAACCACTGCTTTAACTTAAATCCATATTTGACCACCGCATTACCACTGCTATCACGACCGACTAACTCAAATACCTGAGGTAAGGATGGTCTGTCGATTCTACCTGGATTATTTGAATACCATTGAGATTCTTTAGCAACAGGACCCGTTAGGGTGACTCGGACGCTCCCCGCGTGGTATTCGACATTGGTCATAGTAGCAGTAATCTTATCATGAGAAACCGAAGCCCAAGATAAGGCCTGACTAATACCACCAATATCTAAATAAAACTGCAAATTATTAGCACCAGTAGTCGGGAAGTTTAAACCATAAGACGACGGCGTAACTGATTGTGGTAGAAAGCCCATATTAAGGTTCCATATGTCAGCAGGACCAGCATACGATTCATCGTAAGAACCTGAGCCACCGTATTGCATGTAAGGTTTTGCAAAACAAATCACTGGCGCTGCCTTAGGATTAATATAATAAGTGACATTACTTGCACTAAAACGACTTTCATTAGGCACCCCATAACGTGTTGTTAATCTACCTCCATTATTAGATAAGGTTAATCTATATGGCGCTTTACAAATAGTCAGCACTTCATTACGAGCAACAGCTCGACCCCATCTATCAACAATGGATAAATTTAAACTACCAGTAGCGGTGACACCATTAACTCCCTGACCATCGCCATCATCATCACCCCAATAATTATACGGTGTGC